>CAZPAX010000068.1:0-11888 GCA_964584535.1 uncultured Eubacteriales bacterium
GAATTTTACCTTAAGGCGCTCTGAAATCACCTCGAGCATCTGTTCCTTTCCTGCCTCTTTCCAGAGACATTCCTGGTTAACAATCATTAAATACTCAGAGCCCAATGCCTTTCTTGCTTCTTCCAGCTTCGTAAAATAGAAGGCTCCCTCCTCTCCCCTGCTCAAAATGAGGCCAAGTGCAGATTTTGTCTTTTTGATGAGCTCCAAAACTTCCTTATCCGGCAAATCCTTCTCAAGGAGGATCAGAGGCTTCTTTGTATTTTCCAAAAGAATTTTTTCCTGCGAGGACTCCAAACTGCTGACTATAAGAAGAAGGCCGCTCTTGCTCAAAGCTTCAATAATCTTTTTCCCCTCCAGAGAGAGTTCCTTTTCTGCAAAAAGAAAGGAAGGATTGTCCACAATGACAAAATATATTCCCTGTTTGGCCAAGACTTCTGCCCATCTCGGGTCGTCGCGAAAAGCGTTTATTCCTCTGAGCCCGGGCATGATTGTTGTTTTTCCTTGTCGAATATCTCCCATGAACTGGTTTGAAGAGGTGTAAAGCGAAAGTCCTTTGCTCTCTCGTATTTTCTCTTGGCCAGAAAGAAGCGTCTTGAGGATATCAATTCTCAGCTCATCTGCAATCATTCCTTCTTTTTCTGTGACGATGGCGAGCTGCAAATCCACATGAGAATCTTTGGCATCCTTGTGGTTCTCTATCACTTCATCGAGTGGAGGAAGCTCGAAATTAATGAGATTCTGGTATTTCAGATGATACATCTCTTGCCTGCGAGGTGGAAAGAAATTTCCTGGCTCTGAAGCCAAGATCTCAACAGCCTGCTCAACACAGTCTCCAGTTTTTTTCAAAATTTCAGGCTTAATCAGGTCTATTTCATCACCCTCTCGATGATATTTGAAGTGATAGCCTTCTGTCATGATGCCAAAGCCTGGGATTCCTTTTTCCAGGAAAGGCGTATGATCAGAGCCGCCTGGCCCTCCCCTGCCCTCAATGACATAGTCAAGAATCTGCTTGGGAAGGCGCTGCTTGAGGACATCCCAGACCGTAGGCCCATAATACTTTCCTGAAAACCTCACCTTGCCGCTGCCGTGGCCGACCATATCCATGTTGATGTAGGCCAATGTTTTTTCCACTGGAAAAAGTGGATGCTCTGTGTAATACTTCGAGCCCAAAAAGCCCTGCTCTTCCCCTGCCCAGAGCCCAAAAATGACTGTCCTTTTGGGCTTGAATTGAGCGAGCCTCATGATCCGGGCGATCTCCATGACCACAGCTGTTCCAGAAGCATTGTCATCTGCACCATTCATAACTTCTCCCAGAGGATCAATCCCTAAATGGTCCATATGAGCGCCGATGATGACACACTCATTCTTCAGATCTTTATCCACGCCTGATATTTTAGCCAGAACATTTCTGGTTGGCCTTTTTGGATCAAAGATAGCGCTAACGGAAACAAAGGCTTTGATTCCGGTTTCAAAAGAAACAGGCTTTGAGGTCTCTTCAATCTGCTGGAAGAGATAACGGAGCTCTGTTTTTAGGTCTTTAAAAATAAAATCAACAATTTTATTCTCAAGGGAGAGAAAAACGAAGTCCTGCTTATAATTTTCCTTCTTCATGCCCGCAAAATCCATCTGACGGGCTTGAGGATCAGCCATGCGGAAAGCCAAGATTCCTCGAGCACCAAGCTCTTGGGCAGCCTTTATTCGCTCGTCCATCTTGGCCTCATCCTTGAGTTTCTCTTCAAGCCTGCGGGGAGAGTCTGTGGAAAAAAGCACCCATTTCCCCTTGATATCGACTCCAGCATAGTCATCGTATTCTTTTTGAGGAGCATGGATGCCATAGCCAGCAAAGACAATTTCTGCCACAAAGTTACCAGAGCCAGAATAGGGCTGGACCCGCCAGTCTTCCCCATAATAAAAATTCCGTCTTGAATTTCCGGCGATAATCTCAAACAGCACTCCTTCTTCGACATTTCTGTGCTCAATCGTGAAATCCTGAAAATAACTTCCCTCAGCTGTTAGAGGCTCAAGACCCCATTCCTTGAATCTGGAAGCGATGTATTCAGCTCCTGCTTCTCCTCCAGGCTGGCCGCTTTTCCGGCCTTTCATAGTATCAGAAGCCAAGTCCTTGATGTAGCTCAAAGCTTGTTGGCCATCAAAGGGAATTTTTTTCTCCTTGGTTAGAGCCAGCGAAAAGAGAAGAAAAAAAACAAAGCAAAGGATAATGACTTTTTTCCTGAACATGTATATGCCTCCTCAGAAATATGAAAAGAATCTATTATAATCAATTTGGGAAAAATGATAAGCAATTTTTAGAATAAAAGTTTTTTCAAGTGCGTTTCTCTAATAATAACAAATTTTCTTCATAATGGTTTCAGGTTGAAACTTCTTAGAAATTCCTTGCATCTAGTTTACATATAAGCAAAAATAATCGGTTAAAGCGGTTGAGCTTTTATTAAGAAATCACAAAGAGGAGAGAAAGATTGAAAGAGCTGTATTTAGAATTAAAAAATCAGGGCTATAAAGGACAGATTGTCTCTGTTCATCGCCTCAGTGAACTGGAAAGGGAAATCAAACATCTCCACAGCCATGGTCTTTTCTCTGAAGAATTCTATAAGAAGTGGTTGACTTCATTCAAGTTCAATCCTCCAGCCACTTTGCCTGGAGCAAAATCTCTCATAGTTGTCGCTTTTCCCCAGCCTCAGCACCGGGCTATCTTCAACTGGCGGGGAAAGCGCCTTCCTCTTCTCATTCCCCCCACCTATCTTCATTATCCAGATCAAAAGATAGAGGAAATTCTGGAAGGCATTCTCAATCCACTTGGCTTCCGCTTGGCAAAAACTGAGCTCCCATTAAAACTTCTGGCTACAAGAGGCGGGCTCGGCTCTTATGGAAAAAACAATATCTGCTATATCCCTGGAATGGGGAGCTTTCACCGGCTTATGGCTTTCTTTTCTGACCTTCCCTTCGCTGAGGAGAACTGGCAGGATTCAAAAATGATGGAGAGATGCCAGAACTGTTCTGCTTGCCTCAAGAGCTGCCCGACAGGCGCCATCACAGATGAGCGTTTTCTTCTCCGGGCAGAGCTCTGCCTTACCTTTCTAAACGAGGGAAAGGGAGATTTTCCCTCCTGGATAAATCCTTCCTGGCACAACTGCTTAGTCGGCTGCATGAACTGCCAGAAAGTCTGTCCGGAAAATAAAAAATTTAAAGGGTGGATCGAAGATAAAGAAGAATTCTCAGAAAAAGAAACCAGGCTTCTTCTGGATGGAATATCCCAGAATAACCTACCTATTCAGACTCTAAGAAAAATCGAAAATCTGGACCTCATCGAATACTTTGATCTTCTGCCTCGCAATCTGCGCGTGCTTATTGACCTCTTTTAATAATAAAAATATAGCCTGACTGGCGCTCTTAAGCGTTCAGAGCATTTATTTCTTGGGTGCTTTCTTCAAAGCAAAATAGATTAACCCTCCAAAATAAACGACGATCATAAAAACCATGGTGGCAATGGCCAGCCCACTCATAGCTTTCACCTCCGTGCGGGAGTTTTAATATCTCGCCTGGTCAAGGCTAAACCTCCCTCGGAAATTTTTCATAGGGAGATTTAATTTTATTGGCAAACCAGTTGTTTCCGGCAATGACGAGAGCCATCAAAATAGCCCACTGCAGTAACATAGTTGCTGGGCTTGAGGTTTTAAACGGGTTCCACCACGTCGCCGGATACCAGGAGGCAGCCTGCCAGACCCACCAGCCAAAGAGAATGACAAACAGGCATGGTATGGCTGTAACACAATAATTAAACCATTTGCCGACATGGATCCAGCTATTCTGATTGATCATTTCCCTGACATTATCAATGCCTCTCTTGTAAACAGCATAAGCAAAGAATACACCAGAGATGAGCAAACCTACTCCCCAGACCATGTCCTGATTTTCCTGAAAGGATGGGACAGAAGCAGAAGGGATACCCAGCAAGAAGGCGATGACTGCGGCAATGATGGTTGCTTTTCCTCTAGTCATCCCCACATTCGATAAGTTCAAGACAGCAAGTTCGACCTGAGAAAGCAGAGAGGCAAGAGCGGAGATGGCCAGAGCCAAAAAGAATAAGGCGGCAACAAAGGAGCCGGCAGGCAAGGAGGGGAAGAATTTTGTGAGATAGATAAAAGTGAGGCCTGTGTCTCCAGATTGCAAGGCTTTGGTGGCTACCTCTGCGCTCGGCGATACGGCGAAGACCAGAGGCAAGATAGCCATTCCCGCCAGAAGAGATGAGCCTGAATCAGCAAAAGCAATGACGAACGAATTTGCACCAATGTCTTCTTTCTCAGACATATAAACAGCATAGGTCAACATCAGTCCCCAACCTGCTCCTACAGACCAAGCAGCCTGGGAGAAAGCGTTAAGCCAAGTCTTTGCTTTTAATAATCCAGCCAGATGAGGCCTATAAAGATACTCCAGGCCGAGCACAGCACCAGGCTTTGTCAGAGCCCAGACCATGACCACAGCCAAAAGGACAACAATGCTGGGCACGATTATTTTATTGGCCATTTCCAAACCTTTTTGGACTCCGCCCAAAATAATATAGCCTGCAATGCCAATGGCAAAGAAATGAAAAAGAATTGTCTGCTGAGGCGAAGAGAGGAACCCCTTCCAGAGAGCTTCTGAATCAATGCCTGGTTTTATAGCTCCAGTCACACCAAGAGTAAGGTAACGTATAGCCCAGCCAGTGACCACCGAATAATAAAACATGATAAGAATGCAGCAAAATCCAATCCAGACCCCCATCCAAGTGTTTTTCTTGCCGATAAAATCCCTGAAAGCGCCGTTGGTGCCCAATCTTGTCGATTTGCCCATGATCATCTCTATCATGAGCAGCGGAACAGCCCAGACCAGATTAGCTATAATGAAGGCAACAAGAAAAGCGCCTCCGTCGTTGGCAGCCACAACTCTCGGGAAACGCCAGATATTTCCCGCCCCAAAAGCCATACCCAAAGAAGCAAGAATAAAACCAGCTCTGCTCGACCATTGAGTTGATTTTTCTGCCATCCCTCCTCCTTATTTTCGAGAAGCCTGTATTATTTGTCGCCTTAAAGTCTAATATTATGCATCACTTTGTCATAAAAATCCAAGGCTTTCGATGGATCCGGAAAGCTTAGGAAAAACATAATTGAAACTTCTTGCCCTTTTTTGCGTCTATAATTATAAATAAGGAAAGGAGAGATCCCGATGATCATGAGAATCTGGAAAGGACGAACGCTAGAGTCTAAAAGCGATGAGTATTTCAACTACATCATGAAAACGGGCGTAAAGATGTACCGCTCGATCAAGGGAAATCTGGCTGTTTATGTCCTAAGAAGGATTTCTGAAGGAAAAGCAGAATTTCTTCTCCTCTCTCTTTGGGACTCCTATGACTCCATCCGCAAGTTCGCAGGCCCTGATATTGATAAGGCTGTTTACTGTTTTCCTGAGGATGAGAAGTTTCTTCTAAACATGGAACCAAATGTCCTCCACTATGAGGTTCTGGCCGGGCCATAAATCCGGGACTTTGTTCATCTGACCTCAAATATCTCCATTGAAATGCTAAGATGAACTCTGATCAATGTAGGGCGGTTCTCTTTAGGTTGCCAAGGGAAGAAAGGGTCTTTAAGGAAGGTGGTCAAGAGAACCGTCTTTTTTTATAGAGCAATTTCTATGCCAAATTGGGATCGGGATCAGACTTCTGGAGTAAAATTACTTCTTGTTGTCAAATAATTTTACTTTCTGAAAAATATCTTTACGATTTGCCAGGCAATTTTCGTTTCTCTAAGTAGTTACGAGGAATATCCAGAGGCTTCAATCTCTTCAAGACTATGAGACTTTTCTTGAAGATTCTGTATTCTTCCTGACATTCCTGGCATTTTGAGAGATGCTTCTCCACAGCCAGCAGAATCTCTTCATTCAGTTCCTGATCATAAAATTCAGAAAAAAGAGACTTCACTTCCTGACATCTCATAATTGCAATATCCCCTCGCAAACACACAAATAATCCTCAGCAAAGGCCTTGCATTTGGCATTGATAAAATGGGGGGGGAAATTTGTCAGGTCCGAAAACTCGCTTCATAGCGAAAGCTGGAAAGTTTCATCTTTCTGGCATAGAAATTGCAAAAGAAACCTAAGAATTTTTATATTGGCTGAGCAATCAAGGAGGAGGCGATGCAGACAAAAAGGAAATTATTCATGGCTCTTATTTTTTTGATCATCCTTTATGTTCCTCAGACTAACTCCCAGGAAAAAGGGCTCCAGAACACTGAAAATTTTCTTTCCCTTCTCAAGCAGAAGTCAGGAATCGAAATCCAGCTGGATGACGTAGGCTGGTCGTGGAAAGAACAGGATTTCTATGGGACTTCGGACCAGGGAGGAGTGACTTTCTCTGACTCCAAATGGCTCATGTATCTTATCCATTGGGGACCAATCCAGGTTCAAAAAATTACTGTGGATTATGTCAGAACAAGAATGCTCGATATGTGGGGAGTGAAATTTGATTTCAGCGGAAAGCAGGGTGAAATGAAAGTCTCAGGGCATGACGCTGTCTGGGTTGAGGCTTATGGAACAAATAAAAGTTTCTATACCCGGTTCATCATCTGGAATTGTCCGCAAAGCGGCAGGGAATTCATTGCTGACACCAACTACAATATCCGCTTAAAAACACCTGAGAAAGATTTTGATAGCGAAAGACGATCGGCCCAAACAGTTAGTTGCCATGAGGGATCGATGCCGGACAAATTCCCTGACTTAACTCGCAAATTTCACTCCGAAAGATACGGAATCACTTATTTTTATCCTGAGCAATGGTTTTTGTTGGAGAGCCCCTTTTATGTCCCTTTTCCCCAATACGAAGGAATAAGAGACAGAAAGATGGGATCTCTTCTGGCCCTGCCTTCTGATCAGAATCTCCAGGTGACACTCAAATGGTATCCTTTCCTTGAAGAGAAAGAAGAAATGGTCATGGGCATTGATCAAAAGATTTCTGAGAGCCTGAGCAAAGAGATTGAGTCCCAGGAAGATGTCCAGAGTTTCAAAAACCAGGGCTTTGAAACTTTCCTCATATCAGGGAAAAAAGTTTATAAGATCTGGGGGAATTACAAGCTGAAAGACCTCGAAGAAAAAGAAAAGGAATTTTACACAGGGGATGGAATCTACGGAGTCAGCCAATGGAATCTCAAAGAAAAAGGGAAAAAAATTGTGGTCATCCTGAAAACAAGAAAATTCAGCTATTCCGGGAATATCTCTTCTCCAAGCCGCCATTTCCAGGACGAATTTCTGAAAGAGCTGGTTTGCCAAACAAAATAGCTTTTTGAAACTCTCTTAACTTCTTGGGCATCTATATCCAGGAGTGATGAAAATGGGATTAAAAAGCCAGAAAATTAGCTATGAAGATATTGTCAAAATCCTTGCTCCCTGCGGCCTTGACTGTAGCAAGTGCTTCGCTTATTCGAAAGGTGAGATCAAGGAGCACAGCCAGAAATTAAGAGAGCTTCTCGGATTTTTCGACAGATATGCGGAGAGGTTCAAGAATTTTATCCCTGTCTTCGCCAATTATCCTGCCTTTAAAGAATTGCTTTCCCATCTGGCTAGCGGAGATTGCCTGGGCTGCCGGAGAGGGACCTGCAAATATCCTCGCTGTAATGTCATTTCCTGTCATAAAAAGAAAGGCGTTGATTTCTGTTTCCAGTGCGAGGAGTTTCCCTGCGAAAAGACAAACTTTGATCCTGACCTTAAAAGGCGATGGATAGAGATGAATAAGCGGATGAAAGAGGTTGGAGTTTCTGCCTATTATGAAGAAACAAAAAATAAATCCCGCTACAAATAAAAAATTGGAAGGAGAAATATCCATGAAAAAGATTGGTATCTTAGCCTGCGCTAACACAACAAAGGTTCTGGATTGCCCTCTCTCTCCCTGCTTGAGAGACTTTTATGACCGCAAAGGGAACCTTTAGAGAGCAAATTCCGTATATATCTTCTGAAACAAAAAGTAGGAATCTATGCTCAAGAAAATTCTGCTCCCCTTGATAGCATTAATCATCATCTTCAGAGGATGGCCGCTCGCCTCTTGCTGCATCCTGTCGTTTCCCTTAAGATAATGATTTTCGTAGCTTTAATCCTAGGGATTATTGGCTTTCTGGCCGGGGTTTTCCCTGCGCGGCGTGAAGCTTCCCTCAATCCTGTTGAAGCCTTGAGGTATGAATAAAGGAGAAAAGCCATGATCAAGATGGAAAAAATTCAAAAAATTTATGGGAAAGAAACAGCTCAAGTCCAAGCTCTTAAGGATATCACCCTTGAAATTCAGGAAAACGAGTTTGTCGGACTCACCGGTCCCTCAGGTTCAGGAAAATCCACCTTGATGAACATCATCGGCTGCCTGGATATTCCGACCTCAGGAGAATACTTTTTTGAAGGGGAAAATGTCAAAAAATTGAATCACAACCAATTGGCGGAAATCCGGAACAAGAAAATTGGCTTTGTCTTCCAGAATTTTAACCTGCTCCCCTATGCCACAGCTCTTGAGAATGTGGAGATCCCCCTCATCTTCATGGGGGTCAGGACTGGAGAGAGAAAAAAGAGAGTCATGAAACTCCTGGAAAGTGTAAGGCTTGAAGGCCGTGCCCATCACATACCGAGTGAGCTTTCAGGAGGTGAGATCCAGCGAGTGGCCATTGCCAGAGCCCTGGCCAACAATCCCCGCCTCATCCTGGCTGATGAGCCGACAGGGAACCTGGACTCAAAATCAGGAGAAGAGATCATGAATATCTTCGAGGAGCTCTGGAAGCAGGGACATACCCTTGTCGTTGTCACCCATAACCCAATTATTGCCGGCCGCGCCCGGAGAATCATCCGGCTCAAGGATGGATCGATCGAGAGCTGAGGATTTCTTTTTTCACCGCTTGCCTGTATTAACTCCAAGTTTTTTGTAAGTGTCAACTGTTAGCTGCACTTCTTCCTTTCCAAATGAAGAAGAAGAATTTATCAGTTAGTTTCCTTTCTTTTGCCATTTTTTAATATTTATTAGCCAATTCCGTCATCCCCTTCAACATGGGCCAATGTTGTTATACAGAAAACGAAAACAAAGAAAAGAACGAGTAAAGAATTATTTTTTACATCTTCTCGCCGTTCTTGTAAATTTTCTATTTTTTGCACAAATATTGGCTGAGCTAATTTTTTAATAAATTGGCTGTTGATTAAAGCCAATTTTATGGCTATATTCATCTCTCAGAATTTCATGTGAGGAGCTTTCGATGTTAATCATAAGGATTGATAAATCCAGTCCCAGGCCTCTCTACAAACAGATTATCGAGGAAATAAAGACTTTAATCGACCAGGGTACGATTAAGTCGGGCAAGCCTTTGCCATCCACAAGGGATCTGGCCAATAAATTGGGTATTAACCGCTCGACAGTCTACGAGGCCTATGCAGAGCTCCAGGCTTTAGGATATCTGCATAGCAGGCCGGGCTCTTATAATATTGTCCAAAAAAGACTTAAGGAGGTTATCTATAATCCAGAAAGACGAAGCGCAATTTCCTGGGAAGAAGCATCTCAGAATGAAGCAAAAAAACTCTATAAAACATTTTCTCACTACTCGCCGGAAGGATTCGCTTCTGGCGAATTTCGGCCTCAAGCCATTAGCCTCTCTGCCCTTGATCCTGACTCCCGCCTTTTTCCTGTGATAGAGTTCCGCAGATGTGTCAATCAAGTGCTGAGAAGCCTTGGTTCGAAGTCATTGGAGTATGGCGACCACAAAGGCTATAGGCTCCTCCGAGAATATATTGCCCAGAGGTCTCGCCTTCATGGAATCTCTGTTTCCGCAGAGGAAATCCTCATTACAAATGGAGCCCAGCAGGCTATCGACCTCACCGCTCGCCTGCTCGGTGGTCCAGGAAAAAAAGTCGTGATTGAAGCTCCGACATATGCTAATGTCATTCCTCTTTTCGAGTTCCATGGGATGGAAATCTTAGGTATCCCCATGAGGGAAAATGGGATGGATCTCAGGCATCTAGAAAAGGTTCTCGATTCTCGCCAGGTGAGCTTTGTTTACACCATCCCAAATTTTCAGAACCCAACAGGCATAACCACAACCCACCACCATCGGGAAAAGCTGCTCGAGATCTGTCTAAAGCGCAGAGTCCCGATTGTCGAGGATGGATTTGAAGAAGACATGAAATATTTCGGCAAAGTTCCTTTGCCCATTAAATCCATAGATGAAAAAAATATCGTCATCTACATTGGAACATTTTCCAAGGCTCTATTCCCTGGCTTAAGGATTGGCTGGATCACAGCAGATAAGGAATGCATCGAGAGGATGACAGCCATCAAGAGGTTTTCTGATCTCAGCAGCGGGAATCTTGTCCAGATGGTCATCTATCTCTTCTGCAAAGAGGGTTATTATGATTTGCACTTGAGGCGCCTTCACCGCATCTTTCGTAGACGGATGCAGGTAGCTCTGGCGACCATAAAAGAATGTTTTCCACGAGCGGTTACCTGGACCTATCCTCTAGGAGGTTACACAATCTGGGTCAAAATTCCTAAAAAAATGCCTGAAGCCAAGCTCCATAAATCCCTCTTGCCCTATAGTGTTCTTGTCTCTCCTGGAGAATATTATTTCCCTGATCAGAAAGCGTCTGAATATTTCCGCATTTCCATAGCCAGACTGAATGAAGAAGAAATCCGGCAAGGCCTTTTGCGGCTGGGAAAAGCCCTTCATTCATTATGCTGATTATCCTCATTGGAGGAAAAGAGAAGACATGCTCCTTGAATTGCAAAAGGGCATTATCTATGGCCCTGTCCATTCAAGAAGACTAGGCCTTTCCCTGGGAATAAATGTTCTATCAGGGAATCTAAAGATCTGCCCTTTTAACTGTATCTATTGCCAGTATGGCTGGACAAAGATTCATCAGGCGAAAATTAAAAGCGAAGACTTTCGCCTTCCGGCGGCCAGAGTCATCAAAGAGGCACTCAGGCTAGCGCTAGAAACTAAAGTTCAGCGAGTCTCTTACGTCACCTTTTCTGGAAACGGCGAGCCAACTCTCAATCCTGACTTTGGTCAGATTGTGGAAGAGGTTATTGGTATGCGGAATAGACTTGCACCTTGGGCAAAAACAGCCATTCTCTCCAACTCTGCCTTGGTCTCTGACGAGCAAACAAGAAAATCGCTCTCAAGGCTGGATCTAAGAATAATGAAACTCGACTGCGGCTCTTCAGAGGTATTTGTAAAATACAATCAACCCTGCCAGGGAATAAACCTGGAGGCGATTACTGAGGGGCTGGTCAAATTATCCCGAATGACGCCCGTGGTCATTCAGGCTCTCTTTTCAGTTGGAAAAAATAGTAATTTCACTACTCAGAATATAAGCCTCTGGATAGAGAAATTGAAAAGGATAGGACCTTCTTCTGTGCAGGTATACACTCTGGAGAGAGAAGCTCCGGCTCGTAACCTACGGCCAGCAACAAAAGAAGAACTCCTTTCGATTAAAGGCGAGGCAGAAAAACAAGGGATTTCTGTAGATATTTTTTAGCTGCTTCGATCCTACGCCAGTGAGCCTTTCTTGATGATGCTCTCCATGACATCGGCAAAGTAGTCGATTTCCCTCGCCGATAATGACACATTAACCACGATCCTTATCCCGTCGATCAACCCATCAGGGTGCTTCATCAACGAAGCGACGATCCCCCACTTTTCGAGTAGATGCTCGTGGAGCTTGGCCATATCCATTCCTTCGATGCCGAAGGTGGCGACGCCGCAGGACTCGGAAGGATCCAGGCTCGAGTAGAATCGCACCCGCGGGAGCGTGCGAAGCCGGTTGGCCCAGCGCTCTTTCAGGTACCGGATGCGCGCCGATTTCCTCTCGATGCCGATGCCCTC
>CAZPAX010000069.1:0-11838 GCA_964584535.1 uncultured Eubacteriales bacterium
CAGATCTCATATCTCCTGAATTGAATCTCCCGTCAGGATTTCCCCGTGTCCCGCTTGTCACTGTGTGGGCTGAAGCTCCTTTGTTAGTCCAGGTTACTCTCGTGCCGACACTAACGGTCAGACTTTGAGGTCTAAAAAAATTATCATAAGCATAGACTTCATTGGCAGGTGGGTCCTGCACATTCGGAGATGTCCCGGACGGCCCTTCAGGACTCGAACATCCAAACATAATCCCAATCAGGATAAATCCCAAAATAAGGATTAAAATTCTCTTTGCCATTTTTTTCTCCTCATCGAACTTCTGACTAAAAAATAAAATATACTAATTCTATAGAATCTATCGATATATTAGATCACAGAGAAGAGACAAAGTCAAATTTCGAGAATTAGGCAGGTTTTTTCCGTGAAATCTATAATTTTTAATAGATGGGTGGCACGGTGCTAGTCCCCGCCCGCCCGCAGCGAATGGTGGTGGGTGGGAGGGTCTTCAGCGAGGACGGCCGGGGACGCACCGTGACAGGACCCGTCCATTAATTTAGATCGTCAAGGGAAAAAAGGTGCTTCCTTTCGGGAAATTGCTTTTGGAATGGAAGAAATTGCCGTTTCAGTGGGGGAAAGGCATGGAGGAAATCATCTTTTTGAACTGGGATTTCTTCATCATCTTTTTCATTTCCAGAAATTGCTTGATGAGTTGATTCACTTCAGAGACAGGCCTTCCGCTGCCTCTGGCAATTCTCAGACGGCGGCTGCCATTGATGATCCTGGGGTCCTCTCTTTCCTTGCCTGTCATGGAGTTGATGATCGCTTCAAAGTAGACAATTTTTTTGTCATCAACAGCTATCTTGGAGATATTCTTGAAAATTCCCATATTGGGGAGCATATTCAAAAGCTGAGATAAAGAGCCCATCTTCTTCATCTGGACAAGCTGCTTCTTGAAATCCCCGAGGGTAAACTCTTCTCGTTTGAGCTTGCGAGCCAGCTCTTCTGCCTCCTTGACATCAGCCTCCTTCTCTGCTTTCTCGATGAGACCGAGAATATCGCCCATGCCCAGGATGCGGGAGGCCATCCGGTCAGGGTGGAAAACTTCGAGTTTATCGAATTTCTCGCCAGTTCCAATGAATTTTATCGGCTTGCCTGTCACCGAGACAATGGACAGGGCCGCTCCACCTCTCGCATCTCCATCGAGTTTCGTCAACAAGATTGAAGTCAAACCAATTTTTTCTTCAAAGACCTGGGCGCTGCGCACTGCATCCTGACCGGTCATCGAGTCCCCGACATAGATGACTTCTGTTGGCTGGAGGATGTCTCTCACCATGCGCAGCTCTTCCATCAGTTCCTCATCGATGTGGAGTCTCCCTGCTGTATCGACAATGAGCGGATCAAAACCCTTGTTCTTAACCTGATGAATGAGTTCTTTGAAAGCCGCTTCAGGTGAGGCCATCTGCTCTTTGGTCATTTCGTAGAAAGGGAAGTTGAGAGTTCTGGCAATCATTTTCAATTGATCCTGAGCAGCGGGCCTTTTCAGGTCAAAGGAGACAAGGAGAGGATTCTTGTGCAAGGCGTGGACCCAGCAGGCCAGCTTGCCGCAGCTTGTTGTTTTTCCGCAGCCCTGAAGCCCGACAAGCATGAATATAGAAGGCGGAAGGCTGGAAAACTTCAAGGATTTGGACTCCTGGCCCAGGATGGAAGTCAGCTCGTCTCTGACAATTTTGATCACCTGCTGGGCCGGACTCAGGCTCAAAAGAACTTCTTGGTTGAGTGCCTTCTCTTTAATTCTTTCCACAAAATCTTTAACAACCTTGTAGTTAACATCAGCTTCAAGGAAAGCCAGACGGATCATTCTCAAGGCTTCGGCCATATTATTCTCGGAGATTTTCCCTTCCCCGCGGAGGAACTTCATCACCTTCTGAAGACGCTCTGATAGCTGATCAAGCATTGTCCTTTTTCCTGAGAATCGATCTTCTCTTTAGAATCTTAAGTCATTGCTCCTAGCCTGTCAAACCTATGTTCTGCCGGGAATGGCTGCTTAAAAAATAGAAGTTTTTATTCTATGAGCCGAAGTCCCCGCGCCAGAGCTGGATGGAGATCTTACGGATGCTCCAGGAAAGAAAGATCGCGGCCGCCGAAGCCGAGGGAATGCTCTCCAAAGGCCGCTAGGAAAGGTGTCTTATCCCCGCTAACTCGAACTTTATCTAAAACTTCGCCGCTTCTTCAAAGAGGCGCTCGAGGATCTCTCCAGAAGCCTTCCCCGGGGTGTCATAGTTAAAAAAGATGATGACTCCGACGCCGTCTTGGGGACGAAAGAGCATCTGGGTTGATATACCGGGATCCCCTCCACTGTGGCCCCAGGCCGTGTCTCCGCTCTTCAGCTTATACTCATACCAGCACAGTCCTCGTCCGAAGTGCTCGTTGGAGAGCATTGATTGGACGGTTTCTTCTTTAAGGATCCTTTTTTTCTCAAAAACGCCGCCATTGATGTACGCCCTCAGGAACTGCGACAGGTCCCGAACACTCGTACGGATCAGTCCGTCCGGATAGTTGAAAAAACTGTAGAGGCAATGGGGGAAAAGCTCTCCTATTTTTGTGGATTGTTTGTCCTTTCCATATCTAGGGAGGAACGTTTCGAAGGTTATCCCATCCGGCAGTTGGAGGCGCTCCGAGATTAGGGTGTAAGGAATAGCATGATTAGCGACATTCACGTCGGCTAGATACCATCCGGTATTTTTCATCCCCAAGGGAGTGAAGATATTCTTTTTACAGTACATAGCGAAGTCCTGGCCGGATATGACTTCAACTAGATAACCTAACAGACCAAATCCGACGTTGGTATAAGCCCGGGGACCCTTGGGGATTTCTGCCGTCCCGGGCTTCCAAGTGTGGAAGTTGCCTTCTTCACTGTAATACTTACCACCGGGCATAAGATATCCCTTTATCCAGTCCTTAAGGGCTACAGTCGGATCCCCGCAGGCATAGCTTTCGCCGTACGCAGGACCATCTTTGATCGACGATTTGTGTGTAAGCAGCTGCCGGAAGGTAATGGGCTCATCCGGGAAGTGGGGATTCCGCACTGGAAACGGCAGGTATTTGTTTACGTCGTCGTCCAGCTGGAATTTGCCCTTTTCCCAGAGCTGCATGACGGCTGTGGCCGTTATGGTCTTCGAGATCGAGCCGATGTTTTGAATAGTCTTTTCCGTCATCGGCTTTTTGTTCTCCATATCCGCCCAGCCGAACGCCCCGATCCAGACAAGCTTGTCCTTTTTGACGAGGCATGCGCCGAGGCCGGGAGTGCTGTTGGCCTGGAGCTTTTCCCTAATGAAGTCATCCAATCCCTGGCCTTGCGCCATTATCGGACGGGCGAAGACAGCGGCAACCAGCCAAGCCATCGCTAGGGATATCGACTTAATCAGGTTATCTTTTTTCCGTTGGATCACGGCCTTCCTCCTTGGCGTGATATAAAGGAGGAGGCATTATATTTCATTCTCCCGAGATTGGCTATATATAAAAAACAATCGAGCTTAACAACCTTGTAGTTAACATCAGCTTCAAGGAAAGCCAGACGGATCATTCTCAAGGCTTCGGCCATATTATTCTCGGAGATTTTCCCTTCCCCGCGGAGGAACTTCATCACCTTCTGAAGACGCTCTGATAGCTGATCAAGCATTGTCCTTTTTCCTGAGAATCGATCTTTTCTTTAGCATCTTAAGTCATTGCTCCTGGCCTGTCAAACCCATGTTCTGTCGGGAATGCCTGCATAAAAAATAGAAATCCTCACTCCAGGAGACTTTTTATCTCGTCGTCCAGCCCTGTCATTTCCCAGCGGATAAGCGAGACAGGTATCATGCCCGAGGCAAAAAACTCATCCATGAAGCGCCGCAGGCTGAATTTTCGAGCGAGCTGTCGAGATCTTTCAGCGAGGAGCTTTTCGATATGGATCTTGCCTATAAGGTAACTTGTGCCGTAACCAGGCTGGTGGAGGTAAATCATCATATCAGTCCAGACAGTGTTGCCATCTTTTCGAAGCCATCCGTATGGAGTTCGGTCAACGGCGAACTTGATGGCTTCCTCTAGAGTGAATTCGCCGCTGTGCATTTTCAGGTCTGCCATTGCCCGGGCAGCACGCATGGCGATAAGGATATAGACAAGCTCGCGGTCTCGCGGCCTATCCTTGAACAGTCCTGCCTGCATCATCATCTCCTCCATCCCGGTCGCCAATCCTTCAGCGCGGGAATCCCAGATATTATAGAGGAGAGGAAGACTCCGGATTGGACTCGGATGAGGGTCTTGGGCCATCCTCTGCTTATCCAGCCAGTGGATGCTGTGACACTTCATAGGAAGCGAGTCGCGGTACTCAACCTGTGTAAAGAAATCACGGATGCCTCCTGGCGGGATAAACCGTCCCTTGAAAAAATCAAGGTGCATGTAGTCTGGAACGGTGAAAATCTCTTCTTTTTTGAGAAACTCCATAAATAAATCAACAGCCTCGTTGTATCGGCGAATGAGCTCTTCCTCTGTGGTTGGCAGCTCAAGCAGAGGCAGCCTACGGTTCTGATGTTCCTCGAACTTCAAGGCAGCCATGGCCCTTTCCCACTCACGCTGGACAATATTGAGCTGCTCCTTCCAAGTGTATGGAACAAGATGGACATTCTTCATGTACCAATTGAAATTCTCAATGCCGATTCCAGAGGGCGCTTTCACTTGTTTCTCTTTTTCTTCGAGCCATCCGCGGAATTTGTCCACCGCAGCCTTCGCCTGTTGGGCATAAGAGACGAGGTCCGGGTGATATTCGGCCAGGCGCTTGGCAAGATTGGCCAGGATAGTGCTCTCCCTCTCTTTCATCCGGATGCCAAGAAGCCAGAGGTCCCCTGCCTCTTCTTTGAGATTCTTTTTAGCCTGCTCAAGGACAAGCGAAATGGCCTGGAGTTTTGCGCGGAACTCTGCAATCTCTTTCTCGGATAAAGGCAGCCTATACTCCCAGATATTGAGAACTCCGTAAATCTCCGGCCCCTCTCTTTTCGGCACATCGGGTTCAGAATCAGTGATCACAGAATAGAAGCAGGGGTCGCGCGACCAGGGTCGGAGAACTCGATGATCAAACTCGAGCCCATTCATTTCAGCCCGGACAAGATGGTATTCAATCTGCTGAGATACCGGCCAGGCACGGCAATCGATTGCCTCGAGCCGCTGCTCGAAGACCTTCAGTCCCTCCTTTTGCTTTTTCATCGCGGCTGCTGAGTAGTCGGGAACTCCAGCAAAGACCTCTGGCTTCTGGAACTCACGCCATTCTCTGAAGAGCCGGATAAGGTCTTCATAGCTAGCGCTCAAGCTCTGAGAAGGATTATTTTGTCCTAATGAGTGAAAAGAAAGTGCCAGAAAAATAAGAAAAATGAAAACAACTAAAGCTTTTTCAATTCTCATCTTCGGTCCTCCTCGCCTTCTCGAATTTCCATCTGAGATTTTCTGAAGAGATATTTCAAGATTATATGATTTTTTAGCTAGAAAACAAAAGAACTGCAGCGAGAGAGAATTGGATGATGACAAGAAAATCATTAAAAACTACCCCAGCGCTTTTAAAAAGACAGAGCTGGGAAAAATGCTCCGTGATAAAGGCTGCAACACCCTGTTTCTCTGCGGCCTCAGTGCTACAGGCTGCGTGCTTGCCACCTATCACGCCGCCGCTGACCTTGATTTCGATGTCTTTATGATCAAGGATGCCCTGATCAGCCCAGATTCCCAGCTCACCCAGGCTGTGGAGCGCATTTGCGAAACTCTTAGCCTTGGTGCTCTTAATGCAATGCTCAAAAACGGACAGAAATAACCCATCCCATTTATCCTGGACAATGACGGTCAGGAGAAGAAAATATTTGATCCTTATGCCATTTCTCGTCCGCGTCTTGACATTCCGTTAGGCTAAATCTATTCTCTATATTAAAGTCATTCGCATGAGGGATGGATACAAGTGAAGAGAAATAAGCCGTTATTCTTGAAACGCTGGTTTGTGGGATTTCTCCTTATCTTTTTCTCAATAGGGCTTGCCTTCTTTTTCTCGTCCCGGGTCTTCCCTGAAGAAGCAAGAGTTCCAGAACTTGCTCCTTTAAACGAAAAATTTCTGGAGTACATCCTTAGACCCAAGAAAGAGATTTGGCCCCAGTTCTCAGATGATGGACATCCTCTTGGCCTTCTCCCCAGCCCTCAAGATTTCTCTCATTTTGAAAATCTTCCTTTTATGAAAATCGAGAGTCTGCCTTCTTCTTACGATTTGCGGACTATAAACAAACTCAGTTTGATAAGAAATCAAGGAGCCTGTGGATCCTGCTGGGCTTTTGCCACCTATGGCAGTCTCGAATCTTTTCTTCGGCCCTCTGAAAACTGGGATTTCTCCGAACAGGATCTCATCGACCTTCACGGCTTTGACTACGGACCCTGCTCAGGCGGCAACGTCTTCATGTCCATAGCTTATCTGGCAAGATGGAGCGGGCCTATTAACGAAGAAGATGTTCCTTATATCTATTCAGCCTGGGACTCATTCGCGGTAAGAAAGCACATCCAAGATGTTGTTTTTATTCCGCCCAAGCCCACTGCCCTGGACAATGACCTTCTCAAACAGGCTGTGATGAATTACGGGGCTGTCTATGCATCGATGTATTACAAAAGTGCATATTTTAATTCAATCTATAATTCTTACTATAATCCTTCGGAAAAAGTTGGCGCTCATGCTGTGGCCATTGTTGGCTGGGATGACAATTTCGATAAAAATAAGTTCAACAGCCCTCCTGCAGGGAATGGGGCTTTTATTGCCCGCAATAGCTGGGGGATAAACTGGGGGGATAAAGGCTATTTTTATGTCTCCTATTATGATGAATTCTTCGGAAGATGGGGCCTTAGTGCTGCCGTCAAAGCTGAGCCTGCTGTTGGATATACAGCGATCTACCAGTATGATCCCCTGGGCTTGACAAGTTCGCTGGGCTACACTGGCTCAGACACAGCCTGGTTCGCTAATATCTTCACGGCAAGCTCCAGCGATCCCAT
The DNA here is from genome assembly GCA_964584535.1 of uncultured Eubacteriales bacterium. Taxonomy (GTDB): domain Bacteria; phylum Acidobacteriota; class Aminicenantia; order Aminicenantales; family CAZPAX01; genus CAZPAX01. The sequence continues at coordinate 7,027 of CAZPAX010000069.1, forward strand.
AATAGCCGTGAGCTTTTATTCCTTAGGTTTATCGAGCCACTATGAAATTTATATCTACACCAATCCCGACCCTGACCAACCAAGAATCGGCACACTGGCCGGGGTGGAAAGCGGCTCTTTGAATTCTCCTGGTTATTTCACCATACCCCTTAAAGTGGGAATTGCCCTCAAAATTGGGCAAAAATTTTCTGTTGTCGTCAAGCAAAAAACCCTAAATTACAATTATCCCATACCCATAGAGTACCGCTCGAGTGGATACACCTCGCAGGCATCAGCTCAGGCTGGAGAGAGCTTTATCAGCTCTGATGGCAATACCTGGAGTGACCTCCACACTTCCTGGGACGGAAGATACGCAAATTCCAATGTCTGCCTCAAAGCTTTTTCGGGCCTCCCTCCCCTCTATCCACCTTCGAATTTCAAGCTCCAGAGACTGGAGAACAATTTCATTTTCTTCACAGAATATATTAACAGATTAACCTGGGAGGCTAATCCAAAAAACAGGACAAAGATCATAAAATACAATCTGTACAAGAAAGAGAAAGGGGCTCCTGACTCAACTTATAAGCTCGTTTCAGAAATCAATTCTAATGTTTTTCTGAGTGACCATAGAGGATTGAAGTGGGATTGGTTTTATACTTACAGGATCACTACAGTCGATGAATTGGGTAGAGAGAGTGAGCCTTCAGAGGCCAGCAACTGAGGAGACGAAAGATGAAAAAAATATTCCTTGGGATCTTCCTCTTAGTGCTTCCAGCAGGACAATACGCCTTTGATCTAGAGGTTGGGATAACCTTCGGTGGGAGAACAGTGAAAGATTCTGAGATTAAAAGGGTCTATGGCAACGGAACTGTCTTTTTTCCCTATCTGGCTTTAAACGTTTTTGAAGGGCTTTTTATTGGAGCTGGATATGAAGGAGGTTATTCCAGAGAAACAAAAATCGGTCTTTACAACGAACCAACAACACTCGAGGTAACAGGCATTGAATTTTTTGTTGGCTATGAGTATAAGATAAAAATTATCTCTCCCTACTTGAAAATCGGCTATGGCTCCTACACTTACAAGCAGACAATAGAAAGCCGCTATGTCTGGGCCTTTCCCGTTGATGCTAAAAAATCGGCCATATCCATTGGCGGAGGTCTCAAGTTTTTTCCTTTCAAATACATTTTCCTGGCCGCGGAGGCCAGATATGTGCCCCTGAAAGTGAAACCCTATGATAAGGAGGTTGACCTAGGTGGATTGAGATACTCTGGGGGAGCTGGTTTCCGTTTTATATTTTAAATACTTGACATTTTCTCTACTTTAAGGTTAAGGTATTAGTAATTTTCATTTTTAAATAATAAATCATAAGGAAGAGGCTAAGGAGTTTTTGACTTTTACGGAGGAAAGTCAAATGAAGACAAAGATCGATTATGAAGAAATTAACAAACTCATCAACCTCCTCGATGAGAAAAATCTTTCCCATTTTGAGCTGGAAGTAGAAGGCTTCAAAATCAAGATCAGCAGGAATGCCCAGCCTTCTCCGCCGAAAGAAGAGGAGTCTTCTCTCCAGCCTTCTCCCGAACTCCAGAGAAATGAAAATCCCCTCCCTTTAGAATCCCAGCTTCAGGAGAGAAAAAATAATCTTCACTACATCACCTCTCCAATGGTCGGAACTTTCTACCGCGCTCCTGACCCTAACTCTCCACCGTTTGTTGAAATGGGAGATTCAGTGCAAAAAAATCAAACACTCTGTATTATCGAAGCCATGAAGCTGATGAATGAAATCGAATCCGATGTGGAGGGTATTATCAAGGCCATTTATGTCGAAAACGGAAAGCCCATTGAATATGGGCAAAAATTGTTTGCTGTCCAGCTTTTGTCCTAATTCCTTATGTTCTCCAAAATCCTGATCGCTAACCGCGGTGAAATCGCCCTGCGAATCATTCGCTCTGCCCGAGAACTGGGGTTTAAAACTGTGGCCATTTTTTCCGAGAGTGACAGAAAGAGCCTCCATGCTATGCTCGCCGATGAAAAAATTTGCATCGGTCCGGCCAAAGCCTCAGAAAGCTATCTCAATATCCCCAATATCCTGAGTGCGGCCGAGATCACCAGAGCAGATGCCATCCATCCGGGTTATGGCTTCTTGGCGGAAAATCCTCGCTTTGCTGAAATCTGCGAAACATCAGGAATAACTTTTATCGGCCCTCCAGCTCAGATCATGAGGCTCCTGGGAGACAAAAATAGCGCCCGACAGGAGATGAAAAAAGCCAAAGTGCCTGTCATCCCTGGAAGCGACAAGATCATTGAAGATATTCCCGAAGCGAAAAAGATCGGCCAGAAAATCGGCTATCCTGTCATCCTCAAGGCTGCTGCTGGCGGCGGTGGAAAGGGTATGAGAATTGCCCGCACTCCAGCTCTGCTAGAAGAACTCTATCCCATTGCCCAGAATGAAGCTAGAGCTGCTTTCGGAGATCCTTCTCTCTACATGGAAAAATACATCCCCAGAGCCCGCCACATCGAGATACAGGTCATCGGAGATAAAAGGGGAAACATTGTCACTCTTGGCGAAAGAGAATGCTCTATCCAGAGAAAATACCAGAAACTGATCGAGGAGGCACCCTCTCCTTTTATTGACGAAAGGCTGCGAAAAAAGATAACCAACACAGTTGAGGATGCCGCCACTTATCTTGGCTACCAGAGTCTGGGAACTTTTGAATTTCTGGTGGATGAAAAAAAGAGGTTCTACTTCATGGAAGCCAACACCCGGGTTCAAGTGGAGCACCCAGTCACAGAAACAGTCTACAACATCGATTTAATCAAACAGCAGATCAAAGTTGCGGCGGGCGAGAAAGTTGACATTCAGCGGGAACTGAAAATGAGAGGGCACAGCATTGAGTGCCGGATCAATGCTGAAGACCCGGAGACTTTTATCCCTTCGCCCGGAAAGATTGAGTTTTTGGTTCTCCCCGGGAGCGAAGGCATTCGGGTGGATACAGGAGCCTATTGTGGCTGGGAAATTCCCCCTGACTATGACTCTCTTGTCGCTAAAATTATCGCATCAGCTTCCACTCGACAGATGGCCATCAAAAAAATGCAGGTCGCTCTAGAAATGACGACCATTGTGGGCATAAAGACAAACATCCCTCTCCACCTGAGTATTCTTTCCAATTCAGAATTTCTGAACGGAGATTATGACCTCCAATTTCTGGAAAAATTCCTCGAGCAGAAAGAAAGACCTGAGAGTGTTGACTGGCTCTGACCCCCCTAATCTTCTTTTATGTAAACTAGAACAGTATATTCGCCGTCATTATCGCCAACAATATTTTCATTGATTCCAAGAAGGAGACGGCCGCTCATAGGCATACTGACTCTATTCTCTAGGCCCACAAAAAAGACTTTGAAGATTTCGTTTCGAATCTCCTCGCCTGTCTCTTCATCAATACTAATAGAGATGAGCTGGGAGACTTTACCAATGAGGGCTCCTATGTTTTTATCCTGAAGAGGCTGCTGGATGGTTTTGAGGTTATAGCCATCCGGATTGCAGCTGGCCATGGGATTTCCCTTCTGAAGAGAAATTTCACCAGAAGCTTTAAAGGTAATCTCCTGCCCCTCGGAAACATCCAGGCCTGAGTCTGTCCAGGAGACATTGGCTGGGATTTTTATTATATGCTCGATTTCCTCGCCTCTGGGAACGAGGGAGAAAACAGAAAGAAAAGAAGGAAGGAAAGTGGAAAAGACAAGAACAAAAGAAACGAACTTATTCATTCTTCCCCAATTCGAGGACTTTGACCATCTCCTCGTGAATCAAAGAGTTGGTGGCCAAAATCTCAGAACCATAAATCGAGAACTCTCGGCCTTGAAAATCTGAAAGACTTCCGCCTGCTTCTTTGACAATAAGTGCTCCAGCAGCGACATCCCAGGGATTGAGCTTTAACTCCCAGAAGCCGTCAAATCTTCCACAGGCCACATAGCAGAGATCCAGAGCTGCTGAGCCACAGCGGCGAATCGCCTGAACCCGGAGCACAAAATTGTTGAAATGGCGAATGTTGTTGACCTTGCTTTCCCGAAGGTCATAGGGAAAACCTGTGGCAATTAGGCTTTTGTTCAAATCGGAAACCTTGGAGACCTGAATTTTTTCGCCGTTGAGGAAAGCTCCTTCGCCCTTCACACCCCAGAACATCTCCTCCCGCATAGGATCATAGATAACGCCAAGCACAACCTCTCCATTTTGCTCCAGAGCGGTCGAAATGCAGAAGACAGGAAACCTGTGAGCATAGTTTGTGGTTCCGTCAAGAGGATCAATGATCCAGCGGAACTCGGAGCCCTTTGCCTGGCAAAGACCTTCCTCGGCCAAGAAATCGTGATCGGGAAAGGCGGAAGAAAGACGTTTGAAGATCATCTTTTGAGACGCGTTATCAGAATCGGTGACAAGATCAACAACTCCTTTAAAAAAAATCTCTCCACTCTTATCGATATTCTGTCTGAGCAAGTGTCCTGCTTCTCTAGCCGCAGCCTGGGCCGCTCCCAAATACTCGCTCGTTCTATTCATGATTTCATATATTATCAACTCTCCTCTCCAAGGGCAATATTCGAGCGGAAGCAGAAGGATTCAGGCATCTGGGCATCTCGGGGTCAGACATTATCACAGGGGTGTGTGAGCAGTCGAGGGAATGCAAACATCTCCTCTGCATGGCAATGTCTGACCCCAAATCTTGATGCCCAGATGCCTGAACCCAACTGAGAACGGAAGAGGACGCACCGTGACAGGACCCGTTCATTAATTTAGATCATCACGGAAAAAAGGATGATTGCTTTGGAAAGCATCTCTGAATA
>CAZPAX010000070.1:0-11255 GCA_964584535.1 uncultured Eubacteriales bacterium
TCTTTTTCTTTTGGCAATAGGCATCTCTTTTTATGTGATTCAATCGGGTGCAGGAAGCTGCCCTTGGCCCCCGCACCCCGGGGAACCAGTCCCGTCGGTTCCCCCCATCGGAGAAGCGATGGGTCCCCCCTCCGCTACGGGGGCTTTCGGGCAGCCTCCTGCACCCATCATAAAAATCTCATATTCAGAGATACTTTCTTGGCAACAAAAACTTTGACATGTCTTTTTTGTTCCGCTTATAATCAAAGCACCTCTTAAATTCTAGGAGGAGGACTCATAAATGAATATTTCTAAACGGGGCCAGACAATTCAGGCCTCTCCGATCCGCAAGCTTCGATCTTATGCAGATAAAGCTATAGAAAAAGGCATCCATGTCTTTTTTTTGAACCTCGGCGATCCTGACATCCCTGCTCCAAAACCTGTTTTGGATGCATTTCACAAATTCAATGAAGAATTTCTAAGCTACGGCCCTTCTCAGGGATTTCTGGAATTGAGGAAAGCGATTGCTGGCTATTATAATTCCTACAGAATCCCCTTGACTGCGGATAACATTATCATCACCACAGGCGGTTCTGAGGCTATCTATTTCTCCTTCAGCGTTGTTGCTGATCCTGGCGATGAGATTGTCATCCCTGAGCCTTTCTATACGAATTATAATGGCTTTGCCTCCTTTGCCAGCGTGAATATTGTTCCTTTGACTCTGCGCGTTGAGGATGGTTTCCGTCTTCCTTCAAAGCGCGAGATTGAAGCAAAAATCAGCAAAAAAACAAAAGCGATCCTTCTTTGCTCCCCCAATAACCCGACTGGAACTGTCTATACACCTGAAGAATTGGAAAGAGTTGTTTCTCTGGTTAAGGAATATGATCTCTTTTTGATTGGAGATGAAGTCTACAAGGAATTTGTCTATGACGGAAGAGTTCATAAGAGTATCCTTGAATATGAAGACATCAAAGAAAGAGTCATTGTTGTCGACAGCATTTCCAAGCGCTTTAGCTGCTGTGGGGCCCGCATCGGAGCAGCTATAACGCGGAATGAAAAGGTCTTCCAATCTCTCTTTCGATTTGCCCAGGCCAGGCTCTGTCCTCCTTCTGTTGAACAGCAAGCTGCTCTTGCTGCCTACAGGATGGGGATGGGTTATTTCCAGCCCGTCAGAGAAGAATACCAGAAAAGAAGGGATGTCCTCTATGATGGCTTAAAGGATATCCCTGGAATTGTGATGGACAAGCCTCAAGGTGCCTTTTATATAATTGTCAGGCTTCCCATAAAAGATGCCGAGCATTTTGTTTTGTGGATGCTCACCGATTTTGAGTTGGATGGGGAAACAGTTATGGTTGCTCCTGCCCAGGGATTCTATGCTACGCCCGGGAAAGGGAAGGATGAGGTGAGAATTGCTTATGTCCTCAAGGAAGAGGATCTGAGGAGAGCCATCAAAGTCTTCAAAACGGGGCTAAAAAAATACCAAAGCCTCTTCTGATGAAATCGAAGAAGGTCCTTCTCGAGGTTATTTTCATCATTGCCTTGAGCATAGCTCTGGGTCTCGGAACTAATTTCTCTCTTGTCAGAAAATTTCTTAAGGGCGAATTTAGGCAGAGCTTTCTCTCCTCTCGGAAATATCCAGGCATCACTTTCATTGCTCTAGCTGAGGCTGAAGAGCTTTTTTCAAAGGGAGAAGTAATTTTCATAGATAGCCGTTCGCGGGAGAAATATGTTCAGGGCCATGTTCTGGGAGCCTTGAATATTGCTTTTGAGGAAACAGGGGAAGGGTTATCTCTGGCTGAAATCGGTCTCCTTCCTGAAAAAACTCTAGTCGTCTACTGCGATGGAGGTGATTGCCAGGCAAGTCTGGGACTGGCCAAATGGCTTCATGAATCAGGTTTTAAAAATATCAAGGTTTATTCTGGAGGATGGGCTGAGTGGGAGCAAGCTGGCCTGCCCAGGGCCTCGGGAAAATGATTCGTAACCGCTATCTTCTCTTTGCCTTCAGACTTATCGTTGGAGGAGTATTCATCTGGGCCGGTCTGCTCAAGATTTTCGATCCTTTAGATTTTGCTCAGAATATAAAAAACTATCAAATTTTTCCCCAAGAAATCTCCTTTTTATTAGCCTTAGTCTTGCCCTGGGTAGAGGTTATCTGTGGTATCTTTTTAGTCCTGGGAATTTTTCGCTTGGGCAGCTCCTTTCTTGCTTCCTTGCTTCTGGCAGTTTTTGTCATTTTAGTGAGCGTTACTGTGGCCCGGGGAATTGATACAGATTGCGGATGTTTCGGAAGTTTTAGCCGCAAGGCTGATTTCAGACTTATCCTCACTGATAGCATCTTGTTTTTCTTCTCTTTGAATATCTTGCTTTCCTTCCTTCGAGTTTCAAAGAGACTTCAATAATAATAATTAGAAAAGTCTGACCCCACCTTGAATTTTCTGAGGGTTCAATGTATATTTTTTGATTAATTGTTCGAGGAGCTTAGCTATGATTAAAAAATACGTTTACTTCTTTGGAGCAGGTCAGGTTGAAGGCAACAAGGATATGAAGGATATCCTCGGAGGAAAAGGGGCGAATCTGGCTGAGATGGCAGGCATTGGTCTTCCCGTTCCCCCAGGATTCACAATTTCCACAGATGTCTGTAATATTTTTGCTCGGGCAGGAAATCAGATCCCTCTCTATATTGAGGAAGAAATCCTTGGGAATCTCAAGAGACTGGAAGATTTGACAGGTCAGCACTTTGGGGATGCAGAGAATCCTCTCCTCGTCTCTGTTCGCTCCGGAGCCAAGTTTTCCATGCCAGGAATGATGGATACTGTTTTGAATCTCGGTCTCAACGACTATACTTTGAAAGGATTGGCCCGGAAAAGCAAAAACAGGCGCTTTGCCTTGGACTGCTACCGTCGCCTCATCCAGATGTTTGGGGATGTAGTTCTGGAGATACCCAAGAAAAAATTTGCAGAAATTCTCAGAGCGAGGAAACAAGCAAATAAGATCAGCCATGATAACCAGATCACGGAAAAAGTCATGGGAGAAATTATTTCTGGGTATAAAAGCCTTGTCAAAAAAGAGACAGGGAGAGAATTCCCTCAAAATGTCCTGACCCAGTTGATGTTGGCGATTTCAGCGGTGTTCAAATCCTGGAACAACCCCAGGGCCGTCACTTACCGCCGCCTGAATTACATTCCTGATTATCTGGGCACAGCTGTCAGTGTCCAGCAAATGGTCTTTGGCAATATCGGAAAAAACTCAGCGACAGGCGTTGGATTTACACGAAATCCTGCCAGTGGAGAAAAGGAGCTTTATGGAGAATATCTTTTCAATGCTCAAGGAGAAGATGTGGTGGCTGGAGTCCGAACTCCTTCTCCGCTAAAAAACTTAGAAAAAGAGATGCCAGAGATCTATAAAGAGTTGAAAGAGACGACAAACAGGTTGGAAAAGCATTATAGGGATGTTCAGGATTTTGAATTCACCATTCAGGAAGGGCATCTCTTCATGCTCCAGACAAGAAACGGAAAAAGGACAGGGCATGCGGCAGTTAAGATTGCTGTGGATTTGGTTGAAGAAGGCTTGATTGGCAAAGAATATGCCCTCTTGAAAGTCGAACCCCAGGCTCTTAACCAGCTTCTTCATCCTGTCTTTGATGCCAAGGAGAAAGAAAAACATGAGGTTCTGGCCAGAGGGCTAGCTGCTTCTCCAGGCGCTGCAGCAGGACAGGTAGTTTTTACTGCCGAGGATGCTGTCTCCTGGAAAAGAGGAGGGAAAAAAGTCATCCTTGTCAGGGGGGAGACATCCCCTGATGATATCCATGGCATGAGCGCTTCTCAGGGAATTTTGACTGCCACTGGAGGAATGACTTCCCATGCTGCAGTTGTCGGTCGCCAGATGGGGAAACCCGCTGTCGTAGGTTGCGGAGATCTGCGATTAAACGAGGAAAAGAAATTCTTCCATGCCGGGGAAAAGAAATTCAACGAAGGAGATTGGATCTCTATTGATGGCAGCTCAGGAGAAGTTCTCTTCGGAGAAATCGAAACTCGGCCTTCTGAAATCATGCAGGTCATCCGCGGGGAGAGAAAGCCTGAGGAGTCCAAAATTTACCAAGATTTTACAAAACTTCTCTTTTGGGCTGACCAGATAAAAAGATTAAAAATCCGAGCCAATACTGATACACCGGCAGATGCCAAGGTGGCTCTAGCTTTTGGCGCTGAAGGAATTGGCCTTGCCCGGACCGAACATATGTTCTTTGAAAAGAACAGGCTTCCTTTCATCAAAGAAATGATTTTGTCTGAGACGGAGAAAGAAAGGCGAAAGGCTCTGGCCAAGCTTCTTCCCTTTCAGAAAAAAGATTTTTATGAACTCTTCAAAGAGATGAAAGGGCACCCTGTGACCATTCGCACCATTGACCCACCACTCCATGAGTTCCTCCCCCGCAAAGAAGACCTTATGGTTGAGATAGCAGTACTCCGGGCCTCCAAAAGTCGGAACAAGCAGAAAATCAAGGAATTGGAGAAGCTTCTGGAAAGGGTCAAGGCGCTTTCGGAGTTCAATCCCATGCTTGGTCACAGAGGTTGCCGTCTGGGAATTTCCTATCCTGAAATCATCGAAATGCAGGCTGCAGCCATTTTTGAAGCTGTCTGCCAGATGGCCAGAGAAAGAGAAAAAGTCTACCCTGAAATCATGATTCCTCTTGTTGGCACCAAGGAAGAGCTTTCCAATCAGAAGGCGATTATCAACCGGGTGGCTGAGGAAGTCATGGAGAAATACAAGGTCAAGATTGAATACTCGGTGGGGACGATGATCGAAGTTCCGAGGGCAGCCATTACTGCTGATGAGATAGCCCAGGAGGCTGAGTTTTTCTCTTTCGGAACAAACGATCTGACCCAGACAATCTATGGCCTTTCCCGCGACGATGGAGCCGGGTTTCTGGCCTATTATCTGGCAAACGGAATATGGAAAAACAATCCCTTTGAAACCATTGATATCAATGGGGTTGGCATCATCATGAAAATGGCTGTGGAAAAGGGCCGCAAGTCAAGGCCAAACCTTAAAATCGGAATCTGCGGCGTTCATGGAGGGGAGCCAAGATCCATAGAATTCTGTCACAAGATTGGGCTAGATTATGTTAGCTGCTCTGCCTATCAGGTCCCTGTTGCTCGTCTGGCCGCCGCCCAGGTGACTATCAGAGAAAAGAGCAAAAAAGAAGATATTTCTGATTGATTATTTTCTTTTTAAAGGTCCGATTTTGCTTCCAGCAAAAAAATTTTCCTTTATTGATCTACGCAAAAGAAATGAAATGGCGGACCCCTTCACCTTTATCCTCTCCCCTGCGGGGAGAGGAAGGGTGAGGGGACTGGGCAGATTTTCTATTCAATTTACGAAATTCAATAATAGGCACAGGAGGTTATCATGATGAAAAAAATTCTCTGTCTTTTTTGCTTTCTCTGCGTCGTTTCTGCAGGACTCTTCTCTCAGGAAGCGAAGCGCAGGGAAATGACAACGGATGATGGGCTGAACATGGTGGTTGTCGGCGATTCGCTCATCTCCCCTGATGGGAAATGGATTCTTTTTTCCAAATCAGAGCTCGACTGGCCAAACAACAAGCGCAAAATAACTTACTGGACGATTTCTGCTCAAGGAGGGGAGGCTTTCCAATACATTGGAGAATCTGGCGGGAGCTTATTTCAGTTTTCCCCTGATGGCAAATATCTCTCTTTCTTGCGGACAGTGGATAAGAACCAGCAAATTTTCTTGATGAGCACTTCCGGAGGTGAAGCGATTCAACTCACCAAGCATGAAAACGGCATCGGCTCATACAAATGGTCTTCTGACTGCGCGACAATTTTCTTTGTTGCCTCAGAGCCGCGGAGCAAGGAGGAAGAAAAGAAATACAAAGCTGGCGAAGACGGCCTTTTTGTCGATGAGGGACCAAATGGCCAGCAAGAGGGCAGCTGGTCGAACCTCTGGATGTTTGATCTTGAAAATAAAAAAGAGACAAAAATCACTGATGAAAAGCAGATCATTGGCAGTTTTGATATTTCCCCTGATGGGACAAGGATCATTTTCACCGCCCGCTTTGAGAACAGGCGCAATCAGGCCTATCTTTCCGAAATTTACCTCCTTCAAGTCAAGGATAAGCTCAAAACTCGCCTGACCAATAATCAGGCGCCTGAAGGAGGCCTGCACTGGGCGGCTGACGGAAAGACTTTTGCCTACAGCGCTCCAGATGACAAAGTCTGGGAACTCCGCAACTCAAAAATCTGGATCATGAATCCTGAGATAAAAGAGTATCGCCTTATCTCAGGCCAATTTGAGGGGAATATCCAGGGTTATGTCTGGACTCCTGATAGCCGGAGCATTCTCTTTACCGGGCTGCAGAGGACCGACTCAAACCTCTTTAAACTTGATGTCTCTACAGGTGCGGTCGCCAAGCTGACCGATGTTAAGGGAACCCTCCAGGCCCATTCTTTTTCCAGGGACAGGTCAAAGATGGTCTATTCCTTTTCTGACTTTGACACACCTGCGGATCTCTATTTTTCTTCGACAGAGAGTCTCGAGCCCACCCGCCTCACTGATGCCAATTCATGGGTGGAGAAGGAAATTCTTCTGGCCAAAGCCAAGGTCATCAAGTGGAAGAGCAGGAATAATATTGAAATCGAGGGAATCCTCTATCTTCCTTCGGATTATCAGGAAGGGAAAAGAATTCCGCTCCTTCTCAATATTCATGGCGGCCCGGCAGGAATCTTCACCAATAGCTTCCGGGCAAGCTATCATGTCTATGCCGGCCTTGGCTATGCCTCTTTATGCCCGAATGTGCGTGGAAGTTCAGGCTATACAGATGAGCTTCTCCGCGGCAACCTGCGCGACATCGGCGGCGGCGATTACTGGGATCTGGTGACGGGCGTGGACTATGTCATCAAAGAGGGCTACATTGACCCGGCCAGGATGGGTATCCGGGGCTGGAGCTATGGAGGAATTCTTGGAAGCTGGACAATCACCCAGACCAACCGCTTCAAAGCAGCTTCCTTGGGGGCCATGGTCTCGGACTGGACATCTGAATATGGAGCAGGTTTTAATCATGATGTCCGCCTCTGGTACATCGGCGGCACCCCCTGGGAAAACCCCAAAGGCTATAAGGAAAAATCTTCCTTGACTTATATCAAGAATGTGACCACACCCACCCTTATCCTCCATGGCGCCAATGACACGACGTGTAGGGAATTTCAGAGCATGAATTATTTTGCTGCCCTGAAAGATCAGGGGAAGACAGTCCGCTATATCCAGTTTCCCCGGGAGCCGCATGGATTCAATGAGCCAAGGCACCAGCGGATAAGGGATATTGAAGAGATCCGCTGGATGCAGAAATATGTGCTGGGCATAGATTGGACTCCCTGGGAAAGGAAGGATGAGGAGAAAAAAGAGGAGGAATCAAAAAAATAATCTCTCTTCTCTCTACTTCCCTCTTTTCTGCTGATACTGAAGATTAAACTTCGTCTCTTTGAGAACGCAATAGAGGATTTTGAACCTCTGATTTAAATTCCAATCTTTCGAACATCAATCAATTCGACCTCTCCTTTTTGCCTAGGTCGTTAACTTCTTTCGTAAATCCAGAGAAGCGAAAATATATTTGACATTTAGTCGTCTAAATGATAATTATAGTTACATGATCTTCCGCAACGACTGGATAGCTCGCATACGATCGGGCTGGAGAAAGCGTCCCATCGTCTGGCTCAGTGGTGTACGGCGTGCTGGAAAGACGACTCTCGCACGCATGCTCCAGGAGGGCATTTATATTAACTGTGACCTCCCTTCCGAAGTGCGCCGTCTGGATGACCCGGAGCTCTTTTTTAGAGCGCAGCCAAGGAATTCTGTTATCATCCTCGACGAAGTCCACCGTCTGCAGGACCCAAGCCGAGCGCTTAAAATCGCCGCCGACGTCTTCCCTGGATTGCGCATCCTGGCAACAGGTTCGTCAACACTCGCCTCGACGCGCAAGTTTCGGGATACGTTGACCGGACGGAAGGCCATTCTATACCTGCCTCCAATCTTATGGACCGAGTGCCGCAGCGCCTTCGGAATAAGCGACCTCGATCACCGGTTGCTGCACGGAGGCCTGCCGGAATCCCTGTTGAGCGACAGGAAGGATGACGCCTTCTTCGCCGAGTGGATGGATAGCTTCTATGCCCGCGACATCCAGGAGCTTTTCGGAATTCGAGAAAGGACGGGTTTTCTCAACCTGCTCAGGGTAATTCTCAGACAAAGCGGAGGTTTAGCAGATTACTCTGCGCTGTCCAGGGAATGTGATATCAGCCGGGCCACCGTCAAGAGCTACCTTGAGGCGATGGGAATCGCCTGTGCTTTGTTCGCTCTCCCTCCATTCTACGGCGGGGGACGCCGAGAGTTAGTGAGACGCCCCAAGGTTTATGGATTTGACACCGGCTTTGTAACCTTTGTTCGGGGATGGCGAGACCTCCGGGAGGAAGACCGCGGGCCGCTCTGGGAACACCTCGTCCTGGACATGTTGCGCACGGCAACAGACGGGCAGGGATTGTTCTACTGGCGCGACAAGTCCGGCCGCGAGGTCGACTTTGTCGTAAGGCGCGGCCGCGATGCGGATACGGTTGAATGCAAGATTAGCCCCGACCACTTCAATCTAGGTTCTTTATCTGTCTTCCGCGGTCTATATCCGAACGGCCGCAATTATCTTCTTTGTCCCGACGTGCCAGAACCTTTTAAGCGGCGATATGGTTCTCTCATCCTGCACGTCACAAATGCCGAGGCCCTGATGAAGGAATTTGAAGAAGAAAAGAGTGGGTGAATGCAGACACGATGAAACGGCAAAAAAGGGATCAAGCAGGTATCAAAGGGCGTATTTTTTCAGGTGCTCGTCGTAGGCCGCCTTCTCCCTGGCGATAGTGGGGGCACGATGTTTCCGCTGTAATTGGCGACGAGTCATGACTGACCCTAGAAAAAAATCCCCCGGCCAGTTATGATCATCATCCTCCAGGCGTTGCATCACATCATCATAGAAGAAATTCCTTTTCTGCTGTGCTGGCTGAATGGGCATTCATTTGCCAATTTTGCCTCCTCCCATCGTCATGAATGGTAAAAAATAAACTATCTTCTCTCTACTTCCCCTTCTTCAGCTGACATTGAAGGTTGAACTTCCTTTCTTTGAGAAGGGAATCATAGGTAATAGATATTTTTTTGGGGGTATACCGATCTAGCGTGACTTTGATTCCCGCCCAGTCAAAATATTCCTGGGCTTTAGCTGAGTCGCCTGCCAGGAACCAGGCCCAGCCAAGGTTGAGGACAAGATCTTTATCATCAGGATTCTGGGTCAGGATTTCCTCCCAGATTTCTCTGGCTTTTGTGTAGTCTCCACTATTGTAATGGATGGTGCCGATATTTTTCTTTGCCTCGGGAAAGCTTGATGAGGCTTTCTCCAAGGCAGCCAGTGAATCTTCGATCTTATTCTTTTCATAAGAGATGCAGCCATCAAAGAAAATCGAAATTGGAGTCTCGCCTGAATACTTTTTGTACTCTACAAGCTCTAGCCAGGCCGATGGGAGATCCTTCTTTTTCAAGAAGAGGTCAATAAGTTCAAACGAGATAGCGCTGTTGTCATAGCGGAAGCGTCTGGCTTCCTTGAATTTTTTCTGGGCTGCTTTCAGGTCATTTTTTTCCTTCAAGACGAGGCCATAGAAGAAATAGAAAAGTCCCTTTTTTTCTTCAAAGAAGAGAACGTCGGCCTTTCTCTCCATTCCCATCTGGATAAATGCTTGCCGGTCGCCAAAAGTATCACTTGCTCCGACCATCCTGTCTATTTCCTTCTCGATTTTTTGAAACTCTTTGGATGCGCTCTCCATATCTTTTTTGAGAAAGAGAGCAATGCCCAGATAGAGATGGGCGTTGAGATTCTGAGGTGAGGCTTGGAGAAGTTTCTCCAGGCTTTGAATGGCGTAGTCAATCTCGCCTTTTTCGAGATGCTGGCAGGCTGCTTCTTCAGGAGTCAGATATTGCTCGGAGAAGGATTGCTCATTTCCCAGAAAAAGAATCCAGAAAAAAATGAAAATAAAAGGAATGATAGCCTTTTTTTTCATTGTTTTTTCCACCGTCCCTCATATTTGCTTGCTCTTATTATAAAGAAAAGTATGCCTTTTTTCAATTGTCCGCATTGAATCAGCTAATATGTAACCGAACGAGGATCGATTGTTGTCGGGGACAGGCACCTTTTTTCTCTGAAAAAGGTGCCTGTCCCCAAGAAGCGCAGCGGAAGGTTTATTTTTTAAAGAAATTTTTCAGGACAAAAAAGACATTCTCTTTTCTCTCTCTGAGTCTTCTGTAGAAATAGGGGAGCCAATGAGTGCCAAAAGGAACATAGGTTCTGACTCTATGGCCCTCCTCAGCCAGCTTTTGTTGGGTCATGGTTCGAATCCCATAGAGAAGCTGGAATTCAAACTTGTCATTGGGGATACGGTGCTCCGCCACATAATCTTTTGTGGCCTGGATGAGGATGTCGTCATGGGTAGCAATGGCTGGATAGATGCCCTCTTTGAAGAGCATATCGCTGAGCTTCAGGAAGTTCTTGCGGATATCTTTCATCTTCTTGATGGCGATCTCTTTTGGCTCTTTATAAGCGCCCTTGCAGAGTCTGACTTTGGCTTTGATCTTACAGAGATCCTGAATGTCTTTCTCCGAGCGATAGAGGTAAGCCTGGATGACGATCCCCACATTAGCGAAATTCTTGTTTAGTCGGTAGAAGATATCGAGTGTCCGCTGGGTATGAGCAGAGCCTTCCATATCGATGCGGACAAAGTTATTGTGCTCTTTGGCGCGATTCAGGATTTTCACCAGATTCTGGTAGCAGTATTCATCATCAATATCTAGCCCCATCTGGGTCAGTTT
This sequence comes from uncultured Eubacteriales bacterium, assembly GCA_964584535.1. Lineage (GTDB taxonomy): Bacteria > Acidobacteriota > Aminicenantia > Aminicenantales > CAZPAX01 > CAZPAX01. Next base: position 10,882 of record CAZPAX010000070.1, read on the forward strand.
AAGAGAGACATGAGAATTCAGGGCGGCCCTGGGGATAGTATCGAGGAGATCAAGGTAGGCCTGGACAGCCTTGTCTGCATCCTCTCTGTTCTTGACACTCTCCCCGAGGACATCCAGAGTAGACATGATTCCTTTCTCATTCAATTTTTTGACCGCCTTTAAAGCCTCGTCAGCGGTTTCACCAGCAACAAAGCTTTTGGCGAGACGGGTTAAAAGTTTCATCACGGAAACTCCTTCGTATAATTCATAAAGAATGAATAGAGGAACTAATATCATATAATTTTTAATAAGGAATTCAAGCCTCTGTTTACTATTGATTGCATCATTTTTTCCGAGATATGAGCGATGATCAGGGAAGGGTGGCACGGTGCCAG
>CAZPAX010000071.1:0-11113 GCA_964584535.1 uncultured Eubacteriales bacterium
ATATTTGGCCTTTCTCTCTTCTAGGAACGAGAAGAACCAGGTCTGGCTCTTCAGCGCACTCGGAGGCGAGCCTTATCAACTGACCAAGATAAGCAGTGGAGTCAACAATTTCGTTTGGTCCCCAGATAGCTCAAAAATAGCCTTTATCGCCAAAGATCCTGAACCTAAAGAGGAGGTGGAGAAAGAAGAGAAAGAGAAGAAAAAAAAGCCTGATGTCATTGTCGTCAATCGCCTCCAGCACAAGCGAGACAGGGCTGGCTATCTCGATGAAAAGCGCAATCATATCTGGCTTATCTCAGCCAAAGGAGATGAACCCAAAAAGCTCACTCATGGCCCTTATGACGAGGAGAATATCAGCTTCTCTCCCGATGGCAAGGAGATTCTTTTCGATTCCAACCGCACAGAAAATCCAGATGCCAATCGAAACTCTGATATCTGGGCAGTGGATGTGGAGAGTGGAAAAATAAGGCAAATTACTACTGATCCCAAGCCTGACTCAAATCCCAGCTGGTCAAACAGCGGCCAGTCTATCGCCTATCTGGGAGGGGCAAACCCGATTTATGGCACAACTCTTCTCTGGGTTGTTTCTTCAAGCGGCGGAAAGCCTCAAGTTCTGACTTCTAAGCTGGACAGGAATGTCCGCGGCAGGTCTCTCTGGTCAAGAGATGATAAGTTCATTTATTTTATTCTTGAAGATAGCGGAAATGTCCACCTCTGCCGTGTTCCCTCTTCTGGAGGAGAGATTGAGCGGGTGATTGGAGGAGAAATAGCTGTGGGAAGTGCTCTGATTTCTCCTGATGGGCAATATCTTGCTTTTATTATGGGAGATTCTCTCTCCCCAACAGAGCTTTTCTTAGCCAAGGCCAATGGTGAGGAATTAAAGAAGCTAACATCTTTGAATGATGAGCTAATGACCGAACTTAAGCTCAGCCAGCCTGAGAATATCCATTATAAAAGCTTTGATGGTCAAGAGATAGAAGGCTGGGTGATGAAACCCATAGATTTTGAGCCTGGGAAAAAATATCCGATGATCGTTAGAGTCCATGGCGGGCCCAACTCTCAATACTCAACTTCCTTCAGCCACGACTTTCAACTCCTGGCAGCTGAAGGCTATGTTGTGCTTTATACAAATCCTAGGGGAAGTTCAGGATATGGCGAGCCATTTGGTAGGGCAATCTGGGCTGACTGGGGAAACAGGGATCTCAAGGATATCATGGCTGGAGTGGATTATATCAATAAGCAGGGCTACGTCGACTCGGAAAGGCTTGGAATTTACGGCTGGAGCTATGGCGGGATCATGACCAATTATGCTATAACCAGGACTAGCCGTTTTAAGGCCGCAGTCTCTGGCGCTGGCGAAGCTGACTTTTTTAGCTGTTATGGCTATGATGACCTTCACTTGTGGTGGGAAGAAGAGCTCGGGCTTCCCTGGGAGAATTTTGAGCTCTATCGAAAGATATCTCCAATCAAAGATGTGAAGAAAGTCAAAACTTCAACTCTTTTCATGTGCGGGCAGTTTGATTACCGCTGTCCTTTGCCCCAGTCAGAGCAGATGTATCTCAGCCTGAAAAGGCTGGGCCTGGAGACAGAGTTAATTATCTATCCAGGAGAGTCTCACGGAATCGGAAAACTTGACCACCAACTTGATCGCCTCAACCGTGTCGTTCAATGGTTTAATAAATATCTGAAGCCTCAAAAATAAGGCCGAATTTTTCTCACGGAATTTTTGATCAGGAAAGGAGGAGGCATGGAGAATTCTTATTCAAGATATGGGTGTAATTCGATACTCATTATTTTCATTTTGATCTCTGCCTTTTCTTTAAGCTTCGCCGAGAAGCTCCCTTCTCCCCAGGATTTCTTTGGCTTTAAAGTTGGCGCAGATTATTGTCTTCTCAGTTATGAACAAGCCCTGGATTACTGGAAAAAATTGGAAACTCTCTCCCCAAAAATTAAACTTTTCGAATATGGCAAATCCTCCTCAGGACGGCCGATGATCTTTGCTGCCATTTCTCAAGCAGAGAATCTCAGCCGCCTCGAAGACTATAAGAACATCTCCAAGAAACTTGCTTTAGTCAGGGGATTAACTCCTGAGGAAGCCAAGAAATTATCCTCTCTGGGGAAAGCGATAGTCTGGATTGATGGAGGCCTCCACGCCTCTGAAGTTGCTCCTGCCCAGCACATTATCCAACTTACTTATGACCTGCTCAAAGACGAATCTTTGGAGACGAAAAAGATCCTGGATGAAGTGATTGCCATGCTGGTTTTGCCCAATCCTGATGGGATGGACATGGTGGCTGAATGGTATAAAAGTAACCTGAACACACCCTATGAAACAAGTTCACTTCCCTGGCTCTACCAGAAATACATCGGCCATGACAACAACCGTGACTCATTTATGCTCAGTGTGCCAGAGACAAGGAACATTAACCGTCTTGTTCATCACGACTGGTATCCTCATATCTTTTATAACCACCACCAGACATCTCCTTTCCCTTCTCTGATTTTCGTCCCTCCAGATTGCGAGCCGACAAATCCCAATCTTCATCCTCTTCTTCTCCGCTGGCAGAATTTTATCGGGGCAGCCATAGCCAAGGCATTTGAATCAGAGGGAAAACAGGGAGTCATCTCCCGTTTCCTCTTTGATACCTGGTATCCGGGCTATGTCACTCAAGTCTGCGATTTTCACAACATCATCTCCACTTTCTCTGAGACATTCCTCTATCGCTATGCCACTCCCCGTTTCTACACAGTCAAGGACTTTCCTCCTGAGTACAAGGATTTTACTATCTCTCTCTTTTTTACCAATCCCTGGCAAGGAGGCTGGTGGCGCTTACGGGACGCAGTGGAATACTGCCTGACTGCTTCTAAATCCGTCTTGGATTTGGCTGCTAAACACAAGGAAGAGCTTCTCTTTGCCAAATATGCCATGGGAAAAGAAACGATCGAGAAGTTTTCTAAAGAACCTCCCTATGGCTGGATTGTTCCCCTGGATCAAAGAGACCCATTTGTCACTTGTGAGCTAATCAATAAGCTAATCGAACTTGACCTTGAGGTCTTTCAGGCAGAAGAACGCTTCAGAGCAGATGGCCTCGAATATCCTCAGGGAACTTATATCCTTCCTACTTCTCAGCCTTTTGGCCGTTTCCTTAAAACTCTCTTTGAAATCCAGGTTTATCCAGATCTCAGGCGCATTCCATCCCTTTGGCAGAGTATTGTCGAACCCATGGAACTCAAGATTCCTCCTCTCCGCACCTATGATGTCCTGGGATGGACTCTTCCCCTCCAGATGGGGGTAAAAGCAGTAACCATGAATTCTCCTTTAGAGATTAAGATGAAGAAAACTGAGAAGGCCTCTCCACCAAAAGGAAGAGTCTCAGGTTCAGGAAATAAATATTATCTCATTCCCTATGAAACAGATGCCAGTGTCATTGCTGCCAACCGCCTGCTTAAGTCAGGAGCAGAAGTCTTCTGGGCAAAAAACAATTTTAACATCGAAGGAAAACCATTCTTGCCAGGCACTTTGATTGTTTCCTGTTCGAGTTTTCCAGAAAAAAACATGCTCCTCTTAGCTTCAGAACTTTCCTTGCAGGTCTCGAGAATCAATAAAATTCCCCAAGCTAAACTTGATCCACTGAGATTGCCAAGAATTGCTCTTTACCAACCCTGGACAGCGAATATGGATGAAGGCTGGACAGAACTTGTCCTTGAAAATCATGAATTCCCATTCACAGTTGTCCATAATGCTGAAATAAAAGCAGGAAGCCTTGAAGATCGCTTCGATGTCCTCGTCTTTGCCGATCAATCTCCAGGCTCAATCATTAATGGTCATTCTAAAGGCACCATGCCAGCACCATATGTGGATGGGATAGGAACCTCTGGACTGATAAATCTCCGTAGATTTGTCCAAAATAGTGGAACATTGGTCATGTTAGGCTCCTCCTCAGATCTGGCTATTGAGAAGTTTGATCTACCTCTAAAAAATGTCATCAAGGCTCTTAAGCCTGAAGAATTTTTTGCCTCAGGACTTCTGGTCAGGGTCACCTTTGACCAAAATCATCCCCTTGCTTACGGGATGGCTCAAGAAGCTGCTGGCTTTTTCGCTCAAAGCCCTGTTTTTCAAGTTTATCCCTCCTCCGATGAGAAAAATGAGCCAAAAATCGCAGGAAAATATCCAGAAGAAAATATCGTCCTTAGCGGCTGGATGCTTGGAGAAGAATATTTAAAAAATAAAGCTGCAGTCCTGGAGGTTCCTTTTGGAAAAGGGAAAATTATCCTCTTAGGCTTCAAGGTTCAGCATCGAGGACAGACTGTTGGGACTTTCAAGCTCCTTTTAAATTCCCTTTTTTACGGAGCATTGAAACAGAAATAGTCACTTCTTGCCAGGGCCATGGAGTACTTTTCCAGGCAATTCCCCTGTCTGCTGGCCATGATCAATGACAATTCTACCATTGACAAGGACATAATCAATGCCTTCTGGATAGTTTTCTGGCTCAAAATAGGTTGCCGTGTCGGAAATTTTTGAAGGATCAAATATGACCAGGTCAGCAAAGTTTCCTTCTTTGATCGAGCCCCGATCCTCAAGACCCATTTTTGCCGCAGGCAGAGAAGTCATCTTTTTTATGGCCTGAGGAAGAGGGATAAGTTTTTTCTCCCGGACATAAAGCCCAAGAAAGCGAGGGAAGGCTCCGTAGTTTCTTGGATGGGGAATTCCCCGGCTGAGCAGACCATAAGGAGCAAGTGCTGAACCATCAGAGCAGAGCATGAGCAGAGGATGCTTCAAGAGAAGCTGGATATTTTCCTCACTCATCCCGAATCCAACAATACTCACATCCCCCTCTTCTTCGACGAGCAAATCGCAGGCGAGTTGATAGGGATCTTTTTTTCTTGAAGCTGCTATATCGCTGAGATTTTTGCCTTCAAGGGAGCGATTCTCTTCTCTACTTACTTCGACAATAAGAATACTCTCCCAGGAGTTATTGCCTATCACCTTCTCAACTGTTTCTTCCCTCATCTTCTCTCGAAGTTCTTTATCCTTTAGCCTTTTAACAAACTCGCCTGCTCCTCCATCCAAAGCCCAATGAGGGAAAAATACACTTAAGCCAGTGCTGTAAGCAGTATAAGGATAACAGTCAGCTGTGACCAGAATTCCCCTCTCCCCTGCCCTCTCAATGAGGTCGATGATCATCTGCTGTTTCCACCAGTTTATCTTTCCGGAAACTTTGAGGTGGGAAATTTGAAGAGGGATTTCGCCTTTCTCAGCAATGAAAAGAGATTCTCCGATTGCCTCTAAAATATAAAGGTCCTCGCTGCGGATATGACTGGCATAAAATCCGCCGTATTTTGCCACTACCTGGCAGAGCTCTAAAATCTCCTCAGCTTTGGCAAATCCGCTAGGCGCATACTCCAGTCCAGTGGATAAGCCGAAAGCTCCCTGCTCCATCGTTTCCGCTGCAAGGTGTTTCATCATTTCCATTTCTTGAGCTTTGGGCTCTCTTTTCTCTTTACCCATGACATAGGACCGAAGAGTGGCCTGGCCCAAGAGGGTGGCATGATTGATAGCCATTCCTTCTTTAGAGAGCCTGGAATGATATCCTTCAAGATCAACCCAATCAATATTCAATCCGAGCTTTTCTCCAATCCTTCTCTCCTCTGGAGAGAAATGTTTCTTTAATGGAAAAACAGACCCTCCGCAGTTCCCGCTGAGCTCTGTTGTGATACCCTGCCTTATCTTGCTTTCTGCTTTTGGATTTACGAGCAGCTCTAAATCTGTATGGGAATGGATATCGATAAAGCCAGGAGCTATTGTCTTTTCTGAAGCATCGATGATTGCCTTTGAGCTTGCTTCAGATAGATTGCCTATGGCCTTGATGCGTTCTCCGCTTATGCCCAAATCAGCTTTATATGGAGTGTCCCTGATTCCATCAATGATTGTTCCCTTTTTTATGATCAAATCAAAATTGCTGGCAATATCTGAGTTTTTTCTCAATCCAGGAAGTCCGGAAATGCTGAGGAGAAGCCCTGTCTGGGCAGCAGTTTTCATGAATTTTCGCCGGCTCATCTTAGACATTTTTCCTCTATTCTCTCTTTTGGAAGTTTTCATTCCTTAATCCTTCAAAGGACTCTATCTATTTGCTGAGCTTTCCAAGCTTCAATTCCTGGCTTGTCAGAGATTCCTTTTTAGAAATTGGAATTTCTATCTTCAATGAATTCTCCCCTGACTCCACTGGATTGAGGTCGAGCCTCAGAATTCCACTCCAGACTTTTGTTCGCTCATTCCAGGATTCTGCAAGGAGCTTTGCTGGAATGTCTTTTCCTGAAATCTTGAATTCAGGATGAACCGAAATTTTCCCTTTGGGAAGATAAATCTGGATGAAAACTGAAGCATTCTCCTGGGGTAAGAATTGTCTGTTCACCCTCGGGAAAAATTTTATTTCATTGAATTCTAATCCTCCGTCTTCTCTGGAAAGAGAAAAAGATTTTTTTCCTTGATCTGGATTAAAACTTATGGTTCCCAGGACACAATTGATTATACCCTCTTTCTCCTTTTCAAAATCAGGAAGAGAAAAAGAAGAGTTGCCTATCCCAACTTCTTTTGTTTGTGGGTCGTAGAGGGCAAAAACAACCTGATATTCTTTTCGACTGAAATCCGTCTCCTGTCCCTTGAAATGCAAAGGCAAGTAGTCAACAGTTTTTAGATAATCAAGGAAAGAAGAAGTCATATCCAAGGGAATTTTGATCAGGATTTCCGACCCTTTATCTTCACTCTTTTTATCCTTAATCCAGATGTAAAGGCTCAAGGTCTTTGGAGCATAGTCAATCGACCTCTCCAGGAAGAACTCTTTTGTGGGAAGGCTAAGATTTACCCAGGACTCATATTTTCCCGAATCCGAATGAAAGGGAATAAGCTCTGCTTCAAAGGACAGGCGCTTGAATAGAGCTGGGTTATAAAAGGCACTGACAAGAAACATTTTGTTAACTTCATCCGGAGAATAATCCGTATAACCTTTCCGGAAACGGAGGTCCAATCCACTCCGTTTCGTACGGACTTTTATCTCATGGTATTTGTCATCTGCCTGTTTTCTTTTTGGATAGAAGCTCAGTTGATAATAATAATTTAAATCAGTCATCATCGCCTGGCGGAACTTCTGGTATTTTTTACCCCCTCTTAAGGTGATGGCGCCAGTGTCTTCGGAGAGCCATCTTAAATTCTGCAACTTCCAGAGTTTCTCATTGCTTAGTTTGCTGGACAGAGAGGCATCATCCTCTGTTACATACTCTGCTGTGTCTCCCGAAAATAAAGACCTCGAGAATGCATCGGGATCGAGAGAATAAATGGATATATTCTGTGAATTGGCAAAGTGAATGATTTCCCTGATGGCTTTATCTCCACTATCGAAATTTTTTTTCTCCAGGATATTGAAGGGATCAAAGACTCTCACTTTTCCGAATACTTGAAAGGGGCTAACAGAAACAGTTATTGCTCTGGCACTGGGCATATTAACCCTATCAATTCCTACGTTTACTGTTCTCGTCGAAGAAATATCAGGCAAGCCAGAGCTGATGAAGAGGATGTATTTTCTCCCTGGCAAGTTCTTTATCATGTTCGCCGTGGCTAAGATTCCCGCTAGGGTGGCCTCAAATTTTCTGCGCAGAATTAAGAGATATTCTCTGAGCTGGGCGGTTATGATTAAATAAGCCCTGTCTTCGGATAGCCCATCAAAAAGGCCAAGAGAGGCAAGATCCTGACCTGCTTGCCAGACACTTGCCGAAGCTCTTGAAACAGCCTTCCTGATGAGCTCCTCATCAGTGGTAAAGGGCTGGATTATCTCCAATTCCTTTCCCTCTCTTAAGTGCAAAATCATGACTTCGTGGCCGAGCTTAACCAGAGAAACAAGCTCTGCGATGATTCTATCGATTCCCTTTTTGAGCTCCTTCTCCCAGGAATTTATGCCGTCAAAAAGGACAGCGAGTTTCTTTTTCGGATGGAGAGGAGGTCTTTCCTCTTGAAATTTCAATTCTCCTTCTGCAAAGCTGATGAGTTCGAAGGAATTTATGGCAACTTTTTCTCCATCTTCATAGATTTCAAAATCATCTTTGGTCAGGTCTTTGACAAATTTCCCATCTCTGGTGACAATGACATCGACTAAAACAAGCCGTACCTCCACCTCGTGCTTCTCTTGAGGGAATAATTCCTTCTGTCTTTGAAACCCGGAAACAAAATTGAAAGGGATGAATATTGCCATCAAAAAAAGAATTGTTCCCTTTTTCAATTTCCTTTTCCTCACTTCTTTCCCAAAAACATCAGGGATAATCCGACCAATACCAGATTGCTTCGTCATTAATGATTTTATCATAGTTCATAGATGAACTAGGAGCAAGAGAAATTGACAGGCAATTTGGGCTCATCTATAATTTAAAAAAATGCCAGAGAGATTGGAAAAAAAGCTGACAAAAGAAGAAAAGAAACACTCAAAAAAGGAAAAGTCTATTCTGAGAAAGAAAATATTTTCTAGAAAAAGTATTATCGCTTTCTTTCTTATAGGAACAATTCTGGTTGCTTTCATCCTCTTTTTTACTTTGACCAAATTCCTTCCCCAAAAAGAAGGCAGATATATTCGAGAGATAAAAAAACTGCTGGCTCCTCTGGAAGTTTCAGAATTGAACGTCCTCTTTTTTACTCTGGACACAACGCGTGCCGATCACATCGGATGCTATGGCTATAAAGAGATTGAAACGCCAAATATCGACAACTTGGCAAAAGATGGAATCCTTTTTAAGAACGCCATCTGCCAGATACCGCTCACTCTTCCTTCCCATTCTTCGATCTTCACTGGAACCTATCCTTTCTATCATGGAGTCAGGGATAATGGAGGTTTTTATCTCGAGAAAGAGCAAGTGACCTTAGCCGAGGTTCTCCAAGAGAATGGCTGGCTGACCAGTGCTTTTATCGGAGCTTTTGTCCTTGATTCCCGCTGGGGGCTGGATCAGGGATTTTCTTATTACTATGACAACTTTGATTTTGCCAAATACAAGACGATAAGCCTCGATTCAGTTCAACGCAGGGGGGATGAGGTGATAGAGCCCTTTTTTAGCTGGCTAGAAAAAAATCAGCATCAGAAATTTTTTAGCTGGATTCATCTCTACGATCCACACACGCCTTATGATCCTCCAGAGCCTTATAAAACCAAGTACAACACAAGGCCCTGGGGGCTCTATGATGGCGAGATCGCTTATACAGATTCCCTGATTGGAAAAGTTGTGGAGGGGCTCAAGCAAAAAAGCTTGGACGAAAAGACAATCATCGTCATCCTCGGCGATCATGGAGAAAGTCTAGGCCAGCACCAAGAAAGTCAGCATGGCTTTTTCATCTATGATGCCTGCACTCAAGTTCCATTAATCCTCCACCTTCCCTCTCCTCATTTGAGCGGAAAGACGATCTTTTCTCAGGTCCAGACGATTGATATCATGCCTACCCTGCTCAAGCTTTTCGACCTCGAGGTCCCTCAAACTGTCCAGGGAAAAAGCCTTATCTCTCTTATTGTCGGCAAAAGCTCAGAAAAAGAGCATCTTGCTTATAGCGAGTCCTATTTTGCTCGCTACCATTTTGGCTGGAGCGAATTGAAGAGTCTGCGCAGCAACCACTATAAATATATAAGCGCTCCAAAGCCTGAACTCTATGATCTGATCAATGACCCTTCGGAACAGAACAATATCTACGAACAGAACCTATCAACAGGAAAGAAATTCGGCCAGGAACTCAAGAAACTTCAGGAGGAATTCTCTGCCAAGGGGATTGAGGAAAAAGGTCCTCAGAAGCTGGATGAAGACGCTTTAGAAAAACTTAAAGCCCTAGGATATGTCGGCGGCTTTACCTCCTCCACAAAATTGACAAAAACAAACGACCTTCACGATCCGAAAGATAAGATCGTCCTTTTCAATAAAATAAAAATGGCAGAAGGATCCTCTGCCAATGAAAAATTGGAAGAGGCTATGTCTCTGCTCGACGAAGTCATCCGAGAAGACCCCAATATTATGGAAGCCCGTCAAGTCCGGGCTCAGATTTTTTTGAAGCAGAACAAGATTGAGGAAGCCATTCAAGAGTGCCAAGAGGCTCTAAAGATTGATCCAGAATACGAGGCAGCCATATTCAGCTTGGCTCAGGCCTACAATAAGGCAAAAAAATTTGATGAGGCTCTTGCAGGTTTTGAAAGGCTGACTCAATTGGACCCCAGGGATCCAAAGCCACATTTCAACATGGGAGGAATCTACCTTGAGAAGAAGGACATAGATAAGGCTATCACTCATCTGGCTCGGTCTATAGAACTTGATCCTGAACATAGCTCCATGGCTCATAATCTATTAGGAGCAGCTTATTTAGAAAAAAAGATGTTAGAACAGGCAGAGCAAGAAATCCAGAAAGCCTTGGAAATGAGACCCCGTGCGCCAGATGCCCATTATCACCTGGCCCTCCTTTATGAAGAGAAAAAAGACCTCAGCAGAGCAATAGTGGAATACAAAAAGGAAATTGAAATTCATCCTGCTGCTTATCCTAGCCATTTCAATTTGGCGAAACTTTATGCCAAAATTGGTGATCTTCCTAAAGCCATTGAGCACTATAAGGAAGCCATAAAATACAAAAAGGATTTTACCAATGGATACTTTTTCTTGGCCAAAGCTTATCTAGATTTTGGTGAGAATTTTACAGAAGCCATAAGCCTTGCCAAAGAGGGATTAAGATTGGAACCAGAGTCAGAATATGCTCCCTTAGGACATTATATTCTGGCTGATATCTACAACCGATTAGGCCGTTGGAGAGAGTATTCTTTAGAATTGCAGAAGGGAAAGGAGCTAGAACAAAGACTGAAGAAAAAAGGATAAATTAGCCCCTCTAGCTCAGGCTTTTCAATATTTCTTTAGCAAGTGGAGTACTCTTATTTTCAGGATCCATTTCTATGAATTTCTGAAGAAGCTCTTTGGCTCTGGCTGTTTCACCCAGACCGAGGTAAATAATGCCAAGTTGATAGTAAGCATCAGAATAATTGGCATCCAGAGAGATTAATTTTTCTAAGACAACCTTAGCTTCTTCTTTATGGCCAAGATTCAGCAAACACAC
>CAZPAX010000072.1:0-10850 GCA_964584535.1 uncultured Eubacteriales bacterium
GGCCTCTCTTGCCTGAGCCTGAGAAAATCGTTCAAACCTTTTTGGCTAAGCCTAGCTATATCCCTTTGGAGCGGCTCATCAAGGAAGACCGTGCCTTTAGCCTCAAGCATCACAAAGAATATTCCCTGGAAGCCGCTACATTCCTGAACTATATCCTTCAGAATTACGGAACTCCTCATCTGAAGAAATGGTTTCTGAGCGGAAAAGCTGAGGCAATCAAGACCTTTGAAAAAATTTACGGAACCTCGATGGAAGAGATGGAGAAGAAATGGCAGGCATCTCTAAAAGAGAAGTCTGAATTTTGACATACCTTTTTTCCTGTGCTATAAGCTCTTCTAACGAAAATTCAGGAATGGCGAGGAGATGGTCATGGCTCCTGTCATCACTTTAAACTATATCGATTATGCCATTATCGGCGGCTATATCCTGGTCATGATTCTTGTCGGCTATGCTCTGAAAAAATACATGAAGACAGGAGAAGATTTCTTTCTTTCCGGCCGCTCTCTTCCCGGCTGGATCACCGGCCTTGCCTTTCTTTCGGCAAACCTGGGGGCACTGGAAGTGATTGGGATGGTGGCCAACTCAGCAAAATATGGAATCCTGACCGTCCACTTTTACTGGATAGGGGCTATACCGGCCATGGTCTTTCTGGGCATCTTTATGATGCCTTTCTACTATGGAAGCAAGGTAAGAACAGTTCCCGAATACCTCAAGCTCCGTTTTAATGAGGCTACTCGAGGCTTAAACGCCGTTTCTTTTGCGGTGATGACAGTCCTGATGAGCGGGGTTAGCCTCTATGCCATGGCTCTTCTTTTCAAATTGATGCTGGGCTGGTCCCTCACCGGAAGCATCCTTTTTGCGGCCATCGTTGTTTTGATTTATGTCGTTTGGGGAGGGCTTTCCTCTTCAATTTACAATGAGGTCATTCAATTTTTCCTCATCTGGCTCGGCCTTCTTCCTGTTGTTTTCCTGGGAATGAAAGAATCAGGTGGGGCAAGTGGCCTGGCCCGCAGAATTCCAGAGGCTTTTCTCCATGCCTGGAAAAACATGGGAAGCTCAACCGCAAATCCTCTTGGCGTGGAATGGATAGGAGTTGTCCTCGGGCTTGGCTTTGTCCTCTCCTTTGGCTATTGGACTACTGATTTTTTGGTCGTCCAGCGGGCCCTAGCTTCAAAGAATCTGGCCGCTTCCCGGATGACTCCAATTATTGCCTCTTTTCCCAAAATGCTTGTCCCCATCATTGTTGTCATCCCCGGATTGGTGGCCCTGGCTGTTCTCCCTGAATTTAAGCTTGGAGCCTCCCAGACAGGCGAATACAATCAGGCTTTGATCCTCCTCATGTCCCACTATCTTCCCAATGGGATTTTGGGCCTGGCCATCACAGCATTGCTGGCCAGCTTCATGTCCGGCATGGCCGGAAATGTGACTGCTTTCAATACAGTCTGGACTTATGATATTTATGGAAGCTACATCAAAAAGGGGAAGTCTGATGCTCATTATTTGAGAATGGGCAAATATGCCACTATCTTCGGCATCCTCGTAAGCATTGGCACAGCTTATATTGTCCGCTCTTTCCCTAATCTCATGGATTACATGCAGCTTGTCTTTTCCTTCTTCAATGCTCCTCTCTTTGCCACATTCCTCCTTGGCATGTTCTGGAGAGGGGCCACGCCTTGGGGTGGCTTCTTCGGCTTGCTGGGAGGCATCACTGCTGCAGCTACCCATTATCTTCTTTACAAGAGCGGCCTCATCCATTATGCCAGTGAGATGGGGGCCAATTTTTATCAGGCTTGGTGGGCCTGGCTGACCGATTTTTTATTGACAATTGTTGTCAGCCTCTTTACAAAAAAGAAAGAAAAGTCTGAGCTTTTGGGCTTAGTCTATGGATTATCGGAGAAGGCAAAAGAGAGAATCAAAATCTATCTCCGGCCAGAAATCTGGGGTTCAGTGGCCTTGCTGGCCAGCCTTATCCTCAATATTGTTTTTTGGTGATGGAAAATATAATAAAATAGGTGATCTGTATGGAAAAAGAAAGGAAAGTTCATTTTCTTGACCTCAAACTTCCCATCGGAGGTCTACTCAGCTTCTATGGCCTGCTTCTTTTACTTTTCGGATTGTTCACCAGGCAGGAGACGTATCATAGATCATTGGGAATAAACATCAATCTTATCTGGGGAATCTTGATGCTCGTTGTTGGAGGAGCTTTTCTTCTATCTTTTGTTATAAAGATCTTTCGATCGAAATCATAAGAGAGGCAAGATCGCTAAATCGGGAAGGAGGTAAAGCAGATGTCTCAAGGTATGACATTCTGGGGGTGGCTTGCTTTGGTCCTTGGCTGGGGTTTTATCCTTGGCCTTTCTTTTTATTGCTTTTCCAGGGTTCTCTTTGGCAAGAAAAAGGAAAGAGTAATTTCAGAACTGGATACAGGAAGAGAGCGATGGGCGAGCCGTATTGGCCTGATCCTGGCCATGGCCGGCAATGCCATCGGCCTTGGCAATTTCCTCCGTTTCCCTGTCAAGGCTGCAGCCAATGGCGGTGGAGCTTTTCTTATTCCCTATTTTTGTGCCCTCATTTTTCTTGGCATTCCCTTGATGTGGGTGGAATGGACTATCGGCCGTTTTGGCGGAGTTCATGGCCATGGGACAACTCCCGGAATGTTCGCCCTGATGTGGAAAAATCCGGTTTCCAAATATCTTGGCGCCTTAGGGATCTCCATTCCCTTTGCCATTGTCGTTTATTACAATTTCATCGAATCCTGGTGTCTGGGATTCGCCTGGTTTTCTGCCACAGGAAAATATTTTGGAAACACAACCCGTGAGGTGATGGGCAGGTTTTTGAGGGGCTATCAGGGGGCTGAGTCCAATGAATTTTTCAGCACTTTAGTGCCAGCCCTTATTTTTCTGGCCATAACTCTGGCTTTAAACTTTTTTTTCCTTTACAAAGGAATATCCAGGGGAATTGAAGTTCTGGCCAAATTCGGGATGCCCCTTTTATTTATCTTTGGGATCATACTTGCCATAAGGGTTTTGACTTTGGGAACTCCGGATACTGCGCATCCTGACTGGAATATTGCCAATGGCATGGGATACTTCTGGAACCCTGACCTCAGCCGCCTCAGTCAGGCCTCTGTCTGGCTGGTGGCAGCGGGGCAGATCTTTTTCACCCTGAGTTTAGGCCAGGGGATTATCCAGACTTATGCCTCTTATGTCAGAGAGCATGACGATATCACCTTGAATGGCTTGACCACCTCCTCGACTAATGAAATGGCTGAAGTCGTTCTGGGCGGGACAATCGCCATTCCTGTTGCTGTTGCTTTTTTTGGTCTGGCTGAAACCCAGGTTATCGCTCGAGAAGGAGCCTTTAACCTTGGTTTCCAGGCCCTGCCAGTGATTTTCCAGAAAATTCCTGTTGGCCAGCTTTTTGGAGCCATGTGGTTTCTGCTCTTGTTTATTGCCGGGATCACTTCTTCTGTGGCCATGATTCAGCCGGCGATTGCTTTCCTGGTGGATGAGTTCAAGTGGAAACGTTCAAAATCAGTCTTTGTTGTTTTTGGAGTCCTGACTCTTTCCACTCTCATGGTCGTCATTTTCTTTAGATATGGATTTCTGGATGAACTGGATTTTTGGGCAGGGACAATTGGGTTAGTTGTTTTTGCTGTAATCGAGGTCATCCTTTTTTCCTGGGTCTTAAAGATTGAGAAAGGCTGGGAAGAAATGCATAAGGGAGCTGACCTCTGGGTCCCCCGTTTCTTTAAGTTCATCATCAAATACATCACTCCGCTTTTCATGCTGGCCATCCTGGTCATATGGACCTATCAGGATGCAATCAGCAAGTTTTTCATGAAAGGTGAAGAAGAAGTCCGTCATCCCTATCTCTGGATAGCCCGGATTCTCTTTGCTCTGCTCATTCTCATCACTCTAATTATGGTTCGGGTAGCCTGGAGAAAGAAAAAGCAGATGGGGAAGTCTACTTATTGATCTTTTAAATTAACTCTCCCCTAAAAGAAAATTCATTAATAGTCCTCGCCTCTATTATCATGGAGATGAAGATTCTTCCTTTTTTTAAATTTAGGGGGGTAACCATTAGGGGTGATAAGGGGTGAGAAAAAGACCACCCCCAAATTCATCCTCATAGAGCATTGACTGGTTAGTCTATTCAATCGATTATATTATCACTAATATCATCAGGGAAAAGGTATAAAAAGCAGATGAAAACAAGGAAAAGAGAACCTTCCCCTGAACAACTCTTTAGGAGAGGAAGGCGAAGTGAAAAAAGGCTAGCCTTTTGGGGTGAAAAAAGATGAAAATAATTCACCCCCAATATCACCCCCAATTAACCCCTTCTATTTTACTTTATTCCTTTTTCCCAACGACTAAAATTTTGTTTTGAATAGGTGAGAGAGGACTCTTCTATATAGATAAAATGATGAAGAGATTAGAGAATTTCGAAGACAAGGGCCCATTTCAGTTGGTCAAGAGGCCGATGACCAGAAAGGGACTGTCTGTTCTCGAGATTCTATTGGTTATTGCCATCATCGGTGCCCTGACAGTTCTTTTTTATCCCAGAGTCATGAATACTCAGGAAAAAAGAGAGCTTGAAAATACAGCCAGAGATGTCCTGACTACCCTGCAACATGCAAAATTTCAGGCCGTTAAAACAAAAATCAATCATAGAGTCAGTTTCGTCACCAGCACAAGAGGCTGGATTTTCACCGTCGAGAAACAAGACGATCAAAGCCAGTGGAATGAGATGCAGGGGTTTATGAAAAAGACAATTCCTTCAAAATATGTGGTGACTGTTAATCTTCCCGGACAGGCGGTAGTCTTTTCCCCGCTCGGCTTTATTGCCAACTTCAGCTCCAGCCAAAACAGCATAACTCTTCAGAGCCCAAAACTGAAATCCTATGACCAGCCCGACCTCAGAATTATCAATGTTTTTGCTGGAGGCTCTGTCCAATACACGAAATCTCAGAGTTAGAAGGGATGAGAGTCATGAATGAAAAAATGGCAATGGAATTAAGGAGAGATTGAAAATGAAGCGCAAAAATTTTTGGAAAAATGGCTTTACTATACTGGAGACTGCTTTGGGAATGGCTCTTGTGGCAATTGTCCTCTTGGGTTTGGCTCAGCTTTTCACCTTGAGTGTGATGAACAATTTGCGCTCTGATAACATAACCAATGCGACTTTTTTGGCTCAGCAACAAGTTGACTTTTTAAGAAATCTGACGGCAGCAGAATTGAAAACTGTCTCCTCAAATACGCTCGACGAACTGATCGATATCAACAATGATGGGACATGCGATTTCAGGAGAGTAACTCGGGTTCACCCATCTGGCTACTACTGGGATGTGGACATTTTTGTTTTTTCAGCGGCGGAGAAGAATGAGGATTTGAGTGAATTCTTGCTGAATCGGGATCCCCGCATAATCAAAGCTCAAATGAGTACGATCATTGGCAGGTGAGACCGATGTCACTTTTTAACCGAGGGCATTATTATTTCTTAAGCCAGAAGAAAGGCTTCACTCTGTTGGAGCTCATAGTAGGAAGCACAATCATGCTGGTCATTATTTTGGGGGCACTCTCTCTGTATGTCAAGAGCAATCGTGTCTCTGTGGATCAACAGCAATTTGCTGAAATTCAGCATGATGTGCGAGCCTCCATGTTTTTTGTTTCCAGAGATATCCGCTCAACAGGAGTGGGAATATTGCCAGAGATTTCAGGATACTTCCTGGAGGGCAAGGATGCCTTTGGTCCCGGCCCTGAATCCTCTGATTCTATTAAAATTATGGGAAACTTTGATGATCCCCTGAATTTGAAGATTCAAAAGTATCAGGGAGGAGTAGGAGGAGGATCTGATACGGCTTTTCTTTACGAATGGGAACTGGAAAAGAGTCCTTATGAATGTCCTGCCTATTATGAAAATAAAACTTACCTGGTTGTCTCCACGAAATGCCCAGGCTGTCTCACCTTCCGCTTTGTTGCGACAAATTCTGTCTTTGGCTGCGGAACTGGCATCGCCCATTTGAATTTCGAGCCAGGTAAATCAGATCTCAATCCTCCAGGAGGCTTGGTTGATAGCGGATGTGGGGCAGATTGCTGGGATGACGGATGGATCACTATCGCCCAGATCAAGCAATATTGGCTCGATACGACTGGAAATCCTGCGGACTACCCGGAATTGAATTTGACCAAGGGCACGGATGGATATTTGGGCCTTGCCAATACTCTCTATTTGACAACAGTTAATGAAAAAGGGCACATCATGCATCTGGCTCTGGCCAAGAATATCGAGAATATGCAGTTCCAGTACGATGGAGACATAGACAATGATGGCTTTCTGGACGGGTTTGCGGATTGGGATAATGCCAACTGGACTATAGACCCTAATGAGGATGGGATCACCAAGAAGACAAAGTTTGAGAGGATCAGCCGGATTCACCAGGTCAGGATCTGGATTCTGGGCAAAACAAGTGAACCTTTTGTCGGTGTCTCCGGCACTCCGTCGACTGGTATTCATCTTTACAGGCGGCCGGCAATTGCCAACAGCCTTCAAGTAGGTCCGGAGGACCGCCATCGAAGATTCTTGCTCGAATCAACAGCAAATATCAGAAACTTGTCTTTGAATATTTACAACACGGGAACTAGATAAATACTGATGGAGGGAAAAAATGAGAGAAAAGGGAATTGCTTTTATCGTGGTCATTATTGTTATGGCCTTTATGTTAACGATTGGCATTGCCCTCCTCTCTGTTACGGGCACGGGCCCCAAGGTTGCCGGGAATATTCGTACCCAGCAAGAGGCTTTTAATGCCGCTGAAGCAGGCTTTGATGCAGCCTGGAGCTCTATTGATGATTCCTTCGCCAAAGGTCTCTGGACAAGTTTTGATGGTCATTATCTCAAAGAGCCTTCTGGGATAGATTTTCCTAGCTCGCAAGATAAATATTTTCGCCGATTAACTGATCTTGAAATATTGAATTTTATCGACCCCGATGGGGACGGAAATTCCAATCTCAACAACGTTCTTTATTATAACCAATCCTATTTGACGGGTATATCGACACAACGAGAGACGCAGTATACCTATACAGTCTTTTTGATTGATGATGAGATAGGGAGTACGACAAGTGACCCTACTGATGCTCTTCTTGTTTGCATTGGCTGTGTCAGAACAGGCTCAAATGTGACAACCTCTAGATTGGAAATTTTGCTGGCCATTGAGCTTCCAGGGGCCAACATATAAAAAGGGGGGAGAGTATGAGTAAAAATAACAGAAAATTTAAAAAGGTAGCTTTCTCTCTTCTTCTCGTCGCTTGTGCGGTTTTCTTTTCCCTAAAGTTCTGGGCCCAACAGGATTGCCTGCAATATCAAGGGATTTTTTCGGAAAGCTTTGATACGGTCGAGTTCAAGGATTCGACGAGCAGCTCTGTGGATCACTGGGGAGAAGGCTATATCACCCTAAACAGGCTTGGGGCAAACTTCAAGGTGGCCAATCCCAATCATATCCCTGTCTGGATCAATACAGTCGCAGCGGATGATTTTGATGGCGATGGTTGGCCTGACTTTATCGGCTCAAGCTCAAGCTACAGCAATGTTCTTGCTTTTGTCAGAAACATGGGACCTGATGGGCTTGTGGGAACTTTTGAAATTACCCATTGGATAGACGGATGTGATGGCTCAGGAAGCTCACCGATAAAAGGAGTCAAGGGTGAGCCGATAGATACGAGTGGACACTGTGGAATGACTTCAGGTGATTATGACGGGGACGGGGATTATGATTTTTTCTACATCACCTCTTCTACCACCAGTCCTTTTAGGCCTAAGAGGATTTGGCTCTATGAAAACCATCCCAAAGACAGTGGGAACCTCTATTTTACCCAAACAAACCTGACTTCCAAATTTTCGGATTCTCTTAAAGGAATTGCCTGGTCAACGACAATGATGGTCTCCCTTGATTTTGATAAGGACGGGGATATTGATATCCTCACCGGAAATAGAGATGGGCAGGTCTTGTTGTTGAGAAACAGCGGAACTTCGAATGTGGATGAAAATACGTTTGTTGTCGAAACATCACCTCTGATCAATACAGGATGGAGCCAATACCGAGGTGTGAGCACGCTTTCTGTTGCTGATTTTGACCTAGATGGCGATCTGGATATTTTTGTCGGTGGCGTGGGTTATCCAGAATTGAGATATTATAAAAACGATGGAACTGGCAATTTCACTCTCTATAAAAAATATCAGGATTTCACAGGTATTCTGACCAATAATGACTTTGATGGAGCGGCCACAGTTTCCATCTGCCATGACTTTGATATGGACGGAGACCCAGATCTGATGATTGGTATCGACAACTGGAATTATCCGTTAAATACTGGAGCGGCAACAGGGTACGGGGGAACATGTTTTTATTTCCGGAATTCAAAAGGCGAGTTCCGCTCTTTCCTGATTTTTGATAACCGGCCGACTGTCTATGATTTCGATCTGGGCGCTGTTTTGGATTTTGATCTGGATAACGACATGGATTTCTTGATTGCTGATGGAAACCATTCTGAAAAATATTATCTTTTCATCAACGGTTTAGCCGATGTTTATAACCTCTTGGGCACGGCTCTTTCCACAAACCTGACTCCCAATATCGACCCCAGACAGAAGGCCATAACCAAAGTCCGGATTAAAGACCTCACCATGCATGTTTCTACTGGCTCGAGCGATGGCCTTTGCGTTGAATTTTATGTCTCCAACAATGATGGAAGAGATTGGGAATTCTATGCCAAATATGAGGGAGACGCGATCCGCAATTATTTGGATCTACCCTGGCACACCTTTAACAATTTTGGCTCAAAGCTGAAGTGGAAGGCAATCCTCTCCGCCCCAGAAGACCAAATGGAAGAATACACAGGAGCGTCTTTTGAGACTCCTGTCATCGAGAACATAAGCTTCGATTATGTTTTTGTAGATAGACATGAGATTTCGAGAACCTCTGTTGTGGCCACAACCATTCAGGATGAAAACAATCAAACAAGAAAAATCATTATTGGGGGGACATTTTACTTTCCTGGTTGGGACGGACATCTCAGGGCTTATGATCTGACTGAAATGGCTCCTGAGAATTCGCTGAATTCTGAGCTGAGAACGATAAGCCACTCGAATCTATCAACACCATCTGGCAGAGAGATCAATGTCGCTGGAGTGGAAATACTGTGGGATGCTGGAGAGCTGTTGAATTCCCGTTCTTCAAGTGAGAGAACTGTCTATACAGCTGTTAAAAGCTCCGGCAGCCTTTCCAGAATCGACTTTACTCAAGCCAATGTCAATACCTTGGGGCCAATCCTCCAAGATGTCAACAATGACAATATTGGCCTGATCAATTTTGTCAGGGGAGAAGACCGCGATTGGAAGCTCGGCGATATCAACCATTCCAATCCGCTTGTGGTTGGCCCTCCTAAGGAGAATGCTGGCCAGATGGGCGAAGGTTACTTAGAATTTATGGAGAGATGGAAAGCGAGGCAGCAGGTTCTCTATGTGGGCACAAACGATGGGATGCTCCACTGTTTCGATGTGGTGACAGGAAGAGAACTGTGGGGATTTATCCCTTATAACTTGCTTCCCAAATTGAAGAATATGTGGGCAGTGGATAAGATCACAGGTGGGAGATATTTTGCCAGAGACGTTTATGTTGATGGGAGTCCTGTTGTAGCCGATGTTCAGATTAATGGGAACTGGAAGACTGTGCTTGTCTGCGGTCAGGGGCCTGGAAAGGGAAGCACAATTGCTGGAGGTATCAATTACTATTTTGCCCTGGATATCAGCGACCCTGAAAATCCTTTGCCTCTCTGGGAATTCACAGCCTCAAGTCTGGGTGAAGCATGGTCTGTGCCAGCCATCGGGAAAGTAACCGTGGAGGGAGTAGCCACCTGGGCAGCCTTCATGGGGTCGGGCTATGACAACAATCCAGATACGGTTTCAGGCAATGACTTTTATGCGGTCAAAATAGAGAATGGAATAAGCTTCTGGAAATTTACAGCCGCGGATATTGTTACTTTAAAATTTGCCAACATCCCCAACGCTATTCCCGGTTCACCGACAATCGTCGATATTGACCAGAATGGCTTTGCCGATTTTGTTTATGTCGGAGACCTGGATGGAAGATTATGGAAGATAAATGTGAGTGTTCCCTTTCAGTATAAAGGAGGGACTGAGAAAAGTACCTGGGATTCTGAAGTAGATGTTATTTACCAGGATCCAGACAATTATCCCATTTTGTGCAAACCGGCTTTCTGGATAAATCCCGTTTCTGGGACAGCAGTTCCTCGGCTTCATTTTGGAACAGGTGGGGATGACAGGGCTCCTGCGACTGGAACATATTCTTTTATTGCTCTAATCGATAGTGTCACTCCAGAAGTGGAATGGTTTATCGGAGAACCAGCTCTTCTCAATCTCCCTTCTGAGAAAGACAAAGGAGATCTCAGTCCAGGGGAAAAAGTATGGGCCAATCCGGTTATCGCAGATTATATCGTTTATTTCAGCACTCTCACTGGAAGCATTGAAAGCGTTGATCCCTGCCAGAATTTCTCTGGCTTGGGGAAGCTCTATGCAAGGTACGTACAGGGCATGGCAGATTCTTCTGCAGGAGATACAGCTTTAACAGCCTCTGCTGGCTTGTTAGCGAGTCTGGATCTGGTTAGCAAGTCAAGATCTGCTGTGACTTTAAGTGAAAGGGAGAGATTTGAAGGTGGAACGAGAAAGAGAGAGGTTTATATTCAGGAATATAATTCCACTATCCAGAAGCTTGAGCAACCCATTGCCGCCCTGCTCAAGGTGAAATCTTGGAGGGAAGTCTATAAGATTCA
>CAZPAX010000073.1:0-6229 GCA_964584535.1 uncultured Eubacteriales bacterium
ATAGATATGAAGGACGGATTTCTGATTTTTTTCCTCTTGAAATAGAAAAAGGATACGAACTGCTGGAAGAGTATCTAAATTTTGGCGGCTATCCCCGCATCTCTCTGGAAGAAAAGCTTGATGAGAAACTAAAGTTAATAAATGAAATCTATCAGAGCTATATCGAAAGAGATATTTCGTATTTATTGAAAATCCACAAAACTGAGGCTTTTAGCAACTTGGTAAAAATATTAGCAGCCCAGATTGGCAATCTGGCTAATCTTTCCGAATTGTCCTCAACTTTGGGAATCTCGGTTAAAACTTTGAAAGAGTATCTATGGTATCTCGAAAAGACTTTTATCATCCGAAGGATTTCTCCTTATTTTAGAAACATTCGCAAGGAGATAACTAAATCTTCAATTTTTTACTTCTATGACCTCGGCCTAAGAAATTTTGCCTTTGGAACATTCGGAAGCCTTAAAGAAATGGGCTTTATTTTTCAGAATTTTGTTCTTAATATCCTGAAAGAGAAGACAGCAATTAGCTCAACAGGAATATATTTCTGGAGAACCAAGGAGAAAGCAGAAATCGACTTTGTAATCGACTCTGGTAGATATCTTATGCCAATAGAAGTGAAGTATAAGAAACTGGCAAAGCCGGAAATAACCAGAGCAATGAGAAGTTTTGCTGAAAGATATAAGCCAGAAAAAGCGCTGGTCGTTAATCTTGCACTTGACACATCCACAAGCATGAATAAGACAGAAATTTATTTTATTCCTTTCTATAAGATTCTGGAAAAGGGCCTTTTTGAATTTGAGATAAAAAATGAAATTTAGAGCCGCAAAAAAGAGCGGACCAGGAATTAATAAATAAAGCGGCCAAGAGCTTGAAATCATAATCTTTGCTAATATAATGGAACCTTAAATAAAGAGAGAGATGGCTTATCTGACAATTCCGCGCTGGGAAGAAATTCCGTTTCTTATCCATGGTTTTGGGACAGCCAAGTGGAAAGAAGGGGATTTTAAAAAGCAAAAGGGGTGGAAGGATTTTAAGCTTGTCTTTCTAAAACAGGTTCACTCTGACGTTGTTCATTTCGTTGACGAAATTCCGAAAGGAAATCTCAAAGGAGACGCCCTCATCACTCGCCTTCCTCACCTTTTCCTGATCATTAAAACAGCGGATTGCCTTCCTGTGCTCATAGTTGATGAAAGGAAGCATATTATTGCAGCTGTCCACTGCGGCTGGAGGGGAACTCAGAAAAAGCTTATAAAGAGAGTCATTCAGGGCTTTGAAGTCCGCTATGGGTGTGATCCTCAGAGGCTTCTTGTCGGCCTAGGGCCCTGTATTGGGGGCGCTTGTTATGAAGTTGGAGAGGATGTCAAACAGAGCTTTGAGGAAGGAGCATTTCCGCGGCACTTTTTCCAGAATCATCCATCAAGAGAAGGAAAATTCATTTTTGATTTGAGAAAAGCGAATATGTTCCTGCTTAAAAATCAGGGAATCAAAGAAGAAAATATTTTTGTCTTGGATATCTGCACCCACTGTGAGAAAAATTTTCATTCCTACCGGAGAGATAGAGAGAAAGTGGGCAGAAATTTCTCTTTCATCGCCCTGTCATTCTAGTTGCAATTTCAATCCATTTTTTTTATTCTTTACCTACCGTGGAAAAAGCCATTTCCAGCATCACCCTTCCTGGACTTTCTATTTATAAAAGAGGCAAGGTTCGGGATATCTTCGACCTGAAGGATAAGCTCCTTATTGTTGCCACAGACCGCATCTCTGCTTTTGATTATGTCCTTCCTTCTTTGATACCGAACAAGGGGAAAATCCTGACTCAGCTTTCCAAATTCTGGTTTGATTATACCTCTTTCATCTGTCCCAATCATCTCCTCAGCGCAGAGGTGGATGAGTTTCCAAAGTTTCTTCTCAAACACAGAGAGGTCTTGGAGAAAAGGTCGATGCTTGTCAAGAAAACGAAAGTCATTCCAGTCGAGTGTACTGTCCGTGGCTATCTTGCTGGCTCAGGCTGGAAGGAATACCAGACCAAAGGGAAAACGAGTGGCATTAAACTTCCTCCCGGTCTGAAAGAGGCGTCGCAGCTGGAAGAACCCATTTTCACACCGGCAACGAAGGCTGAGGAGGGACATGACCAGAATATCTCTTTCAAGGAAATACAGAAATTGGTGGGGGATAAACTCGCCCAAAAGATCCGAAAATTGAGCCTCGAGCTCTATCAGAAGGCCTCCCTCTTTGCTCTTTCCAAAGGAATTATCATTGCTGATACCAAGTTTGAATTTGGCCTTGAAAATGGCGAGCTCATCCTCATTGATGAAATCTTCACTCCTGATTCCTCCCGCTTCTGGCCCAAAGCGAGCTATTCTCCTGGCAAGTCTCCACCCAGTCTAGACAAGCAGTTTGTCCGAGACTATCTGGAAACAACAGGATGGGATAAGAAGTCTCCCCCTCCTCCTTTGCCCGAGTCCATTATTGAGCAGACTTCTCGCAGGTATTTTGAAATCTTTTGCCTTTTGACAGGGAAGAAAGAACTCTAGTGAGTGAAAAGATCGATCTCCATATTCACTCCAACCGGAGCAGCGACGGAGATTTCACTCCTTTCCACATCGTCCGACTGGCCAAAGAATACGGATTGAGAGCCATTTCCATCTCTGATCATGACACTGTAGCTGCCTACCCTGAGGCTCTCCAATACAGTGAGGAAATGGATGTTGAAGTTGTGCCCAGCATCGAGCTGACAACCCTTTTTGATAGCCGGGAGTTTCATCTTCTCCTTCCTTTTGTTAACTGGAAGAAAAGAGTGATTGCAGGCATTATTGATAAGGTCGTCGAGGCCAGGATTAAAGAAGCTCAAGGGAGAGTCAAGAAGCTCCGGGAGATGGGATTTGATATTAGTTGGAGAGAGGTTGTAAAAAAATCGAGGTCCAATCCGCCTTTGGGAGTATTCATTGCCAAGATTCTTCTGGACAAGGCAGAGGAGAGGAAAGACCCTGCTTTTGATAAATATTTCAAAGAACGCAACCGCATTTTTGCTCCCTATTTCTTTTATGAAGATTATTTCATGGAAGGCAAGCCAGCTCATGTTCCCAAGAGAAACGTTGATCTTCTTGAAATTCTCAAGTTGGCTCCCCAGACCGAAGGTGTGCCTGTGCTGGCTCATCCTGGAGCATATTTTCAGCAGGCAACAAAGCAGGATCTTGGTGTCTTGAAAGATAACGGCCTTCAGGGTCTGGAGATTTATAGTTCCTACCATAGTCATGACCAGACAGTATTCTATAAAGAAATCGCTGAGGAGCTGGATCTTGTCCCCACGGCCGGGAGCGATTTCCATGGGAAAATAAAGCCTCATATCCCTTTTGCTTCTCTCGATTATGGAGAGTACTGGATGATCGAGGAACTGAGAAAAAGGAGGAGATAAATGGATCTCGGCTGGCTGGACTTTGTTTTTATGGCTATTTTGCTCGTAGCTTTGATCATTGGTTTTATCAAAGGATTGATCAGGGAAATTATCGGCCTGGTGGCAGTCGTTCTGGGTTTGATTCTGGCCGCTTTTTATTATCCCTATGCCTCACGGATTTTCGAACTATTCATATCCCATGAAACCTTGGCTCATTTTCTGGGATTTTTGCTCATCTTTTTTGCTGTCCTGGCCTTAGCCGCTCTCATCTCTCATCTCCTCTCCAAACTGATGAAAGGCCCATTCAGATTCCTCAATCATTTTCTGGGAGGAATTTTCGGCTTCCTGAAAGGGATTCTCGTCTGCGGGGTTATTGTTTTTGCCTTTATAGTCTTTCCTGTCAGCAAGGAGGCACTCATCAATTCCTATTTTGCTCCCTATTGTTTCGCAATTTCCAAAGCCATGGTTTATCTGATACCTCAGGATCTTAGAAATGAATTCAAGTCCGCCTATCAGGATATCATCCAGAAAGTGAAAGAGCATGGAAAAAAAGTTTGAAGAACTCAATCTCCATCAAAAAATGGAGATCCTCATTAGAGAAATGGTGGA
Organism: uncultured Eubacteriales bacterium; assembly: GCA_964584535.1. Taxonomy (GTDB): domain Bacteria; phylum Acidobacteriota; class Aminicenantia; order Aminicenantales; family CAZPAX01; genus CAZPAX01. The sequence continues at coordinate 4,001 of CAZPAX010000073.1, forward strand.
GAAAGAGTTGCATTACAAGGATGCTTTGAGAGAATTTGAGAAGATCTATATAGAGACGGCCATGAAAAAATACAAGGGAAATAAATGCAGGATAGCCAAGGCACTCGGGATTCACCGCAACACTCTTCACCATAAAACTAAATCTTTGAAAATAAGGAAGAAATAATTAGCACTCTTAGTGTTAGAGTGCTAAATCCTGCCTCATTCACTCTTGACAACCCATCTCCTTTTGGCTAAAATTAGCACTCTAAAATTTTATCTGCTAATAAGCAAAATTAACTGAAAGGAGGTCTTTATGAAGGTAATTCCATTGCATGATCGTGTTCTTCTTAAAAGAATAGAAGAACGGGAAGTAAAGAAAGGAGGGATCATCATCCCTGACACAGCCAAAGAAAAGCCCCAGGAAGCAGAAATCATTGAGGTGGGGAAAGGCCGTGTTAATGAGGATGGAAAAGTGATTCCCCTTGAGGTCAAAAAGGGTGATAAGGTTCTTATTGGAAAGTACAGCGGGACAGAAGTGACAATTGACGGCGTGGAACATGTCATTCTTCGAGAAGAAGAAATTTTGGCTAAAATCACCTGAGATTCGTAAAAAGGAGTAAAAATGGCAAAACAAATATCACTTGGCAATGAAGCCAGACAGGCACTTTTAAAAGGAGTCAATACTTTAACCAATCTTGTCAAAGAGACATTGGGGCCAAGGGGAAAGAATGTTGTCCTGGACAAGAAGTTTGGATCCCCGACCAGCACCAAAGACGGAGTCACAGTGGCCAAAGAAGTTGAGCTTAAAGATCCCCTGGAGAACATGGGAGCTCAGCTTGTTAAAGAAGTGGCTTCCAAGACTTCAGATGTGGCCGGAGACGGGACAACCACAGCCACTGTCCTAGCCCAGTCCATCTATTCTGAAGGGATAAAGTATGTCACAGCTGGAGCCAATCCCAACCTGATTAAGAAAGGAATTGACAAGGCAGTTGAAGAAGTTGTCAAAGACCTAAAGAAATTGAGCCGCGATGTCACAGGCGAGATGATTGCCCAGGTCGGAGCTATCTCCGCCAATAATGATGAGTCGATCGGCAAGATCATTGCTGAGGCCATGGATAAAGTGGGCAAGGATGGAGTGATCACTGTCGAGGAAGCGAAAGGTCTAGAGACAACAATGGATATCGTCGAAGGAATGCAGTTTGACCGTGGCTATCTTTCTCCCTATTTCATCACTGACCCGGACCGCATGGAGTGTGTTCTAGAGAGTCCTCTGATCCTTCTCCATGAGAAGAAAATCAGCAATTTAAGGGAGTTCCTGCCCTTGCTGGAGAACGTGGCCAAAATGGGAAGACCTCTTCTTGTTGTGGCTGAAGAAGTTGAAGGCGAAGCCTTGGCAACACTGGTTGTTAACAAGCTCAAGGGAACTTTTCAGTGCTGTGCAGTCAAAGCTCCAGGATTCGGTGACAGACGAAAGGCGATGCTCGAGGACATTGCCATTCTCAGCGGAGGAAAGGTGATTACCGAGGATATAGGGGTCAAGCTGGAGAATGTCACTTTGGATTGGCTGGGAGAAGCCAACAAAGTAGTGATCGATAAAGACAATACAACAATTGTCGAGGGAAGCGGAAAGCAGGAAGATGTCCAAGCGAGAATCAAACAAATAAGGACACAGATTGAGGAAACGACTTCTGATTATGACCGAGAGAAGCTCCAGGAAAGATTGGCCAAGATGGTTGGTGGAGTGGCCCTGATTAAAGTTGGAGCTGCCACTGAAACTGAACTCAAGGAGAAAAAAGCAAGAGTTGAGGATGCCATGCATGCCACCAAAGCTGCTGTTGAAGAGGGGATTGTTCCTGGCGGGGGAGTTGCTCTCCTCCGGACACAAAAGGCACTCGCCAACTTAAAGTTGGAAGGCGACATGAAGATTGGCATCGACATTGTTAAGAGAGCTTTGGAAGAGCCTCTCCGTCAGATTGCCAACAACTCCGGATGGGAAGGTTCGATTGTCGTTGAAAAAATTAAAGAGATGAAGCAGGATTGGGGATTCAATGCTCTCACCGAGCAATATGAAGATATGGTCAAGTCCGGCATTCTTGATCCGACAAAAGTTGTCCGCATTGCTCTCCAGAATGCGGCCAGCATCGCCGGACTGCTCCTGACCACAGAAGGCTTGGTTTCTGAAATTCCAGAAGAAGAAAAAGCACACAAATATCCACCTCCACCGAGCGACATGTATTAAGGCGGAAG
>CAZPAX010000073.1:6329-10774 GCA_964584535.1 uncultured Eubacteriales bacterium
AAGACTAATAAATAATTAAGAGGTGAAAGGCTCTGAGTTTGCACTCAGGGCCTTTTCTTTTTTTTGCCTTTTTTCTGTGCTATATTGAACGCAATGTTCAAATTCTTTGACCGCTACATCATCAGAGAGATTGTTCCCCCTTTTCTCATCGGCCTTCTCATCTACACCTTTGTTCTCCTCATGAATCAGATTCTTCTTCTCTCTGAGCTTTTTATAACTAAGGGAGTCTCTTTCGGAGAAACTGTCAAGATTTTCATCTATCTTATTCCCTCCATCCTTGCCTTTACTCTGCCCATGGCTGTGCTGATGGGCATTCTGGCTGGGCTCAGCCGCCTCTCTTCAGACTCGGAAATCGTGGCCTTTAAAACTTTAGGAATAAGCAACAGAAGGCTTCTCTGGCCTGCCTTTGCTTTTTCTCTGGCTGCCTGGTTTCTCACCTCTTTTTTAACACTCTATCTTGCTCCTCGCTCCAACTACAAGTGGGTCCAGACCATTACTAAATCTGCCCTGGAGAAAGTTCAACTCAGGGTCAATCCCAGGGAATTCAATGAATCCATCCCCCAGGCAGTCATCTTCATCCAGGATATCAGCGGAGAGAGAAATTGGGAGAATATTTTCGCCTTTCTTGGCGATCCTCCTGAGGAGCCAAAAGTGATTCTGGCCAGGAAAGGGAGACTCAACTTCTATCCTGAAATCCGTAGAGCCACCCTCGAGCTTTTTGATGGAATACTCCATTCCTGCCCGCTGGCCAAGCCAGAGAAATACAGCCAGACCTCTTTCAAGCGACTTGAAGAGGAAATCAATGTCGAAAGCCTGTTTACCTCTATTTCTGTGGAGAAAAGAGTCAAAGAAAAAGACATTGCTGAGCTTATCCGAGAGCTAAGAGTGATCAAAAAAGATGTGGCCGGGTTTGAAAAAGAAAATAGAGAGAAAAACCCTTCGCCTGCTTCCTGGCAGAGGGCGAGGGATCTGCGTTCCCATTGGGTTGAGATCCATAAGAAATTTGCTCTTCCTTTTGTCTGTGTGATCTTTGTCTTTCTGGGAGTTCCCCTGGGTGCTTCGACAAGGAAGGGAGGAAGGACTAGTGGCTTTACTATCAGCATCGGGATCATCCTCCTCTATTACATCCTGATCACGGCCGGAGAGAAAATGGCCATGGACGGCCGGCTCTCTCCTTTTCTGGGAATCTGGGGAGCAAATATTCTCTTTGCTCTGGCGGGCATTTATCTTTTTTCAAGATCCGTCAAAGAAGTTCCTCTTTTCTCGAACATCAGCCGTTTTTTTAAAATAAAAGGAAGAATCCCCTTTCCTTTTATTAAAAGGAGGCTTTCCTGGAATTGGCCTCGGATCTCCCTTCCTTTTCCCAATATCCTCGACCGCTATGTCATCAGGAAGTATCTGGCCATCTTTTTCCTTGTTTTTCTTGGCCTCCTTTCTATTTCTGTGATTGTCACCTTTTTCGAGAGGATTGATAACATCTACCAGCATAACAAATCTCCTCTCCTCCTCTTCGTCTACATCGGCTATAGTCTGCCTGATTTCGCCAATTACATTCTTCCAGTGGCTGTTCTGACCACAACGCTTTTGACCTTTGGCCTTCTTGCCAAATTCAACGAGATAACGGCCATGAAGGCCTGCGGCATCAGCCTCTACCGCCTGATTGTTCCTGTCCTCATTCTGGCTATTGTGGTCAGCCTTTTTTCCTTTTATCTTCAGGAGCGAATTCTGCCTTATTCCAATAGAAAGGTTGAAGAGACTTGGGACATTATCAACGATATCCCACCCCGCAGCTACAGTTATCTGGACAGGCGCTGGGTGATGAGCAAAGGAGGAGACAGAATTTATCATTACAGCTACTTTGACCCCAAGGCAACAGTCTTTGGTCAGCTTGAGATTTTTGATCTTGACCTTTCTTCCTGGTCCTTCAAAAGGCGAATCTATTCGGAAAGGGGGTACCTGAGAGGAAATAACCTCTTTCTGGTGAATTCCTGGCTGAGGGATTTCGCCGAAGAGAAGCAGACAAAGTTTGAGCGAAGAGAGAGAATGAATTTGCTTGAAGTTGAGGAGAAAAGCTATTTTCTGAAAGAATGGAAAGAGCCTGCCCAGATGAATTATGGTGAGCTCCGCCGCTATATCAGAGAGATTGAACAGATGGGATTTGAAACAATGAGGTTCAAGGTCGATTTAAATTATAAAATTTCTTTTCCTCTAGTGAGCCTGATCATGACTCTCCTCGGCCTGCCCTTTGCCTTTTCCATGGGAAAAAGGGGAACTCTTTTCGGGATTGGCCTGAGCATTGCGATCGCCATGATCTACTGGGGGGCAATCGGCATCTTCAAGAACCTTGGCTATGTGAATTTTTTGAATGCTTTTCTGGCAGCTTGGGGACCAAACCTTGTCTTTGGATTGGCTGGACTTTATCTTCTCTTCAGGCTGAGGACTTAGAGAATTTACATCTTGTATTTGCCGAAGTCTTCGGGCTTTAAGTTTTCAAGCCATTTCATAAGTTTTTCAGAATTTTCCAGATTTTCATCCAGTTTCAGGCTGTGAGCTTTTTTCACCACATCATCCTCGACAAAAATGGGCGAGTTCATCCGCAGGGCTAAGGCAATTGCGTCGGAGGGGCGCGAATCAATAACGAGAATCTGGTCCTTATACTTACAATAGATTAGGGCATAGAAGGTGTTGTTGCGGACATCATTGACCACGATTTTTTCGACCGAGATGCTCATTTTATCCATAAAATTTTTGATGAGATCGTGAGTCATCGGCCGAGGAGTTGAAATATTCTCTATGGTCAGGGCGATGGCATTGGCCTCGAAGACACCGATCCAGATGGGAAGTATCCGGTCGCTGGAGAGGTCTTCAAGTACCACTATCGGCATTTTGGATATGGGATCAACTACGAGGCCTTTGATTTTCATTTCAATTTCCATAGTCGTTTCCTCTCCTCGTTACTCAACTAATATAAAGGCTGGGAAGAATATTGTCAAGGAGAGTTGGGGCTTGCTCAGAAGAGCTTGAGCTGTCCTGGGGCTTCTTCAGCCTCAGCTTCTTTTTCAAATAGGCTGATTATTCCATAAAAGCCATCGTGGCCAGGCACAATTTTGACCATGCCTTTTCTCGTCCGCTCCAGGCCCAGGCTTATCCTCTCCGGGTGAAACCGGCTGAGTTCAGAGATGGGGACTTCGGTCAGAATCTTGAACTCGTTCCCGAATTCCTTGAAGAGTCGAAAATAGATATCCCAGACGCTCTGGGAATCAGCTGTTTTTTCGATTGCTTCAGCAATGACCTCATTGAGGGGAATGAGATTTTTGTAAGGGACTTTGAAAGGAGGCCTTGCTCCTTCTTCCCGGTCAGCGAGCTCTTCAACTCTGTGCATCACTCCAATGGTCAGCTTTTTCCCGCACTTGGGGCAGATGTCTTTGTGGAGGATACTCTCTCGGGGAGAGAGAATGATGCCACATTTGCGATGGCCGTCATAGTGGTATTTCCCCTCTTCTGGAAAAAATTCCACTGTGTGGAGGAATTTGTCAGGATTCTGGCTCTTTATAGCTTCCACAAGCCCCTGGTAACTGAAGTCTGTGTCAAAGACATTGGCTTCTCTTCCGATTCGGGAGGGGGAATGGGCATCTGAGTTGGAGACCAGGGCGTATTTATCGAGTGCAGAAAGGCGCCAGTTCATGGGAGGATCAGAGGAGAGTCCTGTCTCCAGGGCAAAAATAAAGGGAGTCATCTCCTCGAAACATTCCTCGATAGCATCAAAGCCAGAGTTGGAGCCGAAAAGGGAAAACCAAGGAGTCCAGATGTGAGAAGGAATGACCACGCAGCGAGGACAGAGGTCAGCAACAATTTTGACAAAATATTTAGCGTCCAGACCCAGAATGGGACGGCCATCAGAGCGCAAATTGCCCAGCCCTGAGAGCTTGGAATTGAGCTTTTCGACAGACTCAAAGTCCGGAGCAAGGAGGAGGATATGGATTTTTCTGACTTTTCCCTTTTTGGAATAGATGAAGCTGATCTCGGTGGAGAGAATAAAGGAGACATCGTCCGCAGAAAAAGGGATTTTCTTCAAGTATCCATTGTCTGGGGGAACCACATTTTTTAGGCGGAAAAAGCCATTTCCTATCGGTTCTAGTTTCTCTTTGGTCAGGAAAAGCCATTCGGGATGGGTGAAATCTCCTGTGGCCAGAAGAGAGATTCCCTTCACTTTGGCCCAGTAAGCCAGATTATCAAAAGTCATGTCGCGCGATGTGGCTCGGGAAAATTTGGAATGGAGGTGAAGGTCAGCAACGAATTTCATTTTGATGTAGGCTTAAGTTTAAGAAATATAGAAAAAGATTTCAAGGCTTCCTCATCATTTTTTCCAAAAGATAGCATCTCTGAATATGTGATCTTTATGATGGGTGCAGGAGGCTGCGCGGAAGCCCCTGTAGAGGAGGGGG
>CAZPAX010000074.1:0-10551 GCA_964584535.1 uncultured Eubacteriales bacterium
CACAGCATAAGGGCCTTCTCGGATGAAGGCCATGGTCGGTTCGATTCCTTTTTCCCGGTATCTATAGACAGCGAATAAAACAGCTTTCTCTACCATCTCTTGAGCCTTTTTGAGAGAAGGTTTTATCCTTTTTCCTTTCAAAAAATCGAGGCCACAGATTCCGGGAAGGAGGCGATAATCTTTTCTCTCAATTTCGAGAGAGCAGTAGATCAATCCCTCCTCACCCACTTTTCTCAAAACTTTCCCCCAGACTTCAGGCTCCCATTGATCTTTTGTAAATTTCCAATCGGGCATTCTCAACAAATCAAGATATTTATCTGGTCCCTGCAATTTCAACAGATGGATTAGACTCTTATATTCTGGAGAGCCGATGGGTTCGATCGTATCCCTGTTGTTGGCGACAATGATGATGACACCTCTCTCTTTCACGGCCGGAAGAGCTCCTACTGCGGCCTTTGCGGTTTGGTAATGGTCTCTCCCCACATATCCGCCGTGCGTGAGCACGATATCAAACTCCTCATTTAGGGGAATCTCTGCATAGCCTTTGATCATTTCAAAAGCCTTCAAATTCGCCTTCACCATATCACCACTGAAGACACGAATAAGGCGCAACTCCTTGTCGAGATTGACATTGATAACAAAATCAATCCCAACGGTCTGGCTAACTTCCATAGCCTCTTCATGACAGGGATTTCCTTCGAGGACAAGATTCGTTGCCTGGCTGTCTTCAAGGTAATAAGGGCCATGAAATTTCTGAATGGTCTTTACATCCACCAATCCTGGGCAAACAGACTTTCTTCCTCCAGAGATTCCGGTGAAAAAATGGCTCTCCACAAGTCCTGTGGCAATCTTCAAGTCTGCAAAATAAAAATCCCGATTGACATAGACATGGGTCCCTCTTTTTGTCTCTCCTATGCTCTGAAGAAGATCCGGCTTCTGGCAATCGTGGTCGAGGATTGTGTATTGTTCAACAATCTCCTTGCCATACATCTCCATTTTCTCTTCATAGCTACTCGGCCGATGCATCCCTGTGGCCACAATGATCTTGATGTTCTCTTTCCTGATTCCTGCGCGCTCCAAGCGACTCAGCAAAGGAGGAAGGATGCCGCTCTCCCCTTTATAAGGGACAGGTCTTGTGATGTCGGAAACAGCAATGGCCACAGACATCTTTTGGGTAGATTTTCCTTTTTTCCGGATGATCTCCTCCAAAGGAGGGCTACTCGTGGGATTTAAGAAAGCCTCCTCAATCGATTTTCGAGGATCTGGCACCACAGGCACATCCTTCATGGTCAGCTCAACACAGTTCGGTGGCACTAAAACCTTTATCGTGTCTTTGCCATACTCTACAGAGACTCTCTTCCATGCTTGGGCATCGATCTTCTGAATAGCCTTCTTAATCTCAGGTCTCATCATCTCACCTGTCGATAGTTCGGAGATTTCTGTCGAGGAGGCACAAGGGCTTCATCCACAATCAGTTTTATCTTACCTTTTACAAGATCAGTAATATTTTAATGCTTAATTATATGAGTTGAACTGGCTGCGGTCACTTCTCTAATCTTTGCCATTCAAACATAGCTCTGTTTACATATTCCAGAAACTGGTCTCGATTGGTCGGTGAGATTCTTATTTTCAGCCACTTTCTCCTGACAATTTCTACTTGCCGGCTGTAAGAAGTTACGGCATTGATGGTAAACCAAGTTATCACTCCCTTAACAGCCCTCACTGATTTAATGGTATCAAAAGGGACATTTAAGAAAAATTGTCCCATTCTTATCTTGATTTTATCCTGAAGTATATATATTTTTCGGGGCAGAACCAACCAATAAATAAAGAGGATAAAAGGAACCTCGGTGAAGAGAACGATCGAAGCTATCATTGAATCTTTTTCGGACTCTTCTGGAAAGACTTCTCTGTCTGTGGCATCGACATAGAACAAAATTCCAAAGACAAAAAGCAACGCCACAGGGAAAACAAGGGCAAGCTTGATCCATCGGTCATACTTCGGGCTATCTTCATAAAGGACTAGGTTTCTGTCAAATTTAGCTGGAGAAGAAAGTTTTACATTAGTCATCTTCTATTTTGATGAAGAAATGATATCTCTCCTTCAAATTGCTCATTCCAAGAGTCGTCGGGGGCATCCTTATTTTTTTTCTCAAATAGCACAAGCCGTTATCCAAAACAGAATATATTCTCTGTGGTCAATCCCTGTCAATAGTTCAAAAGGCCAATAAATTTTAAGCATTTTTAAGGCAAAACTCTCTTCAAGGTGGAAATGAGACAGGCGACTTGCCGGAAAAATAAAAACTCGGATTGACTGCTTTCTCCGAGAGACATATCATTGTTTACGATACATTTCGATGATTGAGATCCTTTTCGAGAACAGTGACATTATTGCAGTCAATAAGCCGGAAGGAATTGCCTCAAATCCTGGAGAAGGAAAAAAAGGCTTGCCTTTCTTGGTGGCTAGCACCTCACGAGGCAAGCTCTATATCGTCCATCGGCTGGATAAAGAGGCCAGCGGTGTCATCCTCTTGGCAAAGAATCCGGAAGCCCACCGCTACCTCAATGACCAGTTTAGCCAGAGGACTGTCCAGAAAACTTATTTGGCCTTAACTCTCGGAATCATTCAGGAAAGCAGCGGTGCCATCGACAAGCCCATCCGTCAATTTGGCTCAGGAAGAATGGGCATTGATACAAAAAAGGGAAAGCCATCATTCACCGAATTCGAAGTCACGGAACGCTTTAAGGATTTTACTCTTGTCAAGGCGCATCCTGTCACAGGCCGCCGCCATCAAATTCGCGTCCATCTCCACAGCATTGGACACCCGCTTGTTGGTGACTTGCTCTATGGCGACAAGGCTGTGCAGAGACAATTTCCACGCTTGATGCTGCATGCCCAGGAGATTTCTTTCCATCTTCGAACTGGTGAGAATATAAAAATCCGAGCTGCGATTCCTGAATCCTTCCAAGCCGTTATCAACAGGCTTCGATACCTTAAAAAGCTATGATGTGTAAAAGGAGACTATAGCATGAAAAATAAGCACTTTGAGAATGTAAAGAATCAAATCGGTTTTTGCGGCATTTGGTGTGGAAGTTGCGTAGTGGCCAATGGAATCTTAAGGGAATTAACCAAAAAATATGAAGAAATTATCAAAGGCTATGGCCTTGAAGAATGGGCACCGAAAGATTTCGACTTTAAGGAATTTTCCAAGGGACTGGCTTCCATCCAGGTCATTCCTCTCTGTCCAGGCTGTCTTAAAGGAGGCGGTCGCTCAAACTGCGAGATCAGAGCGTGTGCTGTTAAAAAGAAAATAGCTGATTGCAGTGAATGTGATCGCCCCCGCGCGTGCAGGAATCTTGATATATTGCAGAGAATGCGCAGAGGCGCTATCCAGGCAGGCCTTATGGTCAAAATAAAAGATACTGATCATAAGGTCCTCATCGAAAAATGGATTGCCGAAATGAAGACGAAATTTCCCTATTTTATCTTATTCTAAAAACTTCAGGTTTCTCTGAGAGCGATTTTGGCTGGAAAATTAGCCGTGCGGAAAACAACCTGGATAAATATCTGGAACTCGTGAAGAGAAAAGGGATGTCCCTTTAGGGAACAATCCCATGCCTTGTCCAGCCCTGGATTTCATAATAGGCGTCAAGGATAGTGTTATAAAAATCCTCATTGACAGCCTCTCCTTTATGGGCACCAGAACTCAGAGGAATCCTCAACTTTGGGGGGATAAATGCGTCATAGATCCTGTTCCGGCCCTGGAGGTTGTTGAGCCGCCTCTCCAAGCTGTAAATCCTTTTTCCACATTCCTTTAAAGACTCGGGAGTATACTCAATTCCAGTTAGGGCCTGATAGAGTGAAAGAAAAGGCTCTGAAGCGATGTCTGCTGTGAAAAAATCACAAAGACCCAAAGAATCAACCAGAGCTTTCCCGGCCTGGCCTTCGGCCACATAGCTGGCCAGGTCTCGGGCTTGCTTGAGCCCTCCTTCCTCAGCCTGGATAGTCCAGGCATAGGTATGGTCCCCACGGCCACGGTTCGATGTCCCGTAAGCGGTAAACATGCCTGGAAAGGCCTTGGGATTGATTCCAGCATAGCCGAGCCCTCCATATGATGTAGTCGAGCAAAAGACAATATCATCAATGGCTTCGGGCCCGAAATTGGCCACTACCTCGGCTATCAAGCGATCAGTGTATTTTCCGAGAAGCTTTCCTAGGTCATTTGTCTGATAGGCAATAGCCTTCAGCGTCTTGATCATTTCAGACGCATCCCCGAACTTCAAAGCACTGCCATATTTTTCCAAGAATCCTTTCTCCGAAAGCTCCATTGCTGAAGCCATGACGCTACCAAAGGTCATGGTGTCAACACCAAGCTCATTGCAAAGATAGTTCATGTAGAAGATGGCTTCCCGGTCGAGAATGCAGCAATTAATCCAGAGGGCAATAGTCTCGAATTCTGGCCTAACCCCTTTACCAGCGTAAGGGCCCTCATCTACCTTGGCTGTCCGGGTGCAGAAGATATGCCGGCATTTATTGCAAACATTATGCTTGCCCGCAATTTCAAGAAAGGCGTCTGTGGAGGCACGGCTAAAATCGTCAGGGTCGAAGTATCCCTCATCGAAGTTGTGCCAGGGAAGGTAGCCTCCCTTGACACCCAGGTATCTTCCATTAAAGGCACGGTCAAGCCACCATGTTGTCCCTGTAGTCGGCCGGAAAGAGGCGGTCTGGTTCGGATCTTCAACACTTGCCTTGACCAGACTGTCGAGCTCCTGGTTTATCTTCTTGAAGTTTTCTGAATCATAATAAAATAAACCTTCTTTGCCATAGGCTGTGATAGCCACCAGGTTTTTTGAACCGAAAATAGCACCTGCCCCGCCGCGGCCAAAATTCCGGTGATAGTCAGCAGTCAGGCAGGCGAAGTCGACAAGATTCCATCCTGCTGGCCCTGCACAGACAGTGGAAGAACCCTTGAATTTCCGGGAAAGATAATCAGTCATTTCAGAGGCTTTGCGGACAATTTTTCTTCCCTCGACTGTCTGGAAAAGGTCTTCTTCAGCTTCGACAATCTGTACGTCACCCTCAATGACCTGGATCCGAACTGGACGGTCAGCCCTGCCGTCAATAATGAGATGGTCGATTCCAGATCTCTTGAGCATATTGTGGAAGAGCCCACCAGCGCTTGAATGGGTAATCATCCCGTAGACAGGTCTATGGCCCGGCACCCAGGAGACTGGCTCTGAAGATCTTGTCATTGTTCCAATAAAAGAGCAGGAGCCGCGGCCTGCGGTCGGGATAGGAGAGTCGTTTGCTGCTGCATTTCCGATGATGATTCTGTTTTCAGGGCTGAGCGGATCCTTGAGAGGGTAGATTTTATTTAGATGCTCCCAGAGAAGCCGCGCCTGAAGGCCTCTGCCTCCGACATAATCTCGACAGAGTCCAGGATCAGCTGGTTCAATACGGACTTTTCTCTTGCTGAGGTCAATCCAGGCCCACTTTCCTCTGTATCCAAAATTCATTTTCGCTCTTTTTCGCCTGCTTATTCCTTCTTGAAAGACTGAGAGAAATCCTTCTCAGAAATTTTTGGAAGGCGCATAGCAAAAAGAAATATACGATGTCAATAAAATGAATGTCAAATATAAAGATAGGGACAGGCACCTTTTTCAGGAAAAAAAGTGCCTGTCCCCTTTCATTTCATTGACATTTATTCTTGCCAAATTTATATTGTCTAACCAAGAGAGCATTAATTATCCAGGAAAAGATGAGAAAAAAATGAAAAAATGGGTTTTTGTCCTGATCCTTCCTTTTTTTGCCATTTCTTTTTACCTTGCGAATCTAGAGATTCTGGAGGGAACTGAAAAAGCCCAGCAGAGGGAGCGGGTTTTTCCTGTAGCTCAAGAGATTGATAAACTTATCTCTTCAGCCCTTGAAGAGTTCGAAAAAGGAAAAGCAGATAAAGCAGCCGGTTTTCTCCTTGATGCTGTCCTCTTGTCCAGGCCTCGTCAAGCCATGCCCAAGGGCTTTGAGGAAAAAGTGATGGGAGCCAAAGAGCAATTTTCGAAAGGGAATTTTGAGCAAGGAGTGGAAATGACCACAGAGGCTTATCAAATTTTCAAGACTGCTGCCCAATCTCCAATGGCTGGGCAAGAAAAAAAATCAAAGGCGCAAAAAAAGGAAGAAATAGCTCCTCTGGCAGAAACTGTGAAAAAAAGAATTTTATTGGCTCGCCAAAAATTTCAAGAGGGAAATGCTGACCAGGGTGTCCTTCTTCTTCTTGAGGCCATACAACTTACAAGCCCCGGTTAGCACAAAATTTCGGCTGTTTCCTATCCTCTGGCTTGCTGACGGTCCTTCGCTGCAGCAACTATGCCTTTTCAAAGATATTGATAAAAATTAATTATTCTGAAATAGGAATATGTGGCATTTCTTCGAGATTCTATCCGCACTATCATCTTCATTTTTTAAGCTGCGCGGCAAGAATCTTATCTAGAAGCTGGAAGAACTGACTGCCTGAGACCGCTTTTTTGCTCCGTTCCCTATTGTTTTTATGAGCAACGATCATGTCCAGCTTGGGCAGGACAGTGATGAACTGACCACCAGCACCCATACCAGTGTAGGCTCCTTTGAAGGGCCCCTTAGCTTCAGGTCCGTCAAACACCCACCACAGGAAGCCATAACCCAGCCTTCCTTTCCGGTACCAGTCAGGGTTCATTTTATGGACACGGGTAACGGGCTTGGTAATCTTTTTCACCCAGTCTCGGGGGATGACCTGTTTTCCTGCCCAGTTTCCCTCGCGGAGCATGAGATAGCCAAGTCTGGCCATATCCCGAGTTGAGAGCCACATGTGGTAGGCAGGATGCATTGATTTAGTCAAGTCTCCCGTTTTTTTCTGAGCATCCCTTTTGAAGTCCTGCATTTTGATTGGACGGGCAAGATCAGTCTCGAGAGCATCATAGATGTTCCGTCCAGTCTCTTTTTCGAATATGGTGCCCAGGGCGTTGAAATCCCAGTTGCTGTAAAGGAAATATTTGCCGTGTTTCTGCGAGCCTCGGGGAGGAGCGTTAGCCAGGTTATCTCCGCTATTCGAAGCAGGATGATAGACTCCTGAACGCGCAGAGAGCAAGTCAGCGATTGTCGCCTCCAATTCCTTGGGAGTCAGCCCTCCGTGGTCAGTTATCCCCAGTTCGGCCAGTGACTTTTCCAGCTTGACTTTTCCATTGGCCACATAATTACCGAAAATCATGGCCAGCACACTTTTGCGCACCGAGGCGAGATAGCTGAGTTCAGTCGTTTCGCCGTAATCCATGAGAACCCGGCCGGAAACTACAACGACAAGCCCTGTTGTTGGAATTGTTTTCAAAAATTCGCGGACAGAACCGAGCCCTTCCTTTGAATAGCCGACAGTTTCCGGCTCAGGAATATACTCCCATTCCGCTCCTGGAAATACAGAGATTCGAGAGATTTTCGCAGCTGACGAAGCACCTGGAGGAACTGAGAGGCGTCCACATCCAGATAGAAAAAGACCTAAAGCTATCAGAAGCAAAAATGCATGCGTCTGACGAATTTTGTCATTTGCCTTCATCACGATTCTCCTTTAATAACTGCGAAATCCTTATTGACAGGGCATGATTTTATCTTCCTTTGTTTCTCCTCCGTCTTTCGTTTTGGCAGATGAGAATATATCGACGCTAAGAATAAGTCAATTAGAAAGAGGCTCTTGATAGCATCTTTTTTTCCGTGATGATCTAAATTAATGGACGGGTCCTGTCAGGGTGCGTCCCCGGCCGTCCTCGCTGAAGACCCTCCCACCCGCCACTATTCGCTGCGGGCGTTGCGGGGACTAGCACCCTGCCACCCATCCATTAAAAAAGGATTTCAGGGGAAAAAGATGCTTCCGAGGCTCTTTGACCAATAAAATTCATTTTCTTGCCACACTTTTTCTATAGAGCTAAAAAAAATTGACAATTTCCCTAATAAAAACTATCCTTTAGCCATTCAATCAGGCAGAATGTAAGGGGAAAAAGAATGAAATGTCCCCAATGTGAATCCGAAAATCCAGCGAGCAGCCGTTATTGCGGGAACTGTGCTGCTCCTTTGCCGCAGCTTGAGGAGCCTTTTGAATCCCAGACTAAGACTTTCCAGGGCCTGCCGCAAGAGCTGGAAAGGGGAAGCCTGTTTGCCGGAAGGTATGAAATCATCGAAGAGCTGGGAAGCGGTGGGATGGGCAGAGTCTATAAAGTTTATGATAGAAAAATAAAGGAGACGATCGGCCTCAAGCTGATCCGGCCTGAGCTTGCCTCAAGGCCAAAGACTCTAGAGCGATTCCGGGAGGAAATCCGACTGGCCCGCAGGATCACCCACAAGAATGTCTGCCGGATGCATGATATCAATGAAGAGCAGGGGACTCCTTATATCACGATGGAATACGTCCAGGGGGAGGACTTAAAAAGCATGATCCGGATGATGGGAAGGCTGAGCCCTGGCCAGGCCGCTTCTGTCGGAAAACAGATCTGTGCTGGGCTGGCCGAGGCTCACCATCTGGGAATCATCCACCGCGACCTTAAGCCCAAGAATATTATGATGGACAGGGAAGGAAAAGCACGCATCATGGATTTCGGTTTGGCCCGCTCTCTCGAGGAGAAAGGCATAACCGGAGGGGGGGTCATAATGGGGACAGCAGAGTACATGTCTCCCGAGCAGGTGGAGGGAAAAAAGGCAGACAACCGCTCCGACATCTACTCCCTGGGTGTCATTCTTTTTGAGATGGTCACCGGCCGCCTTCCTTTTGATGGCGATACAGCCTTGAGTATAGCTGTCAAACACAAGACCGAACCTCCTCCAGACCCGAGGAAAATAAACCCTCAAATTCCAGAGACACTTTCGAGATTGATACTGAAGTGTCTGGAAAAAGAAAAAGAGAAGAGGTACCAGACAGTCGAGGATCTGGTATCTGAATTAGAAAAGATAGAGAAGGAATTTCCGAGCGATGAGAGGATTCTCCCTCAAAAAAAGCCGCGCACATTAAGGGAGCTCACGAGGCCATTCACTCTGAGAAAGATTCGAATCCCTGCTTCAATTTTCTTAATTGTGGTGCTTGTGGCTATCTTCCTCTGGCTCTTTCTGTCCCGAAAAGAAATCACCCAGCTCCCAGCAGGCAAACCTTCTTTGGCTATTCTCCATTTCAAGAACAACACTGGGGATAGCAATTTGGACATCTGGAGAACAGCTTTGCCCGATAATTTAATCTCTGAAATTCGGCGTTTATCAAACCGCCTGACGGTCCTCAGCTTTGACCACATAGAAACCATTCTTGATAGAGTCGGACTGGCGAAGGCAGCCAGTTACACTTCAGAAGACCTCAAAGCTGTGGCTGAGAAAACAAAAATCAGCCATATTTTAATCGCTAGCTACGCCAAGGCTGCTGATGAATTGCGGCTTATTTACGAGCTGAAAGATGCAAGGACAGCAGAAGCCATCTATGACGGCAGGGTAGAGGGAAAAGGAGAAGATTTTCTGCGTATGTGTGACAATCTGGCAGCCAAAATTCTTGAGAACTTCAACCTGCAAGCTGCCCAAAGAGCTGAGAAGCCCCAGACAACTTCTCCACTTGCCTCCAGATACTACGAGTTGGGCCGGAATTCAGAACGAAAATTCAGGCTCTCTGGGCCAAAGGATAGTGCTCTTTATGGAGAGGCCGAGGAATGGTTTAAGAGAGCCATCCAAGAAGACCCAAACTTTGCCCTTCCCTATTGGGGGCTAGGAGACCTCCATGAGAGCCTTTATGTTGACAAAAAAAGAAAAGAAGACCTCAGGAAAACTCTCCAGTATTATAAGCAAGCCTATAGCCTAGATCCGAATTTTGCTGGAACAAATGCGGGTATGGGATGGGCCTATTTTCTCCAAGGCGATAACGACAAAGCTTATGAGTATTTCAAACGGGCTGTTGAGCTTGAGCCTGAAAATCCCTCAATCAACTTCAATATCGGCTCATTCTTGAGGAGTATCGGATTGCCCGATCTGGCTATCAAATATTATTCCCTGGCCATAAGCCAAGGGGATCCATCCCTGAAAAATTACCAGCTCCGAGCGAAGTGCTATGAAGACATCGGAAAAGCCGAAGAGGCAGTTGCCGATGCTAAGAAAATGCTGGAGATGGAGCCGGATAACATGTCGGTGGCGCTCTTCTATTCACGCATGCTCATCATGCTGAGGAAACTGAAGGAAGCAGAAAAGGAGATCGAGATTGTCGCCAACCTCAGCCCCTCTAACCCGAACATTAAGGATAACATTCAATACACTCAAGCCTTGCTCTTCGCTGCCAGGGGTGAAAAAGAAAAAGCATTAGCCTTGGTAAAAAAAGCCGAAGAAGAAGATCCAGTCTTTTACACATATCTTCTTTCTCGGGTTTATGCCATTCTCGGCCTGAAAGAGCAGGCCCTTAAGAATATCCAGCTCGCCATAGAAAAAGGATTTGAAATGGAACAGGAGTACACGTACAATCACTTCATCTTGGAGACCATTTATTTTTACGACCCTCTCAGAAATGACCCTCG
>CAZPAX010000075.1:0-7970 GCA_964584535.1 uncultured Eubacteriales bacterium
GCAGCGAGTCTTCGAGCGTTGGAAGGGGACTCAGAGTCCCCTCCAAGGCAGTGGGCCCCCTCTCCGCTACGGGAGCTTCAGGGCGGCATCCATCCCACCCAATATGGGATGTCACATGAATTATTGCCTTCACCCCCAGACGTTTTGCTACTTATCTTTGATACAATCGGATTGAAAAATGGGCGGAGTTTTTTTAGAATGGGAAGGCTGTCGACTTGTTCTATTTTTTGAGAATTTTGTCCAACGGCTTTTGCCAGGGAGGAACTCATGAAAAAAGTCGCAAGAAGGACCACGATTTTTTTGCTGATACTCTCTTTCTTCAGCCACGTCTGTTACGGCCAAGAGCCTGAAAACCTGGAAAAATCGCTATCCGCTAGCGAAAAGATGGATAAGCTTTTTGAATTTTGGAACCGGCAGGACCAGCCTGGTTTTGCGATAGCTGTAGTTAAGGATGGCCAGGTTGTATATCAGAAGGTGATGGGATTGGCCTGTCAGGAACACGCTGTTCCCAATACTCCAAAAAGCCTTTTCAATGTCGCCGAGCTAGCACAACCCGTGGTCGGCATTGCCGTTGCCATACTGGAAAAGCAGGGCAAATTTTCTTTGGACGATGATATCCGGAAGTATATTCCTGAAGTGCCCGCTTTCGAGACGCCCGTCAAGGTGCGCCACCTACTTTACCAAACGAGTGGACTTCGCGATTGGCTTTCGGCACTGGCCTTGATGGGCAGGGAGAAAGAAGAAATTACGTTTGCGCAGGTGTTGAAAATCGTGAAAGCTCAAAAACAACCATTGTTCACCCCCGGTACCCGCTTCCAAGACTCTAATACCAATTACGACCTGCTAGCGGAAATGATCAAACGGATTACCGGCAAACAGCTTTCCGAATGGACTTGGGAAAACGTGTTCAAACCCTTGAAAATGACCAGGACCCAATTTCGGGACAATTACCGGGAGATAATTGAAAATCAGGCATTCTCCTATGACTATACCCGCGCTGGATATCTGAAAGGTGTGGACAACCTGAGCGTGGCTGGATCCCATTCGCTTTTTTCCACCCTGGAGGATCTGAGCAAGTGGCTGCTGAATCTGGCCAGCGGCGAGGTCGGAGGAAAGGACCTCATCGAGAAAATGTTCACCCCCGGCCAACTCATTGGCGGCAACAGCTCAAGTTTTGGCTATGGCTTGCATATCGGTTCCAGCCGAGGTATGCGTCAAGGGTACCAAATTGGCAATTGGGCTAGTTCGGGGGCAGTACTAAATTATTTTCCAGAAAAAAAATTCGGTTTCGTCGTTCTCGCCAACTGGGATTATACTTCTGTGGAAGAATTTGTTCAGGCTATCATCGACATATATCTGGAGCCAGTTTCTGCACAGGAGAAAAAGGCCGCGCCAGCCAAGGCCCCAAAAGAGGTGAAGGTTAAACCGGCCGTATTGGACCGCTACGTGGGGAATTATCGGTTGGGTCCAGGCAATATCTTTACCATCAGCCGCGTGGGAAATGAACTGATGCTTCTTGTTCCAGGGGCAAAATATCCACTCACTGCTTTATCTGAGAGCGAATTCCTATTGACATTCGCCGAAGCCCAGATTACCTTTCAAAAAAGCCAGAAGGGAGAAATCCAGCAATTAGTCTTGAAACAGGGCAGTCAAGAAATAATAGCCCCAAGGATCGAGCTTGTGAATCCCACACCCCAGCAACTCGAGGAATATGCTGGCACTTATTATAATGAGGAATTAGACACTAGATTTACCGTTGAACTGCGGGGCGATAAAATAGTCCTCATCCCTCCGGGACAATCTGATATCTTGCTTGTACCTGATGAAAAAGATCATTTCTCGTCAGGTTCACAGTTTTTCCCTATGTTGATTTTCTCAAGAGACAAGCAAAATAACGTGAGCGCGTTCGTCATCGACAGCGAACAGGTTCGCGATCTGTTTTTCAAGAAGATTTAGAATCACCTCTCTGGTGACTTTTCTCATCGAGCATCTTTAGCCAGAAAATAGAAGCAAAATGTCTGCTTATCCCTCTTCCATTGGAGCAAGAATAAAACTCGGAGAAGGATTTAGCTGATATTTCACTGAGCTAGTCGACCATATCCAAGCTTTATCATTATCTTGCAGCAGACTTGACATTGGCAATTACATGTATTATGAATAATACAGAGGTGACGATTATATGCCTGTCGTATCTTTTAGGCTTTCCGATGCAATTTCCCGGCGTTTGAGCGAGCTTGCCAAGAAAACAAAGAGGACCAAGACCTCCTTTATAAGAGAGATGGTTGAAGAAGCGCTTGCTGATTATGAAGAAGCTTATACAGCTCTAGAGAGACTGAACGAAAAGAACGCACGATATCTTACAACCAAAGAGCTGGAGAAAAAGCTTGGGTTATAAAATCATCTGGCACGATAAAGTGCTCAGAGACCTGGAAGCACTTGACAAAAAGGATGCCATCAAGATTGTAGAGAAAGTGAAGAAGTACCTTGTTCAAAATCCAATCGGCCTAGGCACGCCTCTCAAGGGAATTTTTAAGGGCTTGTTTAGATATCGATACGGCATGTATCGCGTGATTTACGCTATTGACATGGCTGAGGAAAAGATAATCGTCCTCCATGTGAAACACAGAAAAGAGGCCTATCGCTAAGAATTCCAAGCAATGCCGAGGTTTCTCCCCTCTGGCGAGTATTTACTGATGAATTGCTAAGCGTCAACCTTCAACCATGGGTATTTCCCCATGTCACGCTGGCAGCCTTATTTCATCTCTTTATGTCGAAGATTCGCGTCCCCCGGGACATCCACCAGAGCCGTGCCAAAGACAATCAGACAAACTACATTGAGGCTCTTCTGGTTAATTCAAAGTTCGGTTCCGAAACATCACAATAACAATAAAAATTTTTATTCACTTGGCAATTTTGAGTTATTTATGAAAACTGGGATTCAGGGGAGATTGTGTTAAAATCATCAGGCACCTCTAGCTCACATTTGTCGCGTCGAAGCCGTCCCCAGGCCAGACAAGGACCTCTCCGTCTCTTTAAGGCCAGATTGACATCATCTCTCCTTATTATTAGCAGTTTTCACGATGGGAAAATCGGCATCTCGATAAAACCAAAACATCGAGAATCGCCGGTGAACTTGTCCATCCCCTACTCTTCCACTGGGTCCCCGATTAGTACCATCGGCACCAGAAGGCTTAACTTCAGTGTTGAGAATCGGAACGGGTGTTTCCCCTCCGTGATGATTGCCGGGATTAATTGACAATCTTATCGAAATGATTGGGTCAGCCCCCAAGGGTGTTAAACCCCATCATTAAAATAACAAACGCAACAATTTGAGCATTATTTGCTGTTTCTCTATAATAGGAGGGGATTTCTAGAAAGGAAAATAGACCATGAAGAAGCTCTCTCGCATCGTTATAGATGAGAAAATTCATTTCGGAAAACCAGTCATCAAAGGGAGAAGAGTTCCTGTGGAACTGGTCATCGGAAAGCTAGCCGGCGGCATGACATTCGAGGAAGTCCAAAGAGAATACAGAATTTCTCGAAAAGATTTATTGGCCGCGTTGGATTACGC
Organism: uncultured Eubacteriales bacterium; assembly: GCA_964584535.1. GTDB lineage: Bacteria > Acidobacteriota > Aminicenantia > Aminicenantales > CAZPAX01 > CAZPAX01. The sequence continues at coordinate 3,572 of CAZPAX010000075.1, forward strand.
CGCCAAGACTCTTTCCGGAGAAGAAATCAGGGTTATCGCCTAACTTGTCCAAGTTCATCATCGATGAAGACATAGCCCGATCGACAGGGGCCATCCTAGCTGACGCTGGCCACGAAATCATCGATATTCGCGATCATGGGCTCCAGGCCGCAGAAGAGGAGAAGATTTTCCGTTCTGCACAATCTAAAAAGGCTGTTCTTCTAACAGGGGACATCGGTTTCGGCAACTTGACAAAATTCCCGCTTGGCCGCCATCATCGAATTCTGATCGCCCATTTTCCAAATGAATTGCCAGTCCAAGAAATCAACCATCAAATTCTTCTCGCTTTAAAAGAGCTTAAAGACGCAGATCTATCAGGAAACCTCACCATCATAGAACCTGGGAAAATCAGAATTCGAAGGCACAAATAGCAAATGAGAAAGCGATTAAAGAGAAAAAGAAGGTCTTGCCCTCTCTGCAAGCCCCATAAAATGGGCAAGAGGTTACGTTGGAAAGCCCAGGAATACCATAGGCTCCTGACTGATGAAAGGGAAATCAGGAATGCTTTGCGCTACCCAACAAGGGCTCTATCCATAAGAGAGAATTGAAGTCTGTTGCGGAGAAGGAAGAAGCGGATTATTCTTCTAAGATATAATTATAAGGATTGACACACCTTTCATTAATCCGAATTTCATAATGAACATGCGGTCCTAAAGCTTTCCCTGTCTTTCCCACAAGACCAATGACATCTCCTCTATTCACTTTCTGGCCTGCTTTGACCAGAAATTTGTCAAGATGGCAGTAGAGAGAGGTCAGGCCTCCTCCATGGCTGAGGAGAATAGTCTTTCCTCCAATTTTATCATTCCTTAGCTGGACAATGATACCATCAGCAGTGGAGACAACTGTATTTCCAAAATTTGTGGCAATATCAATCCCCCGGTGAAAAGCAATTTTTCCGGTAAAAGGATCCTTCCTCCAGCCAAAACCAGAAGTGACCCAGCCTGTCGTGGGAAAGATGCTGGGAGTGCAGGCAAGCCGGGCGGATTGGCTTTCAAAAAAATTGACAAGGGTAGTGAGGTTCCTTTCGAGATCTTCTGCTTTCTGGCTGATATTTTTAATATCGGTGATGGATATTTCCTGAGGAATATCAGAAGAGCTCATTTCTTCACCAGGTGAAGAACTTCCCGCCCCGATTCCCTCCTCATCCAAATTCCCACTCTCATTCAAGCCAGCCATGACATTGAGCTTTTTGGCATAGTTTTCAAGGTTTCCGATCACCTTATAGATTTGTTCTAGGGAATCTTTGTAGCCAGCAATGGCCTCTTTCTGCTGGACATTCTCATTGTAGAGCTCCTTATATTTCTGGCGGGTGATATTCATCGTAAAATAATCGACCAGAAAAACAACAAGAGCAACGAGAAGAAAGGCAGAACCACCCAATAAGGCTTTGATGGTTTTCTCTGATAGAGTAATTCTTTTGAATCTCGCTTTGGAATGAGGAACAATGATCAAAGAAAAAAACTTCTTTGCCATTAATCTGTCCTTTGATTATATTAATTCAAAAATCTATGTCAAGAGATTTTTGAATCTTTATTTCGAGACTTTTTTCTCAATCCATTTGACGATATCCTGGGTCAAAGAACCAGGCAGAAAAATTTCAGCTATGCCTATTTTTTTCAGCTTGGGGATGTCTTTTTCAGGAATAATTCCTCCAGCTATAACCAGGATATCCTCTGCTCCCTTTTCTTTGAGAAGCTTCATGATCTTTGGAAAGAGAACATTATGGGCGCCAGAGAGTATACTCAAACCGATCACATCGACATCTTCTTGGATAGAAGCGTTGACTATTTCCTCGGGAGTTCGGCGCAGTCCTGTATAGATGACTTCCATACCTGCATCCCGCAGAGCACGGCAAATGACTTTTGCTCCCCGGTCATGGCCATCCAAGCCTGGCTTGGCAATCAAGATTCTAGTCTTTTTCCCTGCCATAAGGTCCTCCCTCCAGAACCAAAAAATCCATCCTCATTGTTTCAATCAAAGCTTAGATCTATCAGTAAGATATGGGTTCCTGGTATTCCCCAAAAACTTCTTTCAGGGAATCCATGATTTCCCCTAATGTCGCATAAGTTCGGACACAGTTAAGGATAAAGGGCATCAAATTCTCGTCATCAGAAGCTGCCTTTTTGAGGTCGAGCAAAGTTTGTCTGACCTGACTGTTATTCCTTGTTTTTTTGACCTTTTTTAATCGAGCTAGCTGCTGGCGGGCAACCCTCTCATCAATCTGAAGAAAAGGAATAGGCTCATGTTCCATGGCAAAGGCATTAACTCCGACGACGATTTTCTCTTTCTTATCCACAGCTTTTTGATACCAATAGGCGCTATCAGCGATTTCTTTCTGAGGAAATCCAAGCTCTATGGCCCTGACCATGCCGCCCATGTCATCGATCTTCTGGATATAATCTTTTGCCTCTTCCTCCATTTCTTTGGTCAGCTTCTCGACGAAATAGGAACCACCCAGAGGATCGATCGAGTTGGCCACACCGCTTTCATGAGCGATGACCTGCTGCGTTCTCAAAGCGATTGTCACTGCTTCTTCAGAGGGGAGGGCATAAGTCTCATCAAGAGAATTGGTGTGAAGCGATTGGGTCCCTCCCAGAACTGCAGCCAGTGCCTGGATGGCAACCCTGATGATATTGTTATAAGGCTGCTGGGCCATGAGCGAGACTCCAGAAGTCTGGGTATGGAAGCGAAGCCACCACGACCTCGGATTTTTGGCTTTAAACCTCTTTTTCATGACTTCGGCCCAGATCTTGCGCGAAGCTCGGAATTTGGCAATTTCTTCAAAGAAATCATTGTGAGCATTAAAAAAGAAAGAGAGGCGAGGTGCAAATTTATCAATATCAAGACCTCGTTCGAGCGCCCACTCGACATATTCAATCCCATCCCTGAGAGTAAAGGCCAGTTCCTGGACAGCCGTTGAACCTGCCTCCCGAATGTGATATCCAGAAATGGAAATCGTGTTCCATCTCGGCACCTGCTTTGCTCCGTACTCAAAAGTATCAACAATCAATTTCATCGAATGACGTGGTGGAAAAACAAAAGTTTTTTGGGCGATATACTCTTTCAGGATATCATTTTGAATTGTCCCTGATATGACCTTGGGAGAGACTCCCTGCTTTTCAGCAACAGCGATGTACATCGCCCAGAGAACAGCGGCAGGAGGATTGATGGTCATCGAGGTTGTGATCCTGTCCAGGGGAATCCCGTCAAAAAGAATTTCCATATCTTGAAGAGAATCCACAGCTACTCCGCATCTTCCTATCTCTCCCTCTGCCATGGGATGGTCAGAATCAATCCCCATCAGAGTGGGAAGATGGAAGGCAACACTCAGGCCTGTCTGTCCCTGGGAAAGGAGGTATTTGTATCTTCTGTTTGTGTCCTCGGCTGTTCCGAATCCAGAAAATTGGCGCATCGTCCAGAGACGGCCACGATACATAGTGGGATGGATTCCCCTTGTGTAGGGAAAACGACCGGGAAAGCCCAGTTCCTTCAAATAGTCAAAGCCATCAAGATCGCTGGGGGTATAGAGCTCCTTTATCTTTCTTCCAGAAACAGTCGTAAAGTCTCTCTTCTCCGGGCTCGCTTCCCTGAGGGCCCTGCCATATTTCTGTTTTTTCCAGGATTCAAAAGGTTTTTTTAAGCTTGATGAGGAGAATCCACTTTTTTTCAACTTAGCCTGCCTCCTTTCTTTTTGAGAAAAATTCCCTCTCTTCTCAAAAGAAAATTGTCAAGGCTTAGCGAATGGAAGAGTATTACTTATCTTCTGTGACTTTAAAAACGATATCATTCTCCCGAACGTGCTCCGGGACTTTCATCCCGAAGGAATCGCCTTTCTTTGCTGAACTGACAGCTTTGTGTTCGACCTCCATGGATTCCACTTTCTGATAAAGATCAGTCGTACGACCTTTGATATGAATGGTATCGCCGACTTTCAATTCACCCTTGGTCAGTTCTACCACACCCACACTTATCTTAGAAAAATAATGGGTAATTTTTCCGACTTCTTCCTCCATCCAAGGCCTCCTCTTAAAACGCTTGTCCCAAAATTATCAAAAATAAGAAGATTTGGCAAGAACTTTTAGCCACCGCAGAGAACAGAGCCACCATTGACATTCAGGATCTCGCCCGTAATATGGCGGGCCAGGTCTGAAGCAAGAAAAAGAATCGGCCCAGCAATGTCCTCTGGAAGTGGAATTCTCTTTAAAGGAATAGAGTCCTCAACTTTCTTCCTGAAAAGAGGGTCTTTGAAAACTTCGGCACACATGTCTGTATCCACCCAGCCAGGAGCAACACAGTTGACAAGGATGCCGAAAGGAGCCAGCTCCACAGCCAGGGATTTGGTCAAGGAGACTAAAGCTCC
>CAZPAX010000075.1:8070-10519 GCA_964584535.1 uncultured Eubacteriales bacterium
TCAACCCTTATAGCCAAGGGAGAAATCAGCCATCTCATCAAACTGGAGGTACTGGTAGATTTTGCTCTCAATGGGGATAATTTTTTCTTTCATGATCGAGAAGTACTTATCTGCAGCAGGAAGCTCCCCCTGGAGAGCTGAGATAGCAGCCAGTTCTGCTGAACCAAGGTAAACCCGGGCATTGTCACCCATCCGGTTGTCAAAGTTGCGGGTCGAGGTAGAAATGATCGTCGCTCCTGGCCGAACCCTCGCTTGATTTCCCATGCACAGAGAACAGCCAGGGATTTCTGTCCTGGCGCCAACAGAACTGTAAATGGCATAGTGCCCTTCCCGCACGAGCTCAGCAGCATCCATCTTTGTCGGTGGAGTAAGCCAGATTCGCGTTGCCAGATAACCCGCCCCTTCAAGAATCTTTGCCGCTGCCCGGAAATGGCCGATATTTGTCATGCATGAGCCGATGAAGACTTCATCAATTCTGTCGCCAGAGACTTCAGAGAGAAGCCTGACATCGTCAGGATCATTGGGACAGGCAAGGATTGGCTCTTTGATTTCAGCCAGATCGATCTCCAAAGTTGCTGCATATTCCGCTTTTTCATCCCTTTTGAGAAGAACAGGATTCTCCAGCCACTTCTGGCAATCCTTTATTCTTTTTTTGAGCGTCTCTGCACTCTGATAGCCTTCCTCAATCATCCTCTCCATGAGAGAAATATTGCTCTTCAAAAACTTGGCGACCTTTTCCTCACTGAGAGCAATGACCCCGCCTGCAGCAGAGCGCTCGGCTGTGGCATCAGTCAACTCATAGGCCTGGTCAACTCGAAGATCCTCCAATCCCTCCATTTCAATCAGCCTTCCATTAAAGACATTTTTTTTGCCTTTCTTGGCCACTGTCAGAAGGCCTTGTTTGATGGCAAAATAGGGAATAGCATTGACCACATCCCGAAGGGTTATTCCTGGATTCAACTTGCCCTTAAATCTGACCAGGACAGATTCTGGCATATCAAGGGGCATGAAGCCGAGAGCTCCGGCAAAGGCGACCAGGCCTGACCCTGCTGGAAAGCTGAGCCCGATCGGGAAGCGGGTATGCGAATCCCCAGCAGTCCCCATAGTATCAGGGAGGATAAGGCGATTTATCCAGGAGTGGATGACTCCATCACCGGGACGAAGAGCGACTCCTTTCCTGTCGATGATAAATTTGGGAAGTGTTCTGTGCATTTTGACATCTGCAGGCTTGGGATAGGCTGCAGTGTGGCAAAAAGACTGCATGAAGAGGTCTGTCTGGAACTCCAGGCAGGCAAGCTCTTTGAGCTCATCAGCAGTCATAGGGCCTGTTGTATCCTGAGAGCCAACTGTCGTCATCTTTGGCTCACAGGGAGTGCCAGGCAATATACCCTCCAGGCCGCAAGCCTTGCCGACAATTTTCTGAGCTAATGAATATCCCTGTCCTGGCTTTGGCTTTGGGCTTTCCAGCTTGGTGAAGAAAGTGGCTTCATCGAGGCCAAGAACTTTGCGTGCTTTGGCTGTCAAGGTCCGACCAATGATCAGGTTCAAGCGTCCTCCTGCCTGGTACTCGTCCTTGAGAGTCGGAGGCTTGAGCTCAAAAGTCGATAGCGTCTCTCCAGCCTGGTTCTTGATCAGGCCAGCTTTTGTATCTATAGTGATCAGGTCACCTGTTTTCATCTTGGTCACATCGCAGGTGATTGGAAGCCCCCCTGAATCTTCTGTCGTGTTGAAAAAGATAGGGGCAATCAGGCCGCCAATGACAACCCCTCCTCTGCGCTTGTTGGGAACATAGGGGATATCCTCGCCTATATGCCACATCAGAGAGTTGCAGGCGGATTTTCTTGAGGAGCCAGTGCCCACTACATCTCCAACAAAAGCCACACGATGGCCCTCGCTGCGGAACTTCTTGATTGTCTCGATTCCTCCTGGAAACCTTGTCTCTCCCATGGAAAGAGCGTGGAGCGGGATATCAGGCCTGCTCCAAGCATTCTTGGCTGGCGAGAGATCATCTGTGTTTGTCTCTCCATCAATCTTGAAGACCTTAAGAACAAATTTTTCAGGAAAATCCGGCCTGGAGAGAAACCATTCACCTTTGGCCAGAGAGACAAGAACTGACCGGGCATTAGAGTTTTCCTTTGCCATTTTGGCAATCGTCTCGAATCCTCCATAGAGAAGGATGATCTCCTTCAAGGCGTCAGCAGCATTTTTGCCAAGTTCCTCATCTTCAAGCAATGATAGCAAGGGCCCAACATTATAGCCGCCCAGCATAGTCCCCAGGAGAAAGATTGCTTCTGCTTTGGAAAGAAGAGGAGAAGTTTTTTCGCCTTTGGCCACTTTTGCCAGCCATTCTGCCTTCACCTTAGCTGCCGGATCAACGCCTGGCGAAATTCGGTTTTTTATCAAATTTAAAAGAATCTCTCCTTTCTCAGCCGGAGGATTCTCGAGGAGT
>CAZPAX010000076.1:0-10504 GCA_964584535.1 uncultured Eubacteriales bacterium
AAGACCAATCTCTAAGATCAGTCTTTTTCTGAACCTTTCTATTAATTTTCGTATAAAAAAAATGCGTTTTGATTTATGAAGATGAAACTTTCTTTCCAATATTTTTTCCTTGATAATATTGAATTGCTCTTTTTCAAGATCTCGATGAATTTCTGCTATTTTTTGTAAAATTTCTTTTTGATTCATTGTTCCTGATGAAAATTTTTTTGATCTAAAAATATTTCTTTATGTGATTTATCATGTGGAATTATAACTACGTACTATACTTGCTGTCAAATCGTAGAACAAGAAGAAAAATGATAGTGCCTTTTTTCAAAAGGCGGCCAGATTTGACTAAGGTTGTTTAAGTTTACTTCCTATCTCTGTTTTATTTATAATGAATCCATATCTATTCAGAAATGAGGAGGATATGAGATGAAGAGGAAAATATCAATCGCCCTTCTTGTATTCATTGTTGCTTTTGTTTCCTTTTATTGCCAGAAGAAAGCCAAGATCCAGGGAGTTGGCCTTGAGGTCACTTTTTCGGAGCCAACTTTATCAGATAACTTGATTACAGATGTTCAGTACAAATGGAAGATAGAAAAAGAGTTTAAACCGATGGGCCGTGATTATATGATTTTCGTTCACTTCTGGCATAAAAACAACATGCTCTTGCAGGATGACTATACTCCTGACCTTGCCACGTCTAAGTGGGAACCGGGAAAAGAATATACCTACACTCGGAGGATTTATATTCCTCCTTTTATCGATGAGTTTGATTCCCAATTCAAGGGGGAAGAATCCCTGAGATTGTCTGTCGGGTTCTACTCTCCCTATGACAGGACTGGAAAATCTGAGGTTGAAGTTTTCTCTAAAAAATTGAAAGTATTACCGCCTCCTCTTGATACTCCTGAAATCATTTATGAGAGTGGATGGTATGATTTAGAAATCAATCCTGAAGCCCACCTCAAGCAGTGGCGCTGGACGGCCAAAGAGGCCCGCTGCATCATCGATAACCCTCATCGAGATGCCCTGCTTATCATCAGAGGCGGATTAAGCTTGGATGCGCTCGATAAGCAGAAAGTCATTTTCAAGATCAATGACATCGTCCTGGATGAATTCATTCCCGAGGAAAGCGCTTTTGAAAAGACTTACTCCATCAAGAAAGAAATGCTGGGCGAAAAGGATGAATTTCGTCTCACTGTCACTACAGACCAAACGTTCATTCCGGCCAAGATCGACCCCAATTCCAAGGATGAGAGAGAACTCGGTGTGGCCATTTCCTTCATTTATTTTCGATAAGCAAAGGCTTGGCGCGCTTTTTTGATTTCATTCTGCCTTAGAGGAAATTCATTTTCTTTCTTTTCCTGAGGGGCTCTCTGTTGATTTCTATCTTGGAGAGGATTCTTTTTTATTTTCTGCCGAATAATTTTTGCATAATCCGCTTAATAAAAACATACGGCCTTTTTAGAATCGGCATATGCTTGCTTAGAGCTTTAAAAAAAGGCAGAGGAGTTCTGATATTGTCCCTAAGTTTTGTCAATGAATATTCAGATTGACTTCTTTTGAGTTCTCTTCCCACAATAGGACAGGATCTGTATTTCAGGCATTCCTTAGCTAACTTACCGCTAGCTAGCTCCCGTCTGATGTTCTGCATATTAGCGCCATTCCAAAGAAGATCCAAACCGATTTCGCGCCAGTTTCCCAAAGATCTATTCATGTAACAGCACCCTATGGTATCGCCATTTTGATATGGTAGTAAGAAGCGCCAGGGGAGTAAACAAGGAATATTGAGATGTTTAAATTCTTTTGGGACGAAATATTCATATGTATAGTCAACATCAAAGCTATACTGACAATCAAAACGGATACCATATCTGTCAGCCTCTTTTTGAGCTACATGCCTGAGCTCGTCCAGTTCATCCATAGAGAGTTGTTGTTCTTGATAATCGAAGACGAATCCTTTTCGTTCTATTTTTATCTGATGATCAACCTCGTTCAAAGAGCGAAGCTCCACGACATCCACACCGATACGAGCTCCAAGTTTGATAAAATCAGGCACTTCATGCTTGTTCAGTTTCATGGGCAAGAAACATATCCCTGTTTTGGTTTTAAGGGAGCCAAATTCTTTTCGCCTTTTCTGACAATAATAGGCTATATTTTCAATGACTTCATCGAAATTATTAGCTCGTAACTTCGAATAAGTCTCCCTTGAAGCAGCGTCAATAGAAAATATGATAGTCAAGTATGGTGAGAAAGGAATAATCTTATCCGCCAAATCTCTTTTAAGAGCCAGGCCATTGCTGTTTATTGCAAATTCTTTTTTTTCTTTGCTAAACAGCTTTAGTATTTCAATCAAATCTTTATTGAGCAGAGGTTCACCTATCCCGCAATTTATTAAGACAGAAGCATTGTCAAAAAATTTGCCAAATTTTAAGAAATCATCTATTTTCATTCCTTGATGATGTCGAGGCCCAATAGCACCATCCCAATTGAGGCACATCGGACAATGGGGAGTCATATTGCAAATCCCGATGAAATCAATATGCAAAAGGGGAGGAGTTGATTCGAGTTTGAAGCATCGATTTTCTATCTCCTTGTTGTTGAGTTCAATATTTTTTGCTGCTTGACTTTCAATATCATCTTTCATTTTAGGTTAGTCTTTAGCTTTTGATCTTTTTTGTTTTTCGTTTACAGATTTTATATCACAGGAGAAAAGTTTTGGTCAATTTTTTAGGTGTGAATCGGGACACGATATAGAGTTCATGAGGCACAAAGAAGTATAGATGAGATGTATTGAGAATCTTTCTTTTTTACGAAATTCTTTTTCAAGGGAAAGGATAAAATTAAGAAGAGGAGGAAGACCCGAGGTGCTGAGTCTATCGGAGTGTTTCGAGAGCTTTTTTGTTGTTGTTTGTTTTAAATACGAGAAGCGCCTTTCCCACTCCAGCGGAAGTCCCATAACAGTACTCAATGTCAATAACAGCGTTTCCGAGTAAAGCGCCTATTTCTGCTCCCGCGCCAATCCGATCTCCAATTAGAACAGTGATCACTTTGTTTATTTCCACCTTGTATCCTAAAGACTCAAGGGCTGCTTTGGCTTTTCTGTTATCAGCAGTGATGAGCAAGAAATGGCCTTCATCATTTTGGGCATAGGCACAGAGGGCTCTCAGATTGACACCGGCATTGGCCAGAGTCCCCAAAACCCGGCCAAGGATACCAGGCTCATTGGGAGTAATGACATGTAGTTCACTCTCTTCATTGACATTATGCACTTTCACTCCTCCTTTATAGGCATAGATTATACCAGAACCTGCATTTTAAAGACAAAAAAATTTGTTTTTTATTTTCCAATGCTTATAATCTGTTTTTAGAGTTCAAGGAAAAGAGGGTGAAAATAGAAAAAGTAAAAGTCGCCATCCTGGACAATTCCATTGATTCCTCAGTCTACAATCCCGTTGCTCACTGGGAAACCTATTTGAAAGTTCCCTGTGTCTCATTCAAAGCGAAGGAAAGCCATTTTCCGCATCTTGGCGATGGCTACAGCCATCTTCTCCTGACCGGATCTGAGGCTTCTATTGTGGAGAGGGAAAACTGGACCTGGGAAGAAGTGGAAATTGTGAAAGAAGCCATCGAGAAAAGAATTCCCATCCTTGGTTCTTGTTACGGCCATCAGCTTCTGGCCTTGGCTCTGGCTGGTCCCATCCATGTGAGAAGGTGCGCAGAGCCTGAGGTGGGCTGGATTCCTGTAGAGATTAAGATGGATAGCAAGCTTTTAGGAAAAAGGAGGACTGCCTATTCCTTCTCCATTCATTTTGACGAAGTTGTGAATCTTGATCATTCCTACCATATTCTGGCCTCTTCAGAATTCTGTGAGATTCAGGCTTTCCAGGTTGAGGGAAAGCCTGTCTGGGGCCTCCAGATTCATCCAGAAATAGATATCCCCTCAGCCCGAAGACTTTTGAGAAATCTTATTCGTTTAAATCTTAGAACAGGGCCATATTTTGAGAAGGCTTTGAGGTCCATTCCAAGGGACGAAGGACTCATCCACCGCATTGTCAAAACCTTCCTCATGGCGGGTCGAGATTGGGGTCAGACATTGCCATAGAGAAGAGAATAGGACACGCCCTTGATTCACGCTCACCCCTATGATAATGTCTGACCCCGAGAAATACTTTTCTTCTTGACAAATGAATATTTTTATACTTTTATTATAATATCAAATCCGTATGAGTTGACCTTTCAGTGAGGTCATTTCTTAAAAAAAGGAGGTACATATGAAAAGCAGAAAGCTTATCGCTTTGGTCACCGGCGTTCTCATCCTCATGACTCTAAGTTCTTTTGCTGAGACGAAAAAGCTGGAAAGAATAGGCCTCTATACTTTTGCTCAAGTCAGGGGAAAAATTCCTACCCAGGAAGTCATGAAAAGACTCGTTGAACGATATGCCGGGGACATTAAGTATGGTTTTGACTTAGCCGGAAACGGTGATCTGTACCTTCCCTTTCTAGAGCTGATGAAGACAGCAACCTTTGAGGAAAAAGCACTGCAGATCGGTGACAAAATGATCTGGATGCTCTTCCGAGTCCGGGGAAAGGTCAAAGTTGTTCAGGATATCGAATGGGCAGGCAAAGCGCCTCTTGAAGTCTTTTCCTTTACCGTCAAAAAGGGGTATAAAAACTACGAATTCATCATGCCCAAGCCCTGTGGGAACATTTCCTTGCGGAGGATTGAAGAGATTATTCCGGAAGCTGTTTGTAATCTTGCCGTTAAGCCCCCCAAGGCCAATGTCAATGATCCTATTACCGTCGATATGAGTGGTTCTCAAAATGCCAAGTCGATGGAAGTGGATGTTTTCAATCCTGAGGGAGCGAAAATCGCGACCAAATCATTGACACCAGATTCGCCCAAATGGCAAACAAACTTTGATAAGCCTGGAGAATATGTTTTTAAGGCTAGAGCCTTTAATCTGGAAGGAAAGGCCTCGACCAATCCCTGCGAAGCAAAGACATACATCAATTTCCCTCCCACCTGCAAGCTGTCGACTTCTTGTCTGCCCTGCAAAGATTATGTCGGTAAGCCCATCACCTTTGATGCCTCTGGTTCTTCTGACCCCGATGGCGAAGTGGCCAAGGCCTCTTTCGAGATTACAGATGCCGCAGGAGCTTCTGTCGATAAATTTGCAGATTCTGAAAAGCCCTTTAGCTGGGAAAAAATCTTTCTCAAACCCGGCGTTTATGCTGTGACTGTTGTGGTCACTGATGATTTTGGAGCGGTCTCCGAGCCCTGCAAGATTGAGTTTGAAGTGACCCAGAAGAGATCTTTCTTTTTAGTCGAGGGAGGCCCACTCGTTGCCAAGGGAAGCAGAGGCCCTTATTTCTTTGGCCGATTAGGCTTTCTCTACAAAATCGTCCCTGACAAGCTCGACTTTATCATTTCTGGAGGAGGCGACTTGGCTCTTAAAGGAGAGCCGTGGAAGTCTTTCTTCAGCGCAAACTTGCTCCTCAATGCGCATTCGGGCCCGGCCTTTTTTGGCGCTGGCGCCGGATTTTCGACAAAAGCCAGAGAGGGGAAAAAGTCAAATGCAGAACTTATTGCCAATCTGGGCTTTGATGTCTTCAAAAAATACACAAGCATGGGATCTGTCTTCTTTGAGGGTCGAGGAGCTATCGGAGAGGGCCGTTCTTTCTCAAAGAATCACAAGCTCGCGCTCGGCTTCAGGCTTCTCTTTTAATTTCGAAGAGAGCTCTTTTTCAAAATTGGGCCAAGGATTTTCCTTGGCCTTTTCTTTAAGAAAGCAAAAATGAAGATTGCTCTCATCGGTGCTGATGGTCAACTTGGCTCAGATTTGATGAAAACCATCAAAGGGGAGGATGTTGCCCCTCTCTATTATCCTGATTTTGATATCACTCAACCTGAAAAGACAAGAGAAGTCCTTTCCCGGCTTCAAATGGACTTGGTGATCAACACTGCGGCCTTTCACAGAGTAGATGAGTGTGAAGATAAGCCGGAGATATCCTTTCTTGTCAATTCTCTTGCTGTCCGGCATTTATCCTTAATCTGTAAAGAATTGGAGTGTGTCCTCATTCATTTTAGCACGGATTATGTCTTTGATGGTAAAAAAGGAAAGCCCTATGTGGAAGAGGATGCTCCTCATCCATTGAACGTCTATGGAGTTTCCAAGCTGGCTGGCGAGTATTTTGTCCGCAATATTCTGGAAAGGCACTTCATTATCCGAAGTTGTGGCCTTTACGGTGAAGCTGGCTGTCTGGAGAAAGGCGCCAATTTCGTCGATACCATGATCTCTCTGGCAGAGAAAGGAAAGACCCTGAGAGTTGTTAATGACCAGTGGGTGACACCAACTTCTTCTGCTGAGCTTGCCCAGAGGATAAATGAATTAATCCATACTGACCACTACGGTCTTTATCATCTGACCAATGAAGGCGAATGCACCTGGTATGAATTTGCCCAGGAGATATTTTCCCTAACCGGAAAAAAACCTCATCTTGAGCCGATCGATTCCCAGACTTATGGGGCACTTGCCCTAAGGCCTTCCTATTCTGTTCTGGAAAATAAAAGAGCAAAAGAGATAGGTTTGACGAATTTTTCTCACTGGAAAGTGGCCCTCAAGGATTATTTGATAAAAAAAGGGCTTATTTGATTAAGGCTTTCTGCTCTCTCATCTTGTTCAAGAGATCCTCAGGGAGGGTTGTGACCTCTGCCCTGGAATTGGTAACAATGTGGACTGTATAGCCAGAGGCAATTAATTTTTTCTCTTCCTTGGTCAGCAACTCATAGGCGAAAACTGCCTTTTTGGGTGTCAATTCCTCAAGATGCACCCGGATGAGAAAGACCTCGTCATATCTGAGCGGCTTTTTGTATCGGCAGAAAGCTTCAACAACAACAAAATAATATCCTTGCGCTTCAATTTCTTTGTAGGGAATATTTCTCTGCCGGCAATATTCAGTCCGGCCGATCTCAAACCACTCGAAATAATTCTTATTGTGGGCAACCCCCATCTGATCGGTTTCTGAATAGCGAACCCTTTCCTCGAGTTCGATAAAATTTTTTAGACTTGTCTTTGAAGGAGTCTTATCCTGAGAGTTTGCCGAGTTTCGAAAGCTCTTCATTATAATACTTTCGGTAGAGAATTTCCCACTCTCTGCTTCCTTCTTCAACAGACTTCTTCTGAGATTGAATTTTTTCTATGGCTTTTTTATCAAGCGTATCATAAAGTTTCATCTCATCTTCGATGGATCTGACTATGGTTAGCCTGATCTCATTGGGATCGTCAAGGAATTCCACCTGATCATTGTTATAGAGGGCATTGAGGATTTTCCGCGCCAAAAAGCTTATTTTTTCCCTTGAAAGTCGGCTGCTCAAAGCACGATATTCCTTTCTTTGGCCAACTTTGTCTTGATCATTCTGAACATCGTCTGATATTCAATATTCTCTTTTCGGATTTTTTCCATATGCTTGCTGAGGATTTCCCTGACTTCCTGGTCAAGCTGGTCTTCTTTCTGAAACTCTTCGGTGATCAGACTTGTGATTTCCTCGAGGAGTTTGCTTTTGTCCTCGAAGAGGACTTTTCCGTCTTTAGTCAGATTCCGGACAATAACAAAGGCCATATGGTCAATTTGGTTTTTATTCAACCTCATTTCCCCCTTAAAATACAATATGTTGTGCTAAAATTCAAGAATTAATTGATGACTAGGAAAGGAGAGAAGTGCATTTTGGAGGGGTCTCTCTTGGCCAGAGCAAGAAGTTTTCCCTCAAGGCTGAAAAGCCTGAAAATAGTCTCTTTTTCCTCTGGAAGAGGGATTAGAGAAAGCTCGCCAGGGAGGATTTTGAGGACAGATTCGAGGGGAATCTTACGGCCATTTCTGGCAAGGAGAGTGCCTTTGTCGCTGAGAATGATTTTGGGGAATTCAGATAGGAGGGACTCGAGGGGAATGAGAAAGCTTGAGATTTCTCCTTTTTCAACCAATTCTTCTATATTTTTCAGGGAAAGACCTTCCTTCAGTCTGAATTTTCCTACTTCTGTGCGGATTAATTGCTGAAGATGAGCCCCGCATCCCAGGCTCTGACCCAGATCATGGGCAATAGAGCGAATATAAGTTCCAGAAGAGCATTTGACTTTAAAATCAAGGAAGGGGGGATCGTATCTTGTTAATTGAAAAGAATGAATGATAACTTGGGAAGGCTTCAGGGGGATTTCCTTTTTCTCCCTGGCCAGTTTGTAGAGTGGTTTTCCCCTATACTTTTTTGCCGAGAAAGGCGGTGGAATCTGCTGGATTTCGCCTTTGAATTGCTTGAGAAACTTTAAAATTTTTTTTCTATCAGGGTAATCCCTGTTCTCGGCAGAGCTTGGCTTTCCCAGGCAATCGTAAGTATCTGTAGAAAATCCGAGCCTTATCCGGCCTTCATAGCCTTTGTCTTGTTTGGAGAAGAAGGGGAAGAGTCTGGTGGCTTTTCCCACTGCCACCAGGAGGAGGCCAGTGGCCAGAGGATCTAAAGTTCCGAAATGGCCAATTTTTTTAAAATTTAACGATTTTCTGATTCGGAGGATGATGTCATGGGAAGTGAGGTCCTGTGGTTTATCAACGAGGATAAGGCCATCCATCAATCATCTCTGATCCATGGATTTGTCTTCTCGAGATGGCCTTTTCTTATTTCTCCTCAGGAGTTCGTCCACTTTTTCAGGAATTTCTTTGACCAGTTGTTGGTAATCGCCGCAGGCAGTAAATCCAGCAGCATGGACATGACCGCCTCCGCCAAAGTGCTCAGCAATGGCTGCTGCATTGGCAGTTCCTTTGGATCTGAGGCTGACCCGAAATACATCCTTTTCCATCTCTTTGAAAAAGAGGACCATCTCAACGCCTTTGATGGTACGGGCCAGAGTCGTGATATCTTCTGTGTCGATCTCACGGAGGTTGAGGGACAGGAGATATTCTTTGAACATGGTGATAATAGCAATATTCCCTTTTTTATTCATCTCCAGTGTGGAGAGAACTTTCCCCAGGAGCTTGATTTTTTCTGGAAGGTTGTTGTTGAAGAGGTGCTCAGAGACTTTAATGGGATTAGCCCCATGGTTGACAAGCTTTGCACAGACTTCAAAGGCACTCGCCGATGTATTGGAAAACTGGAAAGACCCCGTATCAGAGAGGACAGCGCAATAGAGATGATTAGCGATTTGGGGAGTGAAAGAGACGGACAATTTTTCCCCGAGAGCATAGGCCATCTCTCCGACAGCAGAGGCCTTGGGGTCTACCCAGTTGATGTCTGCATAGTAATCGTTGGAATAGTGGTGATCGATGTTGATTTTGAAAAAGTCTTCAAGATTTTCCTGGCCAGAACGGGAGACATCGGCACATTCGAGAAGGATGACAACATCATATCTTTGGGGGTGGATTTGTCCAATTTTGATTCTTTCGATATCCGGGAAATTATTGAAGGGGAAAGGCGTATTGTCCTTGTTGATGATGGCCATTTCCTTTCCCAAAAGTTCCCCCATGAGGGCCAGGGCTAAACTTGTGCAAATCGAATCCCCGTCAGGTCTCAAGTGGGAAGTGATGACAATGCGTTTGCTCTCGAGAATCTTCTTTTTAACGAGGTTGACAGGATCATTTTTCATTTTGTTTTGTAATGCTGATGAGTCTGTCAATTTTATCTTCATATTCAGGGGATGGATCAAGGAAAAAAATTAGCATCGGATTATACTTTAATTTGACCTCTGAGGCAAGAAGTTTTCTGAGATATCCCTTTCTTTTTTCTAAATGGGCAAGAATCGCCTCTTTTCTCTGCGCGCCATAAAAGCCGAGGTAGATGCGGGCTTCACGGAGGTCAGGGCTCATCTCTACCCGGGTGATGGTGATCAAGCCTGAAGCAGAATCCTGGATTTCTTGAATGAGCAGGCGGCTCAATTTTTCTTTGATTAAGCTGCTTACCTTTTTTTGTCTTCGGCTGCGGTCCATGGTCACTGAGTCCTTCAAAGGTAATCAATAGAGATATTGAGGATCTCACCATTGACATTTTCCTCAGCATCAGCCAGGATCCTGTTCAGCACATGTTCGACAATGCTTTTCTGGCTGTTCAGGGTCACAATCCCGATTTTTGTCCTCTGCCATTTGTTCTGATAATCGAGTTCGGCAAAGGCAACATTGTATTTCTGTTTGATTCTGTCCCTGAAGCTATTCAATATCTTCCTTTTTTCTTTAAGAGATTGGGTGTAAGGGAAATGAATTTCTAAAGACAGAAACCCGATCATCATCGAAAAACCACAATCCAAAGAACTACTCGGGCTTCACCTTCTCGGTCACAAAAGCCTCGATGATATCGCCTTCTTGGATATCCTTGAATTTTTCAAGCCCAATTCCGCATTCGGAATCTTTCTTGACTTCAGGAACATTATCCTTGAAATGTCTCAGGGAGGAGATCCGGCCTTGATGAATAATTCCTTTATTCCGGATCACCCGGACTTCTGCATTGCGAACGATTTTGCCATCTATCACAAAACAGCCAGCGATG
>CAZPAX010000077.1:0-10490 GCA_964584535.1 uncultured Eubacteriales bacterium
ATCCACAGTAGCCGTATAGCTCCAGGCATAGGAATTGCCGGTTCTTAGGGTATAAACAGGCTGGTTAACCATGTTGAAATGAAGCATGCCCATATACTTGATATTCTTTGTGACTTGAAAGGTCAGTTTGGCAAAAGCCAGCCAATCCTCTTGACTGGTGTCATAGTGTTCAATGTCTTTGGGGTGAAATAGACTTGGGTTATAGTTGTAAATTTGTTGGGCGCGGATATTCGCTGTATTATTATCAACCTGCTTCCAGGAGATGTAGCGGCCATTGAGAAAGAACCAGAGTCTGTCTTTGATAACGGGTCCGCCAAAGCTTGCCGAACCGTCTAAATAATCCGCATACTTTTGTGGCGGAGTAACGTTCAGAGCTCTTACCTGTTCTTCGGTCCACAGGTCTTGAGCAAGAGAGGGAAGAAACTTCAAGGATCTCAAGCCTCCTGCTCCCATGTAGTAGCCGCTGACCATGCCGGAAAATTTATTTCCGCCACTCTTGGAAACAACATTAATAACAGCTGTGTCGGACAGTCCCACTTCAGCCGGAAGAGCCCCTAAACTGATTTCCACTTCTTCGTAAACATCGACATTCACATTAGCTGCGACGTATAGGGTGGTAGGGTCATTCAGGATGGCCCCGTCTATCTGGTAAAGTGTGCTCCTCAGATGTCCTCCTAAAACAGAAGCCATGCGGGTATACTCTCTTCCGGCTTCCGCTTCTACGGTACCGGGCAGGGAAAGCTCGATTCCATAGAGGTCCCTAGCATTGGGCATGCTCATCAAGAAGTCTGAGCCATAATGGACACTCAATTTGGACGATTCAATATCTACCACAGGCGAAACGGCTACGACTGTGACTTCTTCTTCTATAGCAGCTGGCTCAAGGGGAATGTCCACCTCAGTTACTTTTCCGACGCTGACGCGCAGACCTTTGCGGATATAGGTCTTAAATCCAGGGAGTTCTGCTTTTATCTCATACTCTCCTGGACTGAGAGCGACGAAGCGAAATTTTCCCACATCGCTGGTCACATAGCTCACGGAGCCCATCATGGCAGGGCCTGAAAGAGTGACAGTGGCTCCTGGGAGCGGATTTTTTTCGTTATCTGTGACTGTGCCGGAGACGGATCCAGTCTGTCTTCCTTGGGCAAGGATTGTGGAGGTTAATCCTAAAGCCAGGAGGAAAATCAATGAAATTTTAAAGATTTTTCTCTTCATATCAATTCCTCTCCTTTTTTTAATTTTTAAATGCCCAATCCTTGGAGTGTTACTGTTAGATAACACTCCCCTTTAGAATTCTTATTAATTATAGGCTCTCTAATTCTCACCTCCCTTGTCCTCATTGGGCAGTTATCCCTTAAAATCAATATTTCAAAAAGTTAGATGAAGGCCTCTCTAAAATTTTCGCCCCCAATAAGCGAAGCATTCTCCATTTCATATCTTTAGATAAATCATTCTTTCGTCGATTGAACCCAATGCATCTATTGTCCCAATTATTTTTTAATTTTAAACAATTGTTTCATTAAATATATAGAATTAAAATTTGTATGTCAAGGCAAGATTAAGCTTTAACGGTAACTCAAAGGAGATCGCTCATAGTTTTAGCTTAGACTTTCCTTTAAGTCTTTCCTGCAATTGATGTTAAAGAAGGATTTTTATGTGTGTTCTTTTCTGACGTGTTCTATAGCTTCAATTGTTTTCAAAGTTTTGGTTTTCAGCTCATCACCGAGTTGCGCAATCATTGAATACAGTAACATCAATACAGACATAATGGAATTTGAAATTGTTATGCTTTCTACAAAAACTTGGATGAACGCATCGCTATACTGAACGATATCACTTGTGGACTTGTCGGTTATAGAAATAATTTTTATTTTCCTTTCTTTGGCATAGCGGGCTGCTTCAATCGTTTCTTTTGAATATGGCGGGAAGGAGAAAGCGAAAATCAAATCTTTGTGCGAAATATTAATTATCTGTTCAGTGAATTTTAGGGCTCCATAGGCCATAAAACTCGAATTGATTGATACCCGCGTAAATAAATATGTCGCCATTTCAGCTAAGCAACTTGAAATGCCAACTCCAATGGTGTAAACATGATTGGCGTTTTTTATCATATCGAGTGCCTTCTTGTATTGGGCCTTATCAATTAATTGTAAAGTCTTTTGAATATTATATATCGTCTCCTCAGCAATCAATCTGATAAAATTCAATTTTTCATGAGGCGTCGATAAGAATGTTTTGTATCGGCGTAGAGGGCCTAAGCTATTTCGAATTCCTTCTAAGAACTCTCGTTTCAACTCGTAAAATCCGCCATAACCAAGTGTCTGGGCCAAGCGGACAATTGACGATTTGCTGATTTTCAATTCATTTTCTAACTGTCTGATTGAACACAGGGCAAATTTCTGTGGATTTTCCACGATATAATTGGCAATAGTTTTTTGAGAGTTTGTTAAATTTGGCAATTTCCTTTTAATTCGCTTTTTCACATCGTTAATTTTATCGTCCATTTTTTATCCTCATTACTATTCTCGATCATGTGGGCTTTTATTTAACTTATAACAGAGGCGAAAATTGATGTCAAAATATCTCCCTTAACTCTCTTCCCCTTGTCTTGAAAATTTTCAAGGGAGCACTTTCGCCTCGGCGACCTTCCAGGATTCAAGCGCCTTCTTGAGAAATATTCAAAGCCAGAATAGAGAAGATTGGCAAGCCTTGATGATAAAATCAGGCAGGGCCCTTCATAATTTTCAACATCTCTTCTGAATCTTCAGGAGGAGAAGTGAAAATACTCACCCCAATAACTGCTATAAATGAGAGGATAGATGCTGGAACCCATTCAGAGATAATCGCTTTAAGTGCAGGGATAGAATACCAGACAATTTCCGTTACTGTCCCACTGAGGATTCCGGCAATCACACCCCATTTGGTAATTTTCTTCCAATAGAAGCTGAGGAGTATGGAGGGGCCAAAGGCAGCACCTAGGCCTCCCCAGGCAAAAAGAACAAGATAGAAGACAAGCTTGGTGGCTAGGGCTCCAAAAACAAGGGCAATTATAGTGATGATGAAGGTTACGGCTCTGCTCCAGAAAACAAGAGTCTTCTGAGATATTTCTTTTCCCTTGATGAGAGTCTGCTGGTAGACATCTCTGATTATAGCTGAGGAGGCCACAAGGAGCTGGGAGTCAGCTGTGGACATGATAGCGGCAAAAATAGCAGAAAGAGTCAATCCAAAAATAAAAGGATGAAGATGCTGGCTGCCAAGGAGGGTATAGATATTTTCTGGGTCTTTTCCAGGGAGCAGGGAGACATCTCTGTAAAATGCCCTTCCAACCAGTCCGATATAAACAGCTCCCCAGGCCATGAGCACATTCCACACTGTTCCAATAAAGCCTGTTATTTTCAATCTTTCTGGGTTTTCAATGGACATATATTTATTCAGGATATGGGGATTTCCAGGAGAGCCCAGTCCTATCCCGATGAAGCTTAAGAAGGCACCTAGGGATATGGAAAAAGGATCAATATGCTGTGGAGAAAATTCTTTTAGCGATGAGAAGAGAACTTGAAGGCCGCCATAATCAGCTATGGCGATAATAGGAAGGATAAGCAGTGCAAAAATCATAAAGAGGGCCTGGACGACATCAGTGAGGCAGACGGCCAGAAATCCTCCCATCATGGTATAAAAGAGAACAATTCCAGAAGTGATGAGAACTCCTTCAAACTTTGTTACTCCGAAGCTTGCTGAAAGGGATTTTCCTCCAGCATTGAACTGGGCTGAAACATAGGCGACCATGAAGATGAGAATAGGGATGAGGGAAAATATCCTGACCAGATGAGTTCTATCCGCTAATCTCGACTCCAGGTAATCGGGAATGGTCAGATTGTCCATCTTTCCGGTGAAATATCTGAGCCTTCTTCCGGGATAGACGAAAAGAAAGAGCTCCATGAGGATATAGCCGGCAACTGCCCAGATCGAAGATGCACCTCTGGTGAAGGCCATGCCTGAGACAGCAATTACCAGCCAAGCAGAACGACCTGAGCTGACAGCAGCCAGGGCAACAACGAAGCTCTTCATCTTCCTTCCGCCAAGGAAGAATTCTCCAATTCCCGTCGAGGAGAAGCGGGTTGTGATGATGCCGATGGCGACCATCATGGCCAGGTAGAGAAGGAAAGCAACAAGAGCCCAGATGTTGGAGCCTGAAGTCAAGTTGCTCATCTTTTTTTTCCCCCTTTTCTTTCCTTTTTGAGAGCAACATATAAGGATAGAGCAATAATCAAAAAAGGGAAGATAATGAGCCCAAAAATAGTGCTGAACATTTTTGGCTTAAAGGCAGGTATTATACAAAAAAAAATATCTTAAGCAAACGGAATAATTTATCCTCTTTCTTGACTTTTTACCTTATATTGGGGAAAACTATCCGAGAAAAATATCCGAGCGCCTGTCCTTGTTTTCGAATATGAACGGACTTGGAATCATCGATCTTCTTATCGTCTCAATTTATCTCCTGGCCATGATCAGCATCGGTTTGTGGACGAAAAGGCTGGCTTCGAGAGGGGTCGATTCTTATTTTCTCGCTGAAAGAAAAATGCCCTGGTGGATGATAGCCATGTCCGGATCTTCCTCCAACTGGGACATTACTGGCACGATGTGGATTGTTTCTCTCCTCTGCATTATGGGCATGAAGGCCATGTGGCATCAGTGGTTCTGGGGTTTCACAATGCCTGTTTTCTTTGCCGCCTTCATGGGGAGGTGGATAAACCGGTCCAAAGTCCTCACTGCTGCTGAATGGATGAAGACGAGGTTTGGCGAGGATACGGCTGGCCAGTCAGCCCGCCTGGCTTATACAATTCTGGCCATTGTTACCGCGACCAGCTTTCTCGGCTATGATGCTGTGGGCATGGGGAAGTTTGGAATGGAATATTTGCCTTTTTCAAGGGGCCTCTGTTCAGCGCTCATTCTTGGACTTACTGGAATCTACATCATCTTTGGCGGATTTCATTCCATCATCCTGACTGAAGTCATCCAGACTGTAATCATGAGTATCGGTGCCCTGATCATTGCCTTTATCGGCTTCAGCCATATAAATCTAGCAACCCTGGGAGAAAAGCTTTCTGGCGGATGGTTCAGCCTCGCTGTCCACTGGAAGGAACCTGTCCTTGGAGAAACAGAATTTTTTCTCTTCGGCGCACTGACTATCGCCTGGGTAAGTAAAGGATTGCTCCTCTGCTTTGGAGGGCCTGAACAGCTTTATGATTTCCAGCGCTTTCTCTCCGCCAAAAATGAGAAGGATGCTTCCAAATTAGGCTTGCTCTGGGGCGCGCTCCATACACTGCGCTGGCCAATGGCCATGGGCATAGCTGTCCTTTTTTTGAGTGGGTTTAAGGGTGTGAGCGACTATGAGCACGTCCTTCCTGCTGTAATAAAGGATTTCCTTCCCCTTGGCGTTCGAGGAGTTGTCCTGGCTGCACTCCTTGCCGCTTTCATGTCGACATTCAACTCCACAGTCAATGCCGGCGCCTCCTATTTGGTCGTCGACATCTATAAAAAATATCTCAAACCCAAAGCCACCTCCAGACAGCTTGTCCATGCAGGCTATTTCTCTTCCATGCTGCTCATCGCTACAGGCATTGTCATAGGCATGACAGCCACCTCCATTCACAAAATATTCCAGTGGATTATGGCAGCCCTGGGTGCTGGAGTCCTGCTTCCCAATTTCTTACGCTGGTATTGGTGGCGGCTGAATGGCTGGGGCTTTACTGCAGGTGTTATGGTTGGAATTCTTGCCTCCTTTGTCCAAGCTATTTTCTTTTCCTCTGCTCCCTTGTACATCTATTTCCCGCTCATCGCCGGGGCAGGCTTCTTGGCCGCCATTCTTGCTTCTTATTTGACGCCGCCAACAGATGAGCGAATTCTCGTAGAATTTTATCTGACTGTCCAACCTTCAGGCCTCTGGAAGCCAGTTAAAGATAAGGTGAGAAACCTCAATCCTGGCTTCAAAAAAGAAAAGCCTTTTAGCCTTGATCTCCTCAATGTGGCTGTCGGTGTCTTCTGGCTTTTCTCTCTCTGGGTCGCTCCAATGTATCTCGTTGGACGCCAATTCAGAGAGGCTTCTATTTATTTTTTTATCGCTCTTTCCCTGTCCATTGTTCTCTACTTCACCTGGTATAAGCCATTAATGGCGAGCAAAAAAAGAGAGAATAAAAGATGACTGGCCGGGAGAGAGTGCTGAGGACCATCAGGCATCAGGAGCCAGACCGGGTGCCCATTGACCTGGCTGGTATGCGCTCTACAGGCATTACGGCCATAGCTTACAGTCAGTTGATAAAGTATTTAGGAATAAAAAAGGGAGAAGTTTTAGTCTATGATGTTGTCCAGCAACTGGCCCAGCCAGATGAAGCGATTCTGGATTTTGTTGAATCTGATGTCATAGACATAGGAAGGGCATTTCTTGAGAAAGAAAGCGACTGGAAGGATTTTTGCTTGCCAGATGGCTCGCCGGCTAAAATTCCTGGCTATGCAAATCTTATTCCGGATCAAGCTGGAGGCTGGCTGGCCAAGAGTGTGGATGGAGAAACGATTGGGGTCATGCCCAAAGGCACTTTTTACCTCAACCAGACTTTCTTTCCTCTTCTCGACTGGAACGGCAAAGATCTCTCTGTATTGGATCAATTGCCAGAATCAATGGAGAAAGTGACCTGGGCAGCCTTTCCCGTAGCTCCCTGGCATAAGCCTTTGAGTGCGGAACATTTGAGCGAAATAAGAAAAAAGGCAAAGCATCTTTATGAAACAACAGATTATGCTCTCATGGCTGGCTTTGGCGGGAACCTGCTTGAATGGGGTCAATATCTATGCAGGTTTGATCAGTTTCTCCTTGACGTTGCTGAAAATCCCAGGAAGGTTGAGGCTCTGCTTGATAAACTGCTTGAGATTCATCTTCAGAACCTTGAGAAATTCCTGGATGCCATTGAAGGTTATGTTCAGATTATTCAGATGGGAGATGACCTGGGAACTCAGCTTTCGACTCAGATTTCACCCAAAGCCTACCGCCAGATTTTCAAACCTCGCCATCGCCTCATCTTTGAAGAAGTGAGAAAGCGCTCTCGCTTTCACCTCTTTTTTCATTCCTGCGGAGCTGTTGCCGAGCTCTTGCCAGATCTCATTGAGATTGGAGTCGAGATCATAAATCCTGTCCAGACAAGTGCTAAAGGAATGGACCCGCAAAGACTCAAGCGCGAGTTCGGCAAGGACATTACTTTCTGGGGAGGAGGCTGCGACACACAAAAAATTCTTCCCTCCCCAAGAAAAGAGGAAATAGAGGAGCATGTCCGGCAGCGCCTGGAGATATTTGCCGAGGGCGGGGGATTTGTCTTTACACAAGTCCACAACATCATGCCCAATGTCCCGCCTCAAAACATTGTCGCCATGTATGAGGCGGTTAAAAAATACCGTTGATTTGACAAGGGATTTTTCTTTTTGGTATAAACATATATTTCTTAGAGAATAAGCGTCTTATTTGGACAATAAAATGGAGGTTGTTATGAAGAGAAAAGCTTCAATCATTTTGATGGCAGGCCTTGTCGCCAGTCTCCTGGCTCTCAGCACAGCATCTCAAGCAGATGATCTGAGCCTGAATGTTTCTTTGGCAGAGAAAAAAGTGGCAATTATCTATGCCTCCCGCTACGGGAGTACTGCCCAGACCGCCAACTGGATTGCTGAAGGAATGGAGGGGAAAGCTGTTGTTAAGTCTGTTAAGGAAGTCGGGGATTTAGCTGCCTATGACTTGCTCATCCTTGGCTCTGGCATCTACTTCGGCCAGCTTCACCAGGATATGCTTCCTTTTCTGGAAAGTCATAAAGCCGAGATAAAGGAGAAATTATTGGCTCTCTTTGTTGTCTGTGGGGCTCCAGTTTCTTCTGCCCAGAGATATCTCGATATGTTTGCTTCAAAATGCGAGGCGACTCCCACCTTTAGCAGGGCCTTTAATGGCTGGCAGAAAAAAGAGCTTCTTTCACCTGAGGATTACAAGACTCTGGAGGATTATTATAAGAGGAGCAATAGGCCTTTTGAAAACTATGATCACACGGACAAGAGCAAGTGTCTTGAGTTCGGAAAAGAGATCCTGAAAGCGCTTTCGCCTTCTTGGCCTTGATCTAAAATTTGTAGCCGATTTTTCTGAGAAATTCTTTTCTCTTTTTAATATCTTTTTCTTCTTCTATCCCTTTTGTCTTAAGCCCGTCAATTACACCCAATATTCCTCTCCCATGCTCTGTCTCGGCTACGATGACTTCAACTGGATTGGCTGTGGCACAGAATATATGGCAGACCTCAGGCACGTTCTTGACTGTATTGAGGATATTGATAGGGAAGCCATTCTCCATGAAAATCAAAAAACAGTGCCCTGCTCCAATGGCCAGAGCATTCTTCTTAGCGATCTCAATGAGTTTTTCATCATTTCCAGAGTGTCTGACCAGGGCTGGCCCAGATGATTCACAGAAGGAAAGGCCAAACTTCATCTGGGGAGCTGTAGTCACGATGGCTTCATGGATGTCTTCCACTGTTTTAATGAAATGGGATTGGCCGAGGATAAAATTCATGTCCTCAGGCTTCTCGATGCGGACAACCTTGGTTTCCATGACAGCCTCCTTAAAGCTTAAGCCAGCACCATTCTTTGGTTAATGGAGTCTCATTGAGACATTCGCCTCTTTTTGTTCTAGTCACAACTGTATTGCCGTGATTGTAGCCATAGCCTGCCTCAGGATCATAGAGCCCTGGCTCATTAGAGAAAGTCATTCCTTCTATAAGAACTGTTTGATCCCCGAGGCTGAGATAGGGAAGCTGATGTCCTTCCATGCCAATTCCATGGGCTGGCCTGTGATAGATGTATCTTTCCAATCCTGCTTTGCGGGCATGATCGAGAATGGCCTTAGCGATGTCCCTGGCCAGGGCTCCTTCTTTTTGAAGCTCATGCTGCATGAGAGTCATCTCTGTGTGGACTTGCCACATTTTCTTTGCCTGATCAGGGATTGGCTCTATATGCATTGCCCGGTAGCCTTCGCCTCCGTATCCTCCAATCCGTGTTCCTCCTGAAATTTGAAGGGCATCTCCCTTCTTGATTCTGTTATGATGGAATTGATTGGGATGGGGATAGGCAGTGCCGACACCGCATCTTGTCGAAATCGAGACCCTTGAGCCTACTGCTGTATGAGGTCTGCCATCCCTTTTTATATCACGGAAGAGAAGATCATTTCCGTATTGAGTGGCTGCTTCAGCGACGTCGAAATCTGTGGCATCTGTTCCCTTGAGGAGAATGTATTTTCTGGCAAACTCAAGGACTCTATCGTGGTAGCTTAGAGCTCTCTTCATCAAAGCAATTTCCTCAGGAGTTTTAACGATTCTCATATCTAGGGGGATTTGACCGATATCAACGAACCTTGAATTGGGCAGGGCTTTCTTCATCCTGTCTGTCATCTTTTTTCCTGGATCAAACTCAAGACCGATGACCTTTGTCTCGTAACCCCTTTTTTCAATGGCCTTCAAAGCTATCTGAAGGAGATCAGCTGTTCCTCTGGGATTATCAAAGCCTCCGCTTTCCGCTTCTGGAAAATCAAAATAGATTTCATATTCCTTGACCCACCAGGTGGAGACAAGGTCACGGTCAAGGCCAGGGACAAAGAGGAATGGCTCGCCTTTTGCCGGAACCCAGAGATAGCAAGGCCTTTCTGTTGGCGTAAAAAAGTAGCCTGTGAGATAGATAATATTGTCTGGATCGGCTATGAGCATCCCATCTGCTTTTGCCCCATTTAGTTTTTCCTGAAATCTGTTTATGGTCTTCCTGTACCATTCAACCGGGAGCCTGTCCTCTCCGGGAAAAAGAGGCTCTTTATTCTCGCCTTTAAAAATCCCAGTTTCAGAGAGAAGTCCTTTGCTCGTAGCTCCGATGAAGGCAAAAGATGTAATAGATGTTTTAAAAAAATCCCTCCTTGATTGTTTCATATGTCCTCCTTTTCTTATTTTTCTATTATCTTTCGAGCGATAAGTCAAGGTGGGTGAGATTAAATTATATCAGAGATAATCATCCAGGAGAGTCTCCACCTTTCAGAATATTCCAGGCAGACAACTCCCGAATTTTTAAAACTTATAATCTCACTGCTTTCTGATCCTGCAAGAAGCAAAGACGCTAACTTTTCGAGGTGAGGCAGATGCCCGACAATCATCAGGTCCTTGTCTAAAGATAAAATTTGTTGAGGCAGCTTCTCCACTGGATCTAAAGGATTGAGATCGTTTCTTTGGCGAATCTGAGGACAGGAAATGGCTTTTAAGATAATCTCAGCTGTCTCCAAAGCCCTGGTTTTTGCACTATGCCAGAGGCAGGCGATGTGGATATTTTTTGACTTTAAAAAATTTGCCACTTTCTCTGTCTCATTCCTCCCTTCCAAGCTCAGCGGCCTTTTAGGGTCTTTCTCTTCTGGCAAAGCCAGGCCATGTTGAACGAGATA
>CAZPAX010000078.1:0-10240 GCA_964584535.1 uncultured Eubacteriales bacterium
GGCCGACAATAAAACTAATTTCTGGCTTTGAAAGATGATCTTTAAGCTCGTCAAGCAGGTACCTTTTAATCATAGTTCTATTTTAGTCCGATTATTCTGAAAGTCAAGTATCGAAAAACTCGGGCTTATTCGCCATTGTTCACTGTACTTCGTGTATGAATTAGCCTGAAAAGCTGAACAGGAAACAAATTGGAATAGTAATCAGGAATATTTAAGAATTTTTTTGTGCTATAATTCAGGGTCAGAATTAGCGATGAAAACGAAACCCAAAAAATTTGAGCCTGCTTACCTCCAGACTTACCGCCAGGGCTTATTTCCGGAAAGAATTGAAAAGGCCTTCCAAATTCTGGAAAAGTGTACAATCTGCCCACGGGTCTGCAAGGTAAATCGTCTCAAGGGAGAAAAAGGATATTGCTGCGCAAGCTTTATTCCTGAGGTCTCCTCCTGCTCCCCTCATTTTGGTGAAGAAAGACCTCTTGTCGGCATTCACGGTTCAGGGACAATTTTCCTCACCCATTGCAACCTGAGGTGCCTTTTCTGCCAGAACTATTCTATAAGCCATCTGGGAGAAGGAAGGAGGATTCCCTTTGAAAGATTAGCGGAGATGATGGTCGAGCTTCAGCGCCTAGGCTGCCACAACATCAATTTCGTGACTCCCACCCATTATGTCCCTCAGATATTGAAGGCTCTTCCTCTGGCCTTAGAAAAAGGACTCTCTGTGCCTCTTGTCTACAACACAGGCGGATATGATTCTCTTCGAACTCTCAAACTTCTGAACGGAGTCTTTGATATCTACATGCCTGATTTTAAATTCAGCACCTTGGATGCTGCTGAGGCGCTCGCGAATGCTCCGGATTATCCTCAAGTTGCTAGGTTGGCTATAAAAGAGATGCAACGTCAGGTTGGAGACCTTGTTCTGGACGAGAGAGGAATAGCTCTGCGAGGACTTCTTGTCCGCCACCTTGTGCTTCCCAGAGGAATGGCAGGAACAAAGGAAGTCATGCATTTTCTGGCTTCTGAGATCTCAAAAAATGTCTATGTCAATATCATGGATCAGTACTATCCCTGCGGCGACATCCCTTACAATTCTCCTCTTTCCCGAAGAATAACCCAGGAGGAGTACAGCGAAGCTCTGGAGGCTGCCAAAGCAGAAGGCCTGACCCGCTTGGATAAAAGGGAAAGATTACGTCTCATCTGGAATTTCTGAATTCCTCAAAATTGCCGTTAGGAAAGGGCTATCCCCGTCATCGCGAGCACCCATTGGGTGCGTGGCGATCCCATCAAACTAAACTGAGATTGCTTCGCTTCGCTCGCAAAGACAATTTTCTATCGGCAATCTAGGGAATTCCTTGCTCTTTAGCTGAAGCCTGTGTATCATATCTCCTGCTAATAAGCAGCTATTCTTGCGAGCCTGAATGCTGGCTATTGTAGCTTTCTTTGAAATTGCTTGGAGCACACGAGCCATCCTTGCAAGGAGAGGGATAGACAAAAAAATGAAAACTTTGGTTTTTTCTTTGCTTGTCTTTTTTGCCTTTAGCACAGCCACTCTTTCTTCCCAGGAAAGGCCACGCCTTAGAGAATTCGGAATCAAAACAGGAGTCCTCAGCCCAGGTCCCTTAAATGCTATTACAGACGTCTCCGCTGTTAAAGTGGGACATGTCACTCTCATCCAGGGAAAAAATATTCGCACTGGCGTAACTGCCATCCTTCCCCATGACGGCAACCTCTTCCAGGAAAAAGTCCCGGCAGCTATATGTATCGCCAATGGCTTTGGCAAACTGACAGGATACACTCAGGTTGAAGAACTGGGAAATCTAGAAACTCCGATCATTCTGACCAACACTCTGAGTGTCCCTACCGCAGCTGAAGCTGTGATTGACTACACTCTCTCTTTTCCAGGAAACAAAAAAGTCGGATCTGTCAACCCAGTTGTTGGAGAAACAAATGACGGCTGGCTGAATGATATAAGGGGTAAACATGTCAAAAAAGAGCATATCCTTGAAGCCATTGGCAAAGCCCAATCAGGACCAGTCGAAGAAGGCTCAGTGGGGGCAGGAACAGGAACGATCTGTTTTAATTTCAAGGGAGGAATTGGGACTTCATCGCGGCGCCTGCCTTCACAGCGTGGAGGCTATACTGTGGGTGTACTCGTTCAGACTAATCACGGAGGAATCCTCCAGATTGACGGGCTCGAGCTGGGAACTGTGTTGGGCGATTACTTCCTGAAAAAGGATATCGAGCTCAACTCAGAAGGCTCATGCATGGTTGTTGTGGCCACAGATGCTCCCCTGGACAGCCGCAACCTGAAGCGCCTGGCCAAGCGGGCTTTGCTCGGAATTGCCCGGACAGGTGGCTTCTATTCCAATGCAAGTGGAGATTATGCCATAGCTTTTTCTACTGCCAAGGAATTGAGAATCCCCAACCACTCCTCCTCCCCTACCCAGCAAACGACAATCCTTAGAAATGACCAGATGTCACCTCTTTTTTTAGCTGCGGCCGAGGCAACAGAGGAAGCTATTCTCAATTCCCTATTCAAAGCCCAGACAATGGAAGGCAAGGACGGTCATATTGTCCAAGCTTTGCCTCTTGAAAAATTAAAAGAAATTATGCCAAAGGAACAAAAGAAGTGAAAAAAACGATTGGAATCCTGGGAGGGATGGGACCAGAAGCTACCGCTTATTTCTTCGAATTAATCATTAAAAACACCCAAGCCCAAAAAGACCAGAATCACATTCCTCTGATTATTTACAGCAATCCCAGGGTTCCTCCCCGTACAGATGCCATTCTCAAGCGAGGCCCAAGCCCTCTTTCTGCGCTCCTTCGAGGGACAAAAATTCTGCGCCAGGCAGGAGCAGATTTTATTGTTATGCCCTGTCTGACAGCCCATTTCTATTACCCTCAGATTAAGGCCAGAGAAAAAATTCCTTTTCTCAGCCTTGTTGAGGAAACTCTCCGCTATGCCCAGAAAAAATATCCTGATTTGAGGAAAACAGGATTGATTGCCTCGACTGGTACTCTGGAATCGAGGCTTTTCCATAAGACATTTGCCAAAAAAGGGATAGATATTATTTGTCCCGGCCGGCAAGAGCAGAAACAGGTGATGGAAGCAATTTTTGGAAAAGAGGGGATAAAAGCAGGTCAAACATCAGGTCATCCTAAAAGACTCATTTTAGAAGTTGCCCAGAAGCTTGTCGCAAGAGGCGCACAAGCAATAATTGCCGGTTGCACAGAAGTCCCTCTTGTTTTAAAGGAAGAAGCCCTTCCTGTGCCTCTTTTCGAGCCGATGAAAATCACTGCTCTAGCCTGTATTCGCAAGGCAGGATATAAGTTAAGAAAAAGGGAGAAGAAATGATGAGTGATCGAAGAAAGAATCTACTTAGTTATCTAATCATTATTTTACTCGTCTCTATTTTTGGACTTGCTTCTTGCTCAAAAGCAAGAAAAGGAGAGGAGGCGGAAAAAATGAGTGAGCTTCAAAAACTTCCAGACATCAAAATCCGCCTGGCTAAATATTCGCCGACGGAATTAGGCTACGATGAAACTCTGCTCAATGAAGAGGAGAAAAAAGTTCTGGAGAAGCTTGTCCTGGCTTCAATGTTTATGGATAACATTTTCTGGAAACAGGCCTCTACTCAGGGGTTGGCTATTAAAGAAAAATTGGAAAAGAGCACCGTGCCGGAGGATAAAGACTATCTCCATTTTCTCAAGATCAACTTTGGGCCTTTTGACCGCCAGGATGAAAACAGGCCTTTTCTCGGCACATCATTGAAACCGCTGGGCGCTGGCTTCTATCCCGCTGATTTAACCAAGGAAGAATTCACAAATTTTATCAGTCAACATCCTGAGACCAAGGAGGAGTTCGAAAGCCCTTACACAGTCATAAAAAGGAAAAACGGCCAGCTCGTCGCCATTCCCTATAACCAGGAATACAGAGAGGACCTTGAGCCTGCTGCAAGATATCTAAGGGAAGCCGCAGAACTCAGCTCCAATCCCTCGCTCAAAAAATATCTTTTACAGAGAGCTTCTGATCTTTTGAGTAACAATTATTATCAGAGCGACTGCCTCTGGATTGATGTCAAGGATAGCCTGGTGGAAATCGTTATTGGTCCTTTTGAAGTCTATGAAGATAGCCTCAATGGCCTCAAAGCTTCTTACGAAAGCTTTGTCTACATCAATGATTTTGAGGAGATGAAGAAAATAAAAGGCTATCTCCTTTATCTGGACGAGATGCAGGAAAATCTTCCTGTTGAGTCAAAATACAAAGGACAGAAAGTCCGCGGCCTCGAGTCTCCCTTAAATGTCGTTTTTGAAGTCTTCACAGCTGGAGATACAAAAGCAGGCATCCAGACATCCGCCTTTGTCCTCCCCAACGACGAGAAAGTGAGGGAAGAAAAAGGCACCAAGAAAGTTTTCCTCAAAAATATGATGGAGGCCAAATTCAATAAATCTCTTATTCCCATATCCAGGCGTGTCCTTCTGGCCGAGGATGTAGCTTTTGTTACTTTTGAGGCTTATTTTAATGAAGTCATCCTCCACGAAATTTGCCATGCTCTTGGCACGGACTACATTACTCTTGCCGATGGAAGCCGAACGACAGTGAATAAAGCCCTAAGAGATCTCCATTCTCCGCTGGAAGAAGCCAAAGCAGATGTTCTGGGCCTCTATAGTGTGCCTTTTCTTATGGAAAAAGAATGGATTCCTGCCGAAAAAGAAAAAGAGGTCTACACCACCTATCTTGCCGGAATGTTCAGGTCGCTGAGATTTGGAGCAAGAGAAGCCCATGGCCTGGCTACTTTGCTTCAATTCAATTTTCTCCGCGAGAAAAATGCTTTCCTCTATGAGCCACAATCAGAAAAGTTCAAAGTCAACTTTCCCACAATCAAGGAAGCTGTGAAAGAGCTGGCTCAGGTCCTTCTCACTCTGCAGGGAAAAGGAAGCTATGAGGAAGCTGCCCAATTTATCATCCGCTACGGCCAGCTTGATGAGCTCACCCAGAAGACAATTGAGAAGCTCGGAGACATTCCTGTCGACATCGAACCCCTATTTCGACAATTGGGGTCAGACTTTTAAAAGTTTTATTATTTACTGAAAAGAAGGATTTCGTGGTCAGACATCTGGGGTAAGATTTGGGGTCAGACATTGCCATGGAGAAGAGAACAGTACATGCCCTTAATTCACCCTCACCCCTATGATAATGTCTGACCCCGAGAGGTCAGGTGCCTGACCCCAACCTCGATTGTATCTCGGTAAATAATAAAAAATAGAAAAGTCTGACCCCATTCAGCCCCTTGACAAGGCAAGGCTCTTTCGATATAAAGACAGATATTTCTCCTAAATTAAGGAGGTGAAATTCATTGGCGTTTGTTGTTGTCGAAGAAGGTGAATCGTTAGAAAGCGCACTTAAAAGATTCAAAAGAAGGGTTCAACAGGAAGCAATCATCAAGGAGATAAAAAAGCATTCAGTCTACTACAAACCTGGCGAAAGAAAACGGATGAAGGAAGCTCAAGCTCGCAAGCGGATGAGGAGACGCCTCAAGAGAGAAAGAGAACTCGAGTACTGAGACATCTCGCTCTCACCTCAATCGGTTATTATCAGGGAAAGCGAATTTTTTAATGGTTTTTTGCATAAAAAGGAACACTCTTGTTTATCAGCGAAGAGGTAAGAACTAGGAAGAAGCCCTTTTGGTTAAAGGTTAGTCTCCCTTCAAATCAAAATTTCTTTTTTGTCCAGGATGTCCTGAAAAAGCATAAGTTGAATACGATCTGCCGCAGTGCCAGATGTCCCAATATCGCCCAGTGCTGGGATCGAAAAACAGCAACCTTCTTGATTCTGGGAGATACCTGCACCCGAGGCTGCACTTTCTGCGCTGTTAAGAAAGGGATGCCCTGGCCGCCCTCCAGCCAAGAACCTGATCAGGTGGCCGAGGCTGTTGCTTTGCTTGACCTCGAATACGCTGTGATCACATCTGTTACCAGGGATGACCTTCCTGACGGCGGCGCATTACATTTTGCTCAAACCATCAGAGCCATTAAAAAAAGAAGACCTGAAACAAAAGTCGAGGTCCTCATGCCTGATTTCCAGGGAGATGAGCAAGCCCTGGATAGAGTTCTGGAAGCTAGGCCGGATATCGTCAACCACAATCTGGAAACTGTCGAAGCCCTCTATCCTCAAATCAACAGGCTTCGAAAAAATTACCAGAGATCTCTTCGAGTCCTCCACAGGCTGAAACGAAAAGGAGCCATCACAAAATCGGGACTAATGGTTGGCCTCGGAGAAAAAGAGGAGGAAATTCTCAGGACTTTCTCTGACCTGAGGAGTGTCTCCTGCGACCTTCTCACCATCGGCCAGTATCTCCAACCGACAAAAGAAAGTGCGCCTGTCCGAAAATACTATACGCCAGAAGAATTCCATCAATTGAAGAGGAAGGCTTTGCATTTGGGGTTTCAAGATGTAGCCTCCGGACCTCTAGTCAGAAGCTCCTTTGAGGCTCATAAGCTTTTCAAGACACTAGAGAAAATGAAAGAAAACTGAAGATGCGCTATTTACTCTTTGCCGATATCCACGGAAATTTAGAATCCTTTCTTGCGGTTCTCAAGTTTATTCAAAAAAAGAAAATCGACTATTATATTTTTCTTGGCGATATTGTTGGCTACGGAGCATCTCCCAATGAAATTATTCAAAAAATCCACACCCTTAAGCCAATCTCCATGATCAGGGGAAACCATGACAAGGCTGTCTGTGGGCTTGACTCGATCGAAACATTCAATTTCATCGCTGCCTCTGCCATCTACTGGACAAAGAAGCATATTCTGAAAAAGAACAGCGATTTTCTGCTCCGCTTGAAAAAGGGTCCCCAGATCGTCCATGAGACAATCACCATCTGCCATGGCAGCCCTTTTGACGAAGACTATTATATCTTTGGAGAATCTGACGCTGCAGAAGCTTTCAATTATTTCCTGACTCCCATCTGCTTTTTCGGCCACACCCACTTCCCTTTTATCTACACAAAAAGGGAAAATGTGGTTGAAGAAACATTTCTCATTGGAAATTCCAATGAAATAAAGATTGAGAAGGGCGTCCAGTATCTCATTAATCCTGGCTCTGTAGGACAGCCCCGGGACAGAAACCCCCTGGCTGCCTGCGCTATCTATGATTCCCAGGCTCGAAAAATCAAATTCTACCGCCTCGAGTATGACAGAGAAGAGACTCAGAGGAAGATCATTGAGGCGAACCTGCCTCCTGCCCTGGCCGAGAGGCTTTCCCTGGGAATTTAAACTCTTGGGTTTGCATAGCAGTAAAGACAACTATGTGGGCAGGACTGGCTGTAGCTGCCAATATCTATGGATTCCGTGCACTGACATTCTCTGCGCTGACTGCCATCTTTTTTTAGGGATACAGGCTCGGTGGATGGATGGAGTTTCTGGAGAAGATGGCCATCAATGCAGGACGAGGGCAAAATTCCGGGGACATCTGCCAGAAAATCCTGCGAGCAGGCAAAAAGATTCAATTTATGGTCGCTGGCTATCCGGGCCAGATAGCGAGCCCCTTTCTTCTTTTCCTCCAGCGAAGGATCAACATATAAAAAATCATGCTTTTCCGCCCGCCTCTGCGCTTTTCCATACCATTGGGTGAAGCTGAACCGGATATCCTTTATTCCCAAAGCACTCACTTTTGGCGCCAGCTCCTCAAAAAAATGGATGTTCGTTTTAAGCTTTCCTTCTTCCTTCCAGTAGACAACAGGGTCAAAGCGAATAGACACTCTCTCCGGCAGGCCAGCTATGGTCAGCAGAGATTCAAGCTGAAAAAAGGCCTCAGAAGCAGGCGGGACTTCTCTCTCGATAAAGGATTCTCCCAGACCAGTTATAGTGAAATGAAAGTAGAGTTGATCATATTTCTTGAGGGCATCCAATAATCTGTTTTCATTCTGGATAAGATTTGAAAAATTCTTTGACCAGAGGACAAAAGTGTGTACAACACTGGGGCTGAGATCGACTGTATAGACATGGCCAGAAGGCCCGAAAACTCGGGATTTTTCCTGTCTGATCACAGAAGAAAGCCAAGGCGAAAAATGAGCGACAAGATCTGTCCTCCTCGAGGCACTGATGACTTTCTTCATGGCGTCTTGACAGCTAACTCGAATGCCTTTAGTATTTTAGCCAATGAATAACAAGAGAGCAATGCCTGCCCTCAGAGCAGAGAATCTGAAGAAAAGCTTCGACAGCCGTCTTGTTGTCAAGGCCGTGAACATCGAGATTAATCAAGGCGAAATCGTTGGTCTTCTGGGAAGAAACGGCGCCGGAAAGACAACTATCTTCCAGATGATTGTCGGCCTCCTCAAGCCTGATAGCGGCGAGATTTATCTTGGAGAAAAAAGAATTTCCCAGGATTCATCCAGCCTTCGGGCACTCCAGGGAATCATCTATCTTCCTCAGGAAAACTCGGTCTTCCTCAAAGCTTCTGTGGAGGGAAATCTCAAGTTGGTGCTTGAGCTTCAGCCTTATCCGAAGGAGGAAAGGAAGAAAATCTCAGAGCAACTTCTGGAGGAGCTCGGTCTTTTGCCTCTGGCGAAACAATCCAGCCACAGCCTCTCCGGGGGTGAGAGGCGGAGGCTGGAGATCTGCCGTTCTCTCATTCTTAAGCCAAAGTTTCTCCTCCTCGATGAGCCTTTCACTGGAATTGACCCGCTGACAGTACTCGAGCTCCAGAAGATACTGCTGCAACTGAAAAAACGCGGAATCGGCATCGTCATCTCTGACCACAATGTTTATGACACTTTTAAAATCGCTAGCCGCGCCTACATCATCGATGAAGGTGAAATATTGATTGAGGGCAGCCCTTCCCAGATTGCCTCAGACGAGCGGGCCAGGGAAAAATTTCTGGGAAAAGACTTCATCTTCGGCAAGGAGATCTGAACTAGGCTTCTTTAGAAAAAATCCAATCACCTAGGGTCTCGCCTAGAAAGAAAAGAAAAAGAAAAAAGTAGGTGGCGGCAAGAATAAGATAAAAAGTGAGCAGGGATAAGGCTGAAGCGGAGAACAACTGAAAGAGAGAAACAGCCAAAACTCGAGAGGCAAGTAAAATTGAAACAAGCCAGAATGCTGTAACACAGAGAATATCGAATGCTTTAGCCTTAAGCTTTGAACTCAATCGAGAAGGCACTCCTTCCTTTTTCCGCTCTCCCCATTTTTCTTCTATTTGCTGATCAAAAGGAAGCCGTCTCTGTTCGATAATTTCTGGAAGGCCCGTTCCTTTATCTACTTTGGGCATCTCCATTTCCTTCGTTTCCTTTTCTTCCTCTTCATCTTTACGAAGTAAGTCTACTTTTATCTCAAAAGCTTTCTCTCTTATTTTTTCTTCACTTTCTGGAATCTCAGGAGGAAGTGTCTCTTTCATTTTCTCCACCCAGGGAGGAAGCTCGCTCTCGACTTTTAAAATTCTCTCTTTGATAATTTCGCGGGGGGTAGGAGTCTTTTCCTCATGTGCAGGAGTTTTCTTTTCCTCTTGTTCTTCCCGGATCGAGGCCAAGATTCTCTCTATCTCTTCTTTTTCCTCTGTCGAGGGGGATGAAATCTTATCTTCTAAATCTTTGGTTTTGAAACGAAGTTCCTCTTTCTCCTCTTCTGGCACCTGTTCTGGGATGGATCCTGGAGTCTTCAATTCAATTTTCTCTTCTGTTACTTCTTCCCTAATTTCTTCCTCAACCTTTTTCCTATCTTTCTCCAGCTTCGGGCGCTCAAGAGATTCAGTTGTTATTTCTTCTGCCTCTTCTACTTTCTCCTCTTCAAAAGCTTCTGCCTTTATTTCCTCTTCTTCCTCTCTTTCTTCTAAAGGCAGTTCTGGTTCTTCTTCAGCAAGCGCTTCTTCTTTTTCTTCTTCCTTCTCAAATTCCTTTTCTTCGATTTTCTCTCCAGGAATTTCTTCTTCGATGAATTCATCCTCTGGAAAAAGAAGCTGAGTTCCGCAGTTGGCGCAGTATTTCTGTTCCTCGTCTATGATCGCCTTGCAATAGGGGCACCTTTTTATGGCCATTGCTCTATTTATAAAGGGAAAAAAACATATTGTCAATATTACATAGGCAGGCAATAGCAGTCATTGCGAACGAAGTGACGCAATCTTTCTTTTTCTATTAAACTTCTTGGATCGAGAAAATTGACAATCAGAGAAAAATCGAATAAAAATAACAGAGTGGGCGATTAACTCAGGGGTAGAGTGCTACCTTCACACGGTAGAAGTCAGAGG
>CAZPAX010000079.1:0-9945 GCA_964584535.1 uncultured Eubacteriales bacterium
TGAAGGCAATAATTCGTGTGACATCCCATATTGGGCGGGATGGATGCCGCCCTGAGGCCCCCGTAGCGGAGGGGGGACCCGCTGCCTTGGAGAGGACTCTGAGTCCCCTTCCAACGCTCGAAGACTCGCTGCCTCCCCTACTCGGCCTTCGGCCTGCGACCAGGAGGAAATATCCCCCTGGACCCCCTTCGAAGATTCGGCTTCTCCGATGGGGGGAACCGACGGGACTGGTTCCCCGGGGTTCGGGGGCTAGGGGTGGCTTCAGCCCGCACAGGGCGCTCGAATTCCCCCTATTTATTTATCTGAACTTGATTTACGGTCTACCCTATGATAATGTCTCACCCCGAATTCATTCATTTTGAAAAAAAATGGCTGAGGCAAAACCTTTTGCTCCTGTAAAGCTCATCTGTGGAATTATTTCTTCTCAAAAAATCTTTTTTAACAAAGCAGAAGAGCGTCTCCTCGAGCTCTTTGGACAGATTGATCTGAGGAGTCCTTTTTTTGAGTTTGATCTTACAGATTATTACGAAAAACAGATGGGGAAAAATCTAAAGAGAGAGTTTTTGAGCTTCGCTTCCCTCTTTGCGCCCGAGAAATTGAGCGAAATTAAAATTCAAACGAATAGTCTAGAAAAAAAAATAAAAGAGGAGATGAAAGAGAATTTTCGAGTTGTAAATCTCGACCCTGGTTACCTGAGTTCTTCGGCTTTAATCATGGCCACTGCCAAAGACTTTGCTCATCGGATTCCCCTCGGCCAGGGAATCTATGCCCACCTTGAGTTATTATTTACAAAGAAAGGTATCATTACCCTCAGCTGGACTTATCCGGACTATAAGAAAGAGGCATATCAAAAATTTTTCCTGGAGGTGAGAAAGACTTACCTCAATCAGGTGAAGCAGATCAGAGGAAAAGGCTTTCAGATAAACAATACCTAAAAAAGCTGGAGTTTCTACTTCCTGATTCTTTCTCTTTGAAATCTAAGATAATCCTTGAGGGAGGGGTCTTTTGCAAGGAGAGCCTGGCAAGCATGAAGCGCTGCTTGAAATTCTTTGTCAAGAGGGTCACAGATGGCAGCATCCAGGCCGTGGCTCAGGGCAAGGACAAGAAAAGTCCGATTCAAGAGTTTTCTTTGGGGAAGGCCAAAAGAGACATTGCTCAAACCAGCAATTGTCTTCAGCTCAGGCAGATTTTTCTTTATCAACTCCAGGGAAGAAAGAAAAAGGGAAGCAGATTTCCAGTCTACGGCAAGAGGGTGAACGAGGGGATCGATAAAGATATCTTTAGAGTCAATTCCTTCTTTTATCAGCAAATTTGCCATTTTGCTGGCAATAGCCAGGCTGGACTCAGCTGTTTTTGGCAGGCCCTCATCATCCAGGCAGAGAACAATCAGCTGGGGTTTAAGATCCTTGAGGAGGGGGAGAAGGGCCTTGATTTTTCTTGATTCACCAGTCAGAGAGTTGAGGATAGCTCTTCTCTGGCAGATCTTTAAGGCTTCTGCCATAGCTTCGGGATTTGGAGTGTCAAGAGAAAGAGGAATGCTCAGCACTTTCTCGAGCAAAGGTATAGCCCAACAGAGTGTCTCCACTTCTTTGTCCAGAAGAGTGGCCGTGTTGAGATCGATATAATGGGCTCCGGCTTGCTCCTGCTTTTGCCCTTGCTCTTGAAGGAATTTTTCATCCCTGGCCAAAAAAGCATCAAGGACAACTTTTCTGCTGGAATTCAGTCTCTCTCCGACAATAATCATTTTCTATCAACTTCTTGATCAGGACTGCCAATAAAAAAGTCTAATTGTCTTATTCCTCTTACTCTGGCTCAAAAGCTGATATTTTCCGCAACTTTTCTATTATTTCGGGAAGTTCCTCAAGGACAATATCAATATCTTCATCGCTGTTGAATCGGCCTAGAGACATGCGGATGGAAGAACGGGCAATCTCGGGCTTCAGTCCGATGGAGAGAAGAATGGGAGAGGCCTCCTCGGAATCTTCACTACAGGCTGAGCCGGTCGAGACACATATTCCTTTGGTGGCCAGGGCTAAAAGGATGGCTTCAGCTTCTAAACCCGGAAAAGCATAGTTCAGAGTGTTTTTTACCCTCTTTTCCGGATGGCCATTGAATATCACCTTCGTAATCTTCTCCTCAATGCCTTTTTTCAGGCGATCAGAGAGCCTCTCAATTCTCTCCTTGTCCTTTTTGCTTTTCTCTTTAAGGATACGAACTGCCTCACTGAAGCCAATAACGCCGCAGGTATTTTCTGTGCCTGCCCTCATCTGTTTTTCCTGGTGACCTCCATAGATAAGAGGGCAGATGTTCGTCCCTTTGCGAACGTAGAGCGCACCGATTCCTTTAGGTCCGTAAATCTTATGAGCAGAGATGGAAAGGAGGTCCAGGCCTTGATCATTGACATTGACATCTATCTTGCCGAAAGATTGGACAGCGTCTGTATGAAAAAGGATCCCTTTTTCTCTGGCTATCTTGGAGATTGTTTCTATGGGTTGAATTGTTCCGATTTCATTGTTAACATGTATGATGGAAATAAGGGCTGTCCGGGGAGTGATCGAATCTCTGAGGAAATCTAGGTCAACCAATCCAGTGCGATCAACAGGGACATAGGTTAGTTTCACTCCTTTCTTCTCAAGATAATTTGCCGTTCGAATAATAGCCGGGTGTTCAATGGTAGAGGTGATAATTTCATTTTTTTCAGGAAAAGCATCAATAACGCCCCGCAGGGCAAAATTATCTGCTTCAGTCCCTGAGCTAGTAAAAATCAATTCCTGCTTCTGAGCCCCCAGAGCATTGGCAATCGTTTCTCTGGCCTCATTGATCATCTCTTTGACTTGCCGACCGATAGGGTAAAGGGAAGAAGGATTGCCAAAATGTTCTCTGAGAAACCAGGACATCTTCTCCGCGACCGCAGGGTCCAGGGGGGTTGTTGCGTTATTATCCAAATAGA
Organism: uncultured Eubacteriales bacterium; assembly: GCA_964584535.1. GTDB lineage: Bacteria > Acidobacteriota > Aminicenantia > Aminicenantales > CAZPAX01 > CAZPAX01. The sequence continues at coordinate 2,951 of CAZPAX010000079.1, forward strand.
CTATTTCTTTTTTCGTTTTAATCCTCCAAAGGGTTCATGATGAGCCCAGATTTGAGTTTCGGGAAAAAGTCTGTTGATTTATGGGGCATAAGCTCTCCTTTCTCAACGACCTCTCCAATCTGAGGCAATGAAGTGGGTTTCAAGAGAAACAAGAGCTGGTATTCGCCATCCCTGACTTTTCTCAAACCCTCGTCAAGGTTACGGATATAGTTGACATTATTCTCAAAGTCAAAAGGCATGTCTGTTAAGGCTTGGAGCTTGTCAATAAGAAGGGAGTGGAGAATAGCAACATCCAGTCTCTTCCAGGCTTTGGATCTTTCGCCTGAGATTTCTCTATCCAGGATATCCTCTGCTTTGAGGTTGAAGATAAAGAATTTCTTAATTCCTGTCATATAAGCAGCAAATGTGTGGCTACCTTCATCGATTGCTTTCTGGACTTTTTCGAGTGTTGATTTATCCCGGAGATCGGACCAGTTCATTTCAGTGATCTCAAAATGAGCGGAAAAGAGCTTCTTCAGGCTTTCTTCTTTGAGCTTTTCCAAGCCTTTAACCAGCCTATAAGTGGGAAGAATGACCAGGCCGGGATCATTCAGATCGAAAAGAGTCATCATAATGTAATTGAAAGCTTCGTCATCCCTTATTTCCTGCTTCTCTCTTCTCATTTCAGCCTGATAATTGAGGGAAGTCTCGTAGCGGTGATGACCATCAGCAATAATTAAGATTTTATCTTTGAGGGCTTCTTGAATTTTCTGGATGGCCTTTTTATTTTTAACCACCCAGAGCTTGTGCAGGAATTTGTCTTCATCCATCACCTCTCCGGCAAGTTCAGCTTTTTTCATGGCTTCTGTGATAGCCCGGGCAACTGTTTTTTTATCATCCTCTAAGAGCAAGAAAATCTGTTCTGTATTGGTCTTTGTCGTCCGCAAAAGGTTCAGCCTGTCTTCTTTTTGTTTGGGAAATGTTTTTTCATGGGGAAGAACACGCTTTGAAGAAAAATCCTCGAGCTTTACTCTAGCAATAAGACCCATCCTCCTTTTTGATTCGTTTCGCACCCGGAATTCCTGCTCATAAAAATAGAGGGCCTTTTTGTCCTCCCGGATAAGAATTCCCGCCTTCTCCCATTCATCGAGATAGATTTTGGCTCTTTTGTATTTATTCTTTTCTGGATGTTCCAAGTCATCATCTCTGCCGAGAATGATCCTGACGACATTGTAGGGGCTTCTCCTGTAATAATCTTCCTGCATCTGGGGGGTAATACGGTCATAGGGTTCAGCAATGATCTCATTGAATTTGATTTTTCCGGGATTGTATCTCAATCCCCTAAAAGGTTGAATTTCAGCCATCTTATTTCTCCAGTTACGTCCTTATTATGAGGAGTTCTCTAAGCCAGCCTTTCTTTGAGGATCTTCGCCACTTCCAGGCCAGCTCTCTTCTGCCCTTCTTCTGCCGCTGCTCCAATATGAGGAGTGGCAATCACGTTGGGATTGTCGATGAGTGAGAACTCGTCTGGAGGCTCTTTCTCAAAGACATCCAGAGCAGCTGCTCTGATTTTGCCTGAATTCAATGCTCGCAAGAGAGCTTTTTCATCCACGACCCCACCCCGGGCAGCATTGATGAGAATAACTCCATTTTTCATTTTCTCAAATTCTTCGTTGCTGAGGAGATACTTTGGCTGCTTGGGAATATGGAGAGTGATGATGTCGGATTCAGCGAGGAGCTTATCAAAAGGGACCATTTTGACATCAAGGCTGGTTTTTATATCAATGACATCATAAGCGATGACTCTCATCCCGAAGGCAAGAGCGCGCTTGGCGACTTCCTGACCTATTCTTCCAAAGCCGATAATTCCCAGTGTTTTGCCGTAGAGCTCAGTGCCGGAAAGGGTTTTCTTTTCCCATTTGTGCTCTTTCATGGAGAGATTTGCTTTGCCATGATTACGAACAGCAGCTAACATCAGTCCAAAGGTATGCTCTGCCACTGAAATGGATGTTGCTGCAGGAGTATTTGCGACCTGGATTCCTTTTTCTTTGGCCGCAGAAACATCGATGTTGTCCAGGCCAATTCCTGCCCGTATGATTAACTCTAGATTCTTTCCAGCCTCGATAGCTTTCCTTGTAACTTTGGTTGCACTTCTGACCACAGCTGCATGGAAATCGGGAATGGTTTTGACTAATTCAGCTTCATCCATTCCTGTTTTGACTGTCACCTCAAAACTGGGAATGGACTTGAGCTCATCCAGAGCCTCTTTATCCAAAGCGTCGGCGACGAGTATTTTTTTCATTGCCAATTCTCCTTTAATACAGCCTCAGCCGCCCCAATCGAGCTTCCTCTTTCAAATTTATAGCCAAGGTCCCAGAGAGTCATCTCTAGGGCAGTGAGGGCAGTTATAACATCAAAGCCACCCATGTATCCTAGGTGAGCAATTCTGAAAAATTTTCCTTTGTTTGGATCTTGAGCTCCGGCAATATAGGCCCAGTACTTGCTCTGCATAGTCTTGACAAGCTTGACTCCATCAACTCCGGCAGGGACTTTAACTGCGGTCAGAATATTGCCCGGATTTTTGGAGAGAAGCTCTAGGCCAAGTGCTTTTACTCCTGCCCGGGTTGCCTCACCAAGAATACGGTGATGGTCAAGCAGTTTCTCCATGCCCATGGATATGATGAGATCCAGGGCCTTCTTTTGCTGAATAATGAGGGAAACTGCAGGAGTCCAGGGTGTTGTCTGTTTCTCAAGGTTTTTCTTGTATCTTACCATGTCAAAATAGAACTTGGGCAGCTTTGATTTTCCTGCCAAATTCCAGGCCTTGGGACTGAAGGCGATGTAGGCCAGCCCAGGTGGAATCATGAAGGATTTCTGAGAACCAGCGACAAGGATATCGATCTTCCATTCGTCCATAGGGCAAGGTGTGGCGCCAATGCCAGAGATCCCATCAACAACAAGAATAGCCTCAGATTTGGAGACAACTTCCCCATAACTTTGAATATCATAGATTGTTCCTGAGGAAGTTTCCGAGAGGGTGGCAAAAACTGCTTTCACCGTAGGATTGCTCTTGAGTTCAGCGGCAAGCTGTTCCTTGCTGAAGATGTCTCCCCATTCCAGGACAATTTCTTTAACCTCAACTCCATAGGCACGGCAGATATTTCCCCATCTCTCGCCAAATTTTCCGCCATTAATGGTGATGACTTTATCTCCGGCGCTGAGAGTATTGATGATAGCCGCTTCCATGGCGCCTGATCCTGAGGAAGCGAGGATGTAGACATCCTCTTTTGTGCCAAAAACATACTTTATTCCTTCTGAGACTTCCATGAATATTTTGGAGAATTCAGGTGTTCGATGGTGAATTATGGGCTCGGATGCTACAGAAAGGACTTCTTCTGGGACAGGAGTTGGCCCTGGAGAAAGAAGGTAATACTTTTTTATCATATAAGTCCTCCTCTATGTTGAAAATAATAGAAAACAAAGTTTTAGGAACTAAATTAACAGAATTGGTTCTTTTAGTCAATCAGAGCTGGCGCAATATTTCTGTGAGAAGAGCCGTCCTTTGGATGAAGGAGGGGAGAAGAAGGTGCTCATTTTCGGCATGAATTCCATCCCCATCCGGACCTAAGCCATCCAGGGTGGAAATTCCCAGAGCTGAGGCGTATGAAGCGTCAGAACCGCCTCCTGTTTTTCCCGTCTCGAGGATAATTCCCAGAGGTGAAGCAATTTTTCTGACTTGAAGAAGGAGATTGGAGTTGGGTTTTGTTTTTTCCATTGGCGGAGTCAGGCTTTCTATAGAGAATTTGATTCGGGCTCCAGGAAGCTTTGACTCCAATTGCCTGAAAAAGGCGACAATTCTTTCCTTCTGAACGTTTTTCCAGAATCGGATATCCAATACAGCCCAAGCGTTTTCTGCGACAATGTTGGCTTTTTCTCCGCCACCAATCAAACCCATGTTGATTGTCACTCCACCTTTTCTGAGTCTCCTCACTCGGCTGAGCTGGAGCATCAACTCTTCGATGGCATTGATTCCCTTTTCAGGAGTTCCGCCATGGGCAGCTTTGCCTGTGGTTTCAAACCTGATGACAAGCCGACCCTTTCGCTGAGTTTTCAAAGCCCCTCCAGGGAGAGCTGGCTCCAGGCAGACGACAGAGGCCGATTTTGCGGCAAGATTTCGAATAAGTTCACCTGAGATTTCACTCCCTATTTCTTCAGCAGAATTAATAAAGATAGAGATCTTCTTTTTTGGCTGGATGTTCAGCTCTTGCAAAGCACAGAGGGAAAATATGATCATGACCAGGCTCGATTTCATGTCCAAGACGCCAGGGCCATAAACTTTATTTCCTGAGACATAGAAAGGCATTTTTTCGATTCTTCCCACCGGCCAGACTGTATCCAGATGGGTGAGAATAAGAATCTGCTCCTCTTTTTCATCTTCGGCCGGATATTCGACCAGATAGAGGTCGCCAATATTTTTCTGCGGAAAGCGCGTAATCTTTGATCCTATTTTTTTGAATTCTTCAATGACATAAGAAGAACAGGCATCGACAGCCTTTTTATCTTGTGAAGGAGACTCGCGACTGACAATCTCCTTTAAAAGCTTTATCATTTCCCCTTGACGGGATTTAAAGTATAAGTTGAAATCCATTCGTCCTCCTTACAATAATAACTTAATGTATCACAGCTTGGGGGGAAATTCATCTTCATTTTTCGCTGATTCCTTCTGAAAATGTTTGACAAACAAAAAGAATTTGGTAATGATTTTAAGCAGAATGAAGAAAAAAAGAGAAATTCTGATCATCGTCTTCTGTCTTATCTTCTTAAGGACTCAGAGCTTTTCTCAAGACCTGGGATCGAGTTTTCATGCCAAGGTGGGAGGATCTTTTCCAAAGGAGGGAAATGTCCAGGCGGGCTTTGAATCAGGGTTTGGATTTTCTTTTTCCCTGGGGAGGAAATTATCTCTCTCTATTGACTTTCTCTATTGGAAAAGCGATGTAAAAGAAAGAGTTGGCAAACTCCATAATGGAACGCTTTCCATCACTCCCTTTCTCCTTTCCCTTCAATACTCTTTGGCTGGAGAAAGATTTCTCAGTCCCTATATTTTCCTTGGCTCTGGTTTCGTTTTTTCAAGTTTCGAAATCGGAGGATATATATCTATTCCTGAGATAAAAATCAATCAAAAGGTTAAAAATGGCCCTGCCTTCTATTTGGGAACAGGAGCCAATTTGAGGCTGACCAGGAATTTATCTTTTTTTGGGGAGATGTCCTATCTCTTGAGAAAGGCTGGGGCCGAGACGATCATTACTGATATGAATTTTGGCGTCTCAAGAAGAGAATTTTCCCTGGATTTAAGTTCCTTTCTCTTTGGACTTGGACTAAAATACTTTTTTTAGCGAGACAAAAAGGGAGTGAGAGATGAGCCTTTTTTCTTTTTTGTTTATGCTTCTTATTGCTTCTATCGCAGGGTTTGTGGGCGCCAGTCTTGCCGGCAGATCAAGAATGGGGTGCTTGGCTTCTATTGTCCTCGGATTTGTAGGAGCTTTGATCGGAACATTTATCGCTGAAAAACTAGACCTTCCCCTTTTTTGGGTGATCAGATTTGGCTCACATCCCTTCCCGATCATTTGGGCTATTGTTGGAGCGTCGCTTTTTGTTGCTTTCCTGAATCTCTTCACTCGACCGGAGAAATAAAAGAAAGGTGATTTTTTAGCGGAAAAGCGACCTGACCATCCCAGAAAGAGCAGCGATCCCTCTTATTGCCCTTCCCAGAGGAAGCTCGCTCAATTTGATGGCTTCGAACCGGCAGACTTCATGGCAACACATGCAGTGGATACAAATATCATTTTCTATCCAGGCTCTTCCGCGACGAAGCTTCGAAGCTCCTCGGGGGCAGACATTTATGCATTCCAGGCAAGCTGTGCATTTTTCTCTCAAGACTTCTGGGATTAAAATCAATTGATCCTGAAAATAAGCATAGAGGAAAGAAGGAATCCTGCTGCGGAAAAGCGTAAAAGAAATAGCAGAATGCTTAAAGTTTTTGACTTCCACTGCCTGCAAATTCTCCCCAAGGATCTCGATATCCTCCAGCTTACCTATTCCCAGGCCTCTCTGATGGGCATGAAAGGTAGTATAGATATCCATGGGATCATAGCTAATGATTCTTGTCGCCACTGCATCCAGGGCGACAGCATCACGGCTGGCCAGGATAAGCCCAACTTTTCTGAGATTTCCCGCTCCTGGCCCTTCACCTTCCATAGCCACAACTGCGTCCATGATGGTCAGATGGGGAGGGGCAGCAGAGAAAATATCCACGAGCATCTCGCTAAAGACCTCATTTTTCATGAATTGGCGATGATATGAGTGGCGAAGCCCCCAGGGAATTATCCCATACATATTCTTTATGGCTCCAGTGTAAATAGTGAAGGAGTGAGTTTTTAGCTTGGGAAGGTTAATAACAAAATCTGCCTCAAGAACTAGAGGGGATATATAAACCTTTTCCAGCAGTTTTCCGTGACACGGAATTTCTCTGAATCCTTTTTCTTTCAAGTTCACAAGAGGAATCCCTAACTCTTGGCAGAGAGTCCTGTAGCCTGAAACGAGAAATCCATCCACATCTGTGGACTGGATATCATCCCCGACTGTTATCTCACAGGCAAATTCTTTAAGAAGCAAGAGAACCTCTTTGGTGAAAGCTGGATGAGTAACTATCCCTTTTTCGGGAGGAGAGGGAGGGGAGAGGTGATTAATCTTGACAAAGACTTTGCTTCTGGGTTTGAGGATATTTTTCAATCCTCCCAGAAGTTCAAGGCTTTTTCTCAGAGCTTTTGAGGTTTCTTGGCTTTCGTATCCTTGAAGCCCGACGATTGATACTTTGGCCTTTTTCATTCAAACCAGCGCGCTGCGAATTCCTGCAGAGAGAAGCCCTCAGGCCTGAAATATTTATTCGCTCCCTATTTTGTTTCTTTAATCTCCTTGAGTGGCTTCCGGTATTTTTTCTCTCCTAGAGGAGACCACAT
>CAZPAX010000080.1:0-9862 GCA_964584535.1 uncultured Eubacteriales bacterium
TAATTCAGCCTCTTGCCTGCATAATGTCTGATCGCAGGCCCCAGGAGTTCTATTCGCCGCCAATTTGCATCAATTTGATACGAAAAGTGGGCGCAGTCAGGGTTTTATCGAGATCCAGGTCATTTCCGATCAGATCAATTCCATTGAGCATCTCTTCTGCTGTTCCAGCAATGGTTAAGCCCTTGACGGGAAAGGCGATCTTTCCCTCCTCGATCCAGAATCCTCCGGCCCCTCCGCTGAAATTGCCGTTGATAGGGTTTATGCCATAGCCAGTTACTTCCTTAAGCAGGAGGCCGACTTTTGTTGCTCGGATGATTTCTTCAGGCGGTGTCTCTCCAGCTTTGACATAGAAATTGTGAGGACCAATGTCCGGCAGGCTGGAAAAGTCGCCTCGCGAGGCATTTCCCGTACTTTTGACTCCAGCTCTTCTGGCGACAATAGTATTGTACATAAAGCCCTTGAGCACTCCTCTTTCAATGATAATTCTCTTTTGCGTCGGAACTCCCTCTCCATCAAAGGGTGCAGAAGCCAGACCCTTTTGCCTTGTGCCATCATCGATGATGGTCAAGAGTTCTGATCCTATTTTCTGATTCATCTTTTTTGCCAGGAAGCTTGCTCCCTGGAGTACCTTTTCCCCATTTGTCGCACCCAGAATGCCTCCCAAAATGGCAAAAGCAACATCGGGGTCGAAAATGACTACTGCTTTCTGAGTTTTGACCATCCTCGGGTCGAGCATCTCATAGGCATCCCTGGCTGCTTTCTCAGCAACTTTTTCTGGGGGCTTGAGGTCTGAATAAAACCGCCTGGAACAGTACTCTCCACCTGAAGATTTCTGCTCACCTTTCTCAGCCACAACTTCGACTCCCATAGAGCATCCTGACTGGCGAGAACTTTTCAAGAGGCCATGGGAATTTGCCAGATAGAATTCACCCTCCCCTTCTCCGTATCCTGAGCCTGCGCTTTTTGTGATCCGCGGGTCTTTCATGGCCAATTTTTCCACTTTTTTTGCCAGTTCGATTTTTTCCTCCATAGAGATTTTGGCAATCTGGGGATCATAGAGGCCTTCGACCTCTGTTATCCCTTTATCCTCAGGGAGGACATTGTTTTCATCGGCAGTTGTACTTTTGGCAAATTCAATGGCTCTTTCTATGGCATTTTCAAGGGCTTTCTCTTCGAAATCATTGCAACTTGAAAAAGCCATCCTCTTTTTGACAAAAACCCTGAAGCCGACACCATGGGAAGCTGCTTCTTGAACAGTTTCGACTTCGCCATTGCGGACCTGAATGCTGAGATTTCGTCCTTGTTCGATATAGACCTCAGCGGCGTCCGCTCCCTTTTGCAAACATTTCTTAACAAGCTGCGTAGCTAATCCATTGTAGTCCATAGCCATCTCCTTTGTTTTGTCATTTATCTAGCCCTTGTTCCACCGACATTGATACCGCGAATCCTGACTGTTGGCTGTCCGGCTGAGACTTCTGCAGCCTGGCCTTTGCCGCAAATCCCAGGGCCAAAATCCAAGTCATCCCCGACAGCGTCAATATTGGAAATAATATCCAGTGAATTTCCGATGAGAGTTGCTCCTTTGACAGGCGTGGTTTTTTTGCCGTCTTCAATAAGATAGGCTTCGCGGCAGGTGAAATTGAAGATTCCGGTTACGGGATTAACACTTCCCCCGCTCAGACTCTGGACATAAATACCGCTCTTAGTTGAGGCCAGAATATCATCAGGCTTTGACTTTCCTTTTTCAATAAAGGTATTTGTCATCCGCGGAATGGGGATAAATCGAAAGCTTTCCCGTCTGCCATTTCCCGTCCTTTCTATGTTGAGCTGCTTGGCCGAGAGAATGTCAGACATGAATTTCTCAAGAACTCCATCCTTGATCAGGACATTGCGCTTCATCTGGGTTCCTTCATCGTCAAAGTTGGTTGTTCCCCGGAAATTCGGCAAGCTTCCGTCATCAACCATGGTGAAGACTTCAGAGGCCACTTTTTTCCCCCGTTTGTCAGTAAAGATGCCAATCTTCTTAGCAATATTGTCTGCTTCCAGCGGATGGCCGACAGCTTCATGGACAAGAACGCCTCCCCAGCCGTTTTGCATGACGACATCCATTTTCCCTGCTGGCGCATCTTTGGCTTCGAGCATGACAACGGATTCACGGGCAGAGGTGCGAGCAACCTGTTCAGGAGCGACTTCCTCAAACAACTCAAAACCGGAATGGCGGCTGAGCCTCTCCCGCCCCATATGCGAAGTATTATTTCCTACCGCTAGAGTCTGGACGATGAAGAAGAAAAGCGGTAGTTCGTCGCTGAGAAGAAGTCCTTCACTGTTGGCAATAGTTCTTCCTCTTGTTTCATCATAATAATCCACAGAAGCCATCTTAATCCTTTGGTCATAGTTAAGGGCAGCCTCGCTGGCCCGACTCATCACTTCAAGGCGCTTGGCATCAGCAATTTGCTCGAGAGGAAGCCTGACCGTGATAAAGGATTTGTGTTTTGTCTCTTGAATATCAACAGGCTTTGTGGCTTTGCTTCCTCGTGCGATGTAAGAAGCCACGTCAGCCGCCCTCATCAGCTTTTCTTCAGATATGTCGTCTGTATAAGCATAGCCAGTTTTATCTCCAGAAATCACCCTCACTCCTGCTCCCTGGTCAATGCCGAAAACGGCGCTCTTGAACTTGGATTCTTCCATCAATATGCTGCGAGATATCCTATTTTCGACATAGACTTCAGCAAATTCACCTCCCTTTTCCAAAGCCCTCCTCATCACTCGGTTGAGGAGCTGGGGATCTAAAACAGATTTGACAGGTGAAGGCTTTGAGGCAGGAGTTGATAGGAGTTGAGCGAGAAGGGAAGGTGTCGCAGCAAGGGCCATTCCTCCCTTGAGGCTCAATTCGAGAAACTTACGGCGAGGAATATCCTCAGCAAAATAAAATCGTTTCATAGGCATGTTTTACCTCTTTATTTGGAGTTTTCGCCTATTCTATAAAAATCAAGGAATTTTGCGCAGCCAGAGAAGATGATACTCAGTGGAAAAAAACAGAATCTTTGTCCACATCCTGGAAAAAATGTAAAGCTGCTGCCAGACGAAGACAATCAACAGAAGCAGGCCTGCTTTGGGCAAAATCCTTTCCAATCCAAGATAGATGAGACCAAAAACCACGAAAACAAGACCTACCAGGAGATAGAGTAACCAAGCCCTAAGAAAATTCTTTCCCATAAAGCGGAAAGTAGAAACTGTGGCTTTAATAGCCTTTTTGCTCTTTTCCATAACAAGTGTCAGTTTGACATAGTCGAAAAACATCCTGACAATGGTGAAAAGAAGAATAAAAATGAGGAATTTGAGGTTGGAGGAGATGATAAGCGGCCATTCTGTTGAAGCTTTGTCTGTCCAAAGCTTGAATAATTTTCCGATAATTATGAAGATAACTCCTAAGACAATGACGTAGCCGATAAGAGAGATCAGAAAAACCCTGAAGAATCTCGAAAAATATTTTGCGCAATCAGCCAAAAAATTCGAAAGATTCACTTTCTCTTCTTCAGCGCAAATCCTGCCCATGATTCCCCCACTCAAAAGGATGGAGAAAAACAAAAAGAGGATGGCCGGAATGAGCAACCAGCCAAAGAGGGCCGGAAAAACATCCTGATGTTTATAGATAAGATCAGCCAACCAGATCAGGTCGAATCCCTTGACCAGCCTCTCTTCAAATAATGAGCGCGAAAAATCTCGACTGAGGAGAAACCAAACAGGAGCGACTATGATCAAGCAAAAAAGAAAGTTCACAAGCCACAAATAAAGAATCATTCTTGCCTTCTTATTTGTTGTCCCAAAGCCTCTGCCGAATATCTTGCTGATTCCCATCTTTGTCTCCTTTTTTTAACTCCAGATACTTGCCAATTGAAGAGCGTTCTGAACCCAGAAAAGAATTCGGGTTGTCAGGCGGAAAACACCACTTCTCGATCGCTTCAGTTTAAGACTATTGTTAGTCAAATTAGAATCAATCAGCCAGATATTATCAGGGTCGATTTGAGCATATTTGGCTTTGGCCTGCTTTTCAAAAATAAAATTCTCCCATCTTTTTTGGCCATCCCAGAAGCGCGTCTCTTCTGAGCCATCTTCAAAGACAACCTTTAATTTTAAATTACTCTCCCCACCCACTCTGGCCTCTCCATAGCGCCTCACCTTGACCTCAGTGATATAAATCTCTTTTCGAGCAGAAAGCTTCTCCCTGTCTTCGAGCTCTTCGATTTTATCTTCTGTGTACTCCACTTTTTTGCCCATTAAGTCATAGATTCCCCGAAAATATTTTTGCTTCTCGTAAGATTTCAAAGAGCCAATCCCATAGTCAAAATTCAGAGTGTTAAAAAATAATTCTCTGAAAAACCAGCTGAAATCTCTCCCTGTTGTCTCGTTGACAACATCAATAAAATCCTGAGTGATAGGATGTCTGTAGCGAAAACGCATCTGGAAAGTCCGCATGATGCGGAGCATCATCTCTTCCCCGACAAGCCTTTCCAGGGTATGCAGGCAGGTTGAAGCTCGGAAGTAGACATTCAATCCATAGCTTCCCCGGCTGTAGAATTTCCAGGAAAAAGTTGTGATCGGGTCAAACCTGACAATATTTATTGCTCCTAAGCGGTCAAGTTCATAGTCATAATAGGAGGGAAACCTTAGAAACCAGGCAAGAGGAATTCCATTAATAGAGAGAGGAAACACAGAAAACACACCTTGGCCATAGGCTTTTTCAAGAACCTTGCCTGTGGAATAGGTGTTGATCCCTTCATCGAGCCAGGCTTCCTCAAATTCATTATTGGCGCAGAGTCCATACCAATAGCCATGCCCAAACTCGTGAATAATAACGCCTTCCGGAGAGAGCACCTTTTTGCTTCTTAGGATGGAGGTGCCCGCTGTGAAAAGAGTTGGATACTCCATTCCGCCGCTATCAGTCCTGAAAGGAGGATCAACGAGGGTAATTGTTTCATAGGGATAAGGGCCGTACCAGAGGCCATAATATTTGAGGGCCCTTCTCAGGGCTTTGAAGTGCCGCTCAATCTGTCCCCTGTGCTCTGACTCGATGAGAAGAATCATTTTGACATTGTTAAGTTTAATATCCTCGACTGGAATTCTGAGTTTCTGGGAGATTTTTTCGTATTCTTCGGGGTTTACTTCCTGATCAGCAATAAAATCTCTCTCCACCTTAACGAAGCGAGGATCAGCTGTCCAGGCGAAATCATGAATATTTTTTTCCTGGAAAGTATAAGTCACAGTTCTCTTAGATTTGTCAGGCTCTGCCCCAATTTGCTTTCCAGAGGCTCCGACTACAAAATTCTCAGGAACAGTTATGTGGACTTTGAATTCTGCAAAATCTGCAAAAAATTCAGAACTGAGATGATACTCATGGCAGTTCCAGCCTTTCCCCTCTTCGTATACACCTGGCTTGGGAAACCACTGGGCAACAAAATAAGAGTTCCGGTAATATCCTGAGCGCAAAATGGTTCTGGGGATTTTAGATTGAAATTCAATATGAAGCTCCACTTCTTTGCCTGGTTTTAATGGCTCAGGCAACTTCACTCGCATCACAGTTTGATCACCTGGATGGATTGGTTCGTCTTTAGTGACAAATTCCATCGAAGGCTTCAAGTCTTGTCCATCCGAAAGCTTGATGCTCAGAATATCTATCCAGCCCCACTCCCCTTCTTTGACTTTAATGCCAAGCAACCTCTCTTCTCTAGACTCTTGAGAGACGGAGCTTTCCTGATTCTTGAAGGCATTATAGTAGAGATGGAACCAAATATCGTGAATCTCGTCACGGGTTCTGTTGAACCAAGTGATATTCTCTTTTCCCAGGAGCATCTTATTTTGATTATCTAGAGTTACCCAGATTTCGTAGCGGATGTTGCCTGTTTCTTCCTGGGCAGATATTCCTGCCGGAAAGAAAAAGATCCATGCTGTCCATCCTACAAATAAGAAAAGGAGAAAAGAATTCCGCTTTTTTTTCTTCATTTAGTACCTCCTTATAATCTGGAAGACTGGAATCTTCTCTTCAGCTTTTCTTGCCAGTCATTAAATCTAGGAAAATAAATAACTTGCATGAAAAAAGAGAGAAACAAAAGAATATAAAAATCTTTATGAAGACCGCCTATCAAAAAAAGAGTCAATCCCAGAATAGCTGGAAGTTCACAGAAGGCCTGGGTAATGATTGAGGCTCTGTTTAATTTTGCCAAAAACATCTTCGGATCTTCATCAGGCAATTCTTTCAAAAGGGCAGGCCTCAAGAGTCCGATGGCCAAAATCTCAAGGGCAGCGACTCCATAAAAGAGATATCTTAGAAGTTGGACATCGCTAAGAGCCAGGAAACCAGAGAAAGGCCTAAATTTAGACCTTATGAACTCGGCAACAAAGGCATAGATGGGCAAGCTGACGATTATCGAGGCGGCGATGATTAATGTTGTCCGAAAAGTCTTTTTTAAATCTTCAATAGGTTCCATTATATCTCCTTTAAGATTTTTCTGGTTCTTATTTGAAAAGTAGAAGAGATTTTTCGGAGATTCATAAATTTTGTTCATTATATGAAAATTTTTCTCTACTTACAAACGAAAAAATTGCCAAACTTTACGAATCGTTAGGGATGGAAAGAATGTCGACTCGACGAAAATCAAATTTTTTTTCGAAGCTCTGCTCTCTTTGTAATCTTCCTGATCAGAAAGCTTTTTATTTTTTCCATCATCTCCTGAGGCCAGAGCCGGAGCATCCGGTTCAACATGGCGTTATTGACAGTGGAGACATCGATATATTTATTCTCTTTGATGAGGAATTCCCTCAACCCTTCCCAATTTTTAGCGTTCTCTTTTCTTGTCGGGGCTGAGAGCTCATCTTTAATAATTACGACCAGTTGATGATCAGGTCCGTCGATTGTCTGGATTCCCTCTCTCTCGGCAAATTCGATGGCCGCTTCTTCAATCTTTGCCTGCTCGTCTTCGATTTGAGCGATCTCTTTTTTGAATTCCTCTTTCTTTTCCTCAAGCTTTGCGTACTTGGAGACGAGCAAAACTCCAGGGTCTTTCTTGTATTCATTGATATCCAGAGTTTCCATTTTCTTGGGGTGCTTCCAGAGAGGGCAGATTTCCTGAAAATCACACCAATCGCAGAGAGCGCTTTTTATCGGAGGAAAATCCTGGCAGGCTACTATTTCTTTAATCCTGGCGATAAGCATCTCTTCGAGTGCAGAGAGCTCATCTTTTGTCCTTGAAGATTCAATCTGTTTGTTGAAAAGAAGATAATGCCAGATGAGTTTTGCCTTTTCTGCTTCAGGCCATTTGCTCTGCAGAGCAAGCTGGTAGAGGGGCAATTGGCAGTCCTCGTCAGCTTCCTCCTGGGTCATCAGGCTTGAGGATGTCTTGTAGTCATGTATTTCAAATATCTTTTCCCGATCGTTCCAGTCAAGGCGGTCCAGAATACCGGAAAAGTGATATTCCTCCTCGTTCTGTCTCAAGCTGAAGTAGATCCTTTCTTCTGTTTTTACAATTTTCGTCTGGTCAAAGGGATGATACTCATCATAGTAATCACTGAGACATTTCTTTCCTTTTTGATAATAATCACCAATTGAGAGCTCTTTTTTGACTATTTTGATTGAATCATTGTAATTTTTCTGCCATAGGTCATCATATCTGGAAAGAAGCCAATCCTTGGGCTTTATGACTTTATTCTTTATGAAGTCATAAAATTCCTTTAAAGCCTCATGGACACGGCTCCCCATGAAAGCTTCTATGGTTTCTATTTCAGAGGGCAATTTATCGATGTAGACGTATTTGTACTGAAGTCTGCATTTCCCGAAGCTTTCGATTTTGCTGAAGGAATAAGAGTTGCTCATCTTTTTAGCGCTTCCTCCAAGGATTTCAGCAAGGATTGCGTGGATATTCCAGAGCCGACAGCTTTTCTCATCCAGAGCTGGGGTGAGAGCTTTCCTGCCCGACACATCCTTTCCATCTCTTCTCCGAGATTTTTTCCTTCCAGATATTTTTCTATCTGGAAGGCGATAATCTGGCCTAGGGGATAGTCTGGAAGATAGAGAGCTGAGTTGATGAGATGGGAATAGACAGCAAGGATGGGTCGATCCTGGATATGGAAAATGTCTGCATAATAAGAGTTCCAGATACCTTTGGCGATTGAAATCACAGCCTCTTTCAGTTCTCTTGGAGTGGCGCCAGAATTTTGATAGAGCCAGTTCCAGGCTTTCATGTCAACAAGAGATACTCCCATAATCTCGTAAGTTGACCAGAATCGGTCAAGGACTCGGAGAGACTTTGAATTCTTGTCTCTTTCTCTTAGGCCGAGAATCTCAAGATCTTTCCCCTGGAAGATGAAGGCAAAGGCCTCTGTAAAAGCAGTGTTTGGAACTCCATGGAGGGAATAAAAATCAACTTTCTGAAGAGTCAGGGTTTGCTCAACACAATGGCCCAGCTCATGAAGGGCAATATGGAAACCTTTATAATTCATCCCTCCTTTAGGAACGCGTGTCCTGAGGAGAGCTTTTTCAGATTTCATTTCAGCTCCCCAAGCATGGCCTGCTCCCCTTGCCGGCTCGACCTCGATTTGGGGAGCAATGAAATCTCGAAGTCCTGCGGAAAAGCCCAATTTTCTCAGAATATTTTTTAGGTCAGCCTTAAAAGTGCTGATTGTCGGGTATCTTTTGGCAACCAGTCTATCAAGCTCTTCTTCTTTGACATTCCTCCTTGGCTTGAATCCATCAAACCAGATATCAAAGGCTTCAAGCTTTCTTCCCAATCTCTGGCTTATAATTTTAGCAACTTCTCTTCTCTGGGGAGACAAAAGAAACTCTGTAAACAACTTTTCTACTATTGCTTCTTCGAGTTCTCTTTCTAGCTCGAATTTTCTGAGGATATAGGTTGGGAAGGAAGGAAAATAAGAATCGAGTTCTTTTACTGCTTTAAAGACTTCCAGGAAATGCCAGTATCTTGTATTCGGTTCCGGGGCAGAGGTTATTCTCCTCCCATTTTTATAGACCCTGTTTTCAAAAGGATTCCAGAAGAAACGGGGATTGTTGATTATGTTTTTTGGAACCTGCTGGTTGATTATTCTGAGCATTACCTCATAAATCATCTTCTGTTTGGAAAACCCATGGGGATCAGCGTACCTCGCTTTTAATTCATCTCGCAACCCCCAGTGGCTGATGAGCTTTAAATCAGAGGGAAAGTAGGTTCTTCCTTTTTCATCCTTCAATTTTCCCATAAAGATATTGTATTCTGAGACATAAGCATCAGCATCAGTCATGACCTCTGAAACTCTCTGCAAGGTGGAAGCATCGGGTCTTGAGATAAACAAGTCGCCCATGCGGGCATAAGCCCAGTCCTTTCTTTTCCATTTTGAACCGAGGCTGTTTTTCTCTTGAAGGGAATAATGGGGGAAATTGATAAGGACAAAAAAGGCAATTTTATTTTTGAAAAGATCTTCGCTCAAGTGGGCGGCTGGATTATACTGGCCAAAGAGTCTATCTAAAGGAAGAAGAGGGCCCAGATCAAGGTGGAGAGGGAGCTTGAGGCTTGCCATCATCTTATTGAAATGCCCGTTCAAAACTTCAAAATTTGTCTCTAGCCTCTTGAAATTTGTCTCCAGAAGTTCAGGCGAAGAAATGAAATTTTTTAGACAGAAGTCTTCAAAATCCTGGAGACTCCCATCTTCTTCTCTCCAGAATGAAGCAACCTGGTTAACTCCTCTCTCTATCCTGAGTTTATGGGATTTTCCGTATTTTTTGACGAGAATTTTTTGGACTTTTTCTCTATGTTCAGCCTTCATTTCTTTTTCACTTCTTCTGAATTTATACCATTGAGAAATGGGGATGTCAAAA
>CAZPAX010000081.1:0-9849 GCA_964584535.1 uncultured Eubacteriales bacterium
TCCCAGGGCCGCGGACTTCCTTCTCCTCTTGGCAGATAATCAGGATGGTGCCAATCAAGGATGGAGTGATACCAGCAGATTCGCATCCCCTGGCTATGACATTCAGCGGCCAGCTCCTTGAGAATATCGCGCTTGAAAGGGGTGCTCATGATGTCATAGTCGGATAGATGGCTATCAAAGAGGCAGAAGCCATCGTGGTGCTTGCTGGTGATGACAATATATTTCATGCCTGCTTCTTTAGCGATGCGGACCCATTCTTTAGCTTTGAATTTTAGTGGGTTGAACTTCTGGACCAATGGCTCATATTCAGGGACCGGGATTTTGGCATTGAACATGATCCATTCGCCGACTCCATCAATTTTTTCCCCTTTCCAGACTCCGGCAGGAATGGCATATAAACCCCAGTGGATAAATAGACCAAACTTCGCCTCCCGCCACCAGGCCATGCGAGTGTCTTTTTCTTCTTTGAACTCTTTGGCGAGCTGGACATTGGGAAAGCTGCCCCTAATAACCAGAAATAATCCAAAAATCAAAAAGAGCATCAGCCTGCTCAGGAAAGATCTAAATAAATCTTTCTTAAAAAAGAACATTTTCTCCTCCTTTGGCTGAAGTTGGCATAATTGTTTTGAAATTATTCTAAATCCAGGAAGTTGTCAATCAGCTATTCAGTGATGTTATTTAAAGTTGAAGAGTGGACAGTTTAAACTTGAAAAGTAGACACTTTGGGATACATTCCCCAGCCAGGAGGAATGTATGGACCATATTCAAGCCCTTTCCAAAAGCCAGTAGACCAATCTTCAATTTCTATGAACTAAACACAGATTTGTCATTCTTTTGCCATTCCGATGGCAAAAAAGCTCAAAATTGCATAGGCTAACTGAAACTCAAGGAAAATTATTAAAAAATAAGGATTAACTCTATAAGGGGCGGTTGGACTTGAATCCGCAACCCGCTGCTTGACTATTTTTTTAAATATTTCTCAAAGAAATTTTCTGCTCTCTGAAAGACATCTTTCCAGGTATAGCTCCAAATAAAATAATGATCTTCTCCAGGATAGATCATTAATTCAAAAATTTTCCCCTTTTTTATCAAGGCGTCGACTAATCTTACTGATTCATAGAAGGGAACATTATAATCTGCAGTTCCGTGCAAGATAAGTAAAGGAGTTTTAATTTTATCCACAAAGTTTATAGGCGCACTCTGATAGTAAAGTTGCTTATGATCCTGAGGATCTCCCATTCTTCCTTGAATCCACCAGCCATCTGGATCCTTTGCCCAATCATTCCAATCATCGACTCCGGCTACATTGATTGCTGCTTTAAACATTTCTGGATATTTTATAATGGATTGAAGAGTGAGATATCCTCCATAGCTTAATCCCCAGACGCCGAACCTCTGGGGATCAACAAAATTCAAAGAACTGAGATATTCTGCTCCTCTTATCACATCTTCGCAATCTTTACCGCCTAAATCCATATAATGGCCTTGCATAAAATCTCTCCCATAACCTATACTTCCCCTGTAATCAACGGAGAGGACGACATATCCTTTTTGAAGAAGATACTGGTGGAAGCCATAATAAACACCATAATTTTTTGAAGGATGCCATCCATAGCGATTTTGTAAAATCCCATCTCCATGAATCCAAATAATAGCTGGATATTTCTTATTCTGGTCAAATTCTTTTGGCTTGAATAAAAAGGCTGGTACTTTTACACCATCAACGCTCTCATAATACAAGAATTCAGGAGGTACAAGGGCCTTTTTATCAAGAGATTCAGGCATGGCGTTTGTCAATTGCTTGGATTCACCCTTGGGAAATGTTTTGACCCAAATATCCAAAACTGTATAAGGATCGGAATGTAAATAGGCTAGCTTTTTTCCATCTGGCGACCAGAAGGGCATCATGTTAGTTCCACGGGATTCGGTAATCTTCTCAAGTCTTCCTTTAGGGAACGACATTACCCATATTTGTCTTTCAATGAGGCTATCTTTATTTGAAGTGAAGGCGATCTTGCTCCCATCTGGTGACCAGGCAGGATAACTCACTTCATATTCTCCTTTTGTGAATTGCGTCAAACTTTTTTTCTCAAGATTGAGAATGTAAAGGTGGCACCAGCCATCCCGATCAGAAATAAAAGCAATATTGTCACTTTTAGGTGACCAATAGCTCTCTTGACTTAGCTCATAAATCCATTTTTGAGTATTTTCTTCATAGATCACGATTTCTTTATTATCAATCAGGTCTTTCACCAAAATTTCTCTTCGTTTACAATTCCTTTTTCTTTTTTCAATGACTAACTTTTTACTATCAGGAGACCATTTCGGACTCAGTTCATTTTCTTCGCTACGAGCTATCCAGATTGAAGCTCCTCCAGCTGCGGGGATGATTCCGACATCAGTATTTTCATACTTTGTGGCAAGGAACGCCAATTTAGGCCCTGTAAGCTCAATGGGAACTTCAGAAATCTGTTTAAAGGGAGGAAAGGAAATAAATGATATTTTTTTACCATCGGGTGAGAATTGTGGGGAATCTTCCACTTCAGGAGTTGAGGTGAGGGAAAAATTTTGATTATTGTCTTGTGAAAAGATCCATAAATCACCACTTTTTGAATAGACAATGGATCTGCCGTCAGGCGAGATATCAAAATCAGAAATTTGCTTTAGAGCGATTTCAAAAAGGGCGGCTTTGTCTTGAGGGTATTTCCAGAAAAAGAGAGCTCCGTTCTGGATATAAAAAAGATTTCCGTCGCGACTCCAAACAGGACGAGCCAATTTGCCTTTGGCATGAGATATCTTTATGAGCTTGCCATCCGAAAGAAAAACTACCCAGATACCTTGGACGCCCCCTTCATCCCAAATAAAGGCGATTTGACTCCCATCTGGAGACAAGGCAGGCTCAGAGAGATATTTAATCTCGAGGAGTTGAGAGATTTTTAGATCTTCGGCTTTGGCAACCGGAGCAGAATAATCGAGCAACAGAAAAAGGAAAATGACACAGAAAAAGGTCCTAAATGGACAGACTCTAGCTTTTCTTTGCATTGATTTCTCCTCCATAAATTTGATTGAATTATTTCACGCTCTTCTATTAAGCAACAACAAAACTGGCTGCTTTGAAGAGGAAAGCTAATTTTTCCTGAAAAATCCCCTCTTCTTTTTTAAAACAATAGATTTCCTTCTCACCGGGAGTTCATTCAAACTGCATTCTTAGGAAGAAGGGGGGAGAAAAATCTCCCCCCGCGAAGATAGCCAAATCAAAAACTCATCCTCAGGCCAAAGCTCCCAATAATCGGTGAAAGGATTTTATAAGGCGTCCCATAATAAGGTCCGGCATTCGTAACCATGCCGATCGTCGTCGAGGCATTAAAAACATTGAATACATTGAACATTGCTTCCAGGGTGAAATTTTTGACATGGAATGTCTTTGAGGCGCTTAGGTCAAGGATAGTAACATTGGGATATCTGGAAGTGCCTCTCTTATCTAACGCGACAGTAATCGGACCTTGATTCAATCCCGTAACAGTAAAAAATCTAGTGATTGGGAATCCGGTATAATATCTGAAATTGGCGCTCAGAGCGATTTCATAGGGAAAAACATAGGTTCCCACCAGCTTAAAGATGTTCGTGCAGTCATTAGCCATGTAAGCATCTTTTTCATTGATTGTCGTGTTTGGATCGTTGAAGTCTACAAAGCCCCATACAGTAAACAAATTATATCCCTTAGCTGCACCCCGAGTGTATCCAGCCAACATCTGCCAGTTGTTGGAAAATCTCTTCCTCACTGCAATCTCGAATCCGTTATATGTCTCATAAAATTCTGGAATATTGGTAATGACCCGATCAACTAAACCTACTGTTTTAGGGTTCTGGTTATAGACTGTGATGGTTTTCCCATCTGGCGTCGCTACTGTGACTGGGCTGAAGCTTCCACTCGGTACTGCTTCATTGATACGACCGAGCAGATTTTTATTCTTCCGGTAATAGTAGTTTGCGCTGACAGCGAAGTCTTTGAATAATTCATGATCTATCCCGAAAGTCATCTCATCAGAATAGGGGCGAGAGCAATTAGGATCTAACCTGACGCCCACTCCGCCAAAAACAAACAGAGGTGCGCTTAGTTCATTTTTTTGAGCAAAAAGATCGCCATTCTTATCATCCCAGAGCCTGAGATCGCCGCCAAAGGCATTCGGATTGAGCGATTCTGGAAATCGAGTGCCCTCGCTTTGAGCATACCGACATGCCGTTGCCTTTATCGCCGTTTTTCCATTTCCGAAAAGGTCATAGGTGACCCCAAAGCGAGGAACAATATCTTTCCAATTGGGTATATCTCTTTTCTCTGGGAAGGATCGTGCACCATAGAAATTGCCGCCAGGACTACTTTGAGCGGGATTCCAGCCTTCAAAAGCTTCAAATCTAGCCCCTAAATTAAATGTAAGCCGCCTTCCAATCGTATAAGAATCTTGGATATAAAGGGTGAAAACTTGGAACATACTTTTCTGGTCGAGGGGGGTATTCCAAACCATCACATAGGAAGGAACTCCATCCAGAAAATGCATGACCATATCTCCGTTTGTTTTGAACTTATAAGCATTTAGCGCGCGGGCAAACTCAAACCCTAATTTAAAATCATGGCTTCCGCCCAGAATCTTGTCGACATAATAAGAGACAGAAGCATTAAATTGATGTCTCGTAGCGATATTTGTGAAATCATATTCAGCCGCTCCGGTCAGGGTGGATCTTATGTCATCAACGCGGGCATAATCATTGGGACCAACTTCAGGTTGATAGGACATCGGGAATTTGAGATGTTTGTATCCATAGCGAAGATCTATGTAGAGATTATCAGAAAGAAAAGAAGTCCACTGCCCTTGAATGATATGGCAAGGCTCGATTTGGCGCGCGGAGGCCTTTTCTTCAATAAAAGCATATCCTTCCCTTCGATAGAACCTATTCTGATAATTGAACAAATATTGAATCATCAATTTATTTTTGGGATTTATTTGTGTAGTGATTTTGGCCAAGTAATTGCTCTGATGATTGACATCGACTTCTGGGGAACCATCAGGACGTTTCATTCCCAAAATCTGAGTGTTGATGACATAATAGCGATAAGAAGTGAAAAACCAAATCTTGTCTTTCTTGATGGGCCCTCCCAGATTGATATTGGAATCAAAGATCACATCTACAGGATTTGCTTTATTGATGCCTTTTTCCTTCAACTCGGATGTCACATTATTTCCCTGTAACTTCCCTGGTTCATAGAGCAAGGTTGCCGTTCCATGAAATTTATTTCCCCCTGATTTTGTAATCAAGTTCATATAAACTCCGCCCACACTTACTTCAGCTGATGCACCACCTGTCTGAATCTGGACTTCTTCAAAACTATCATGATCAAAGTAAAAAGATGTCCAAGCGCCATTGGAACCGGGCCAATTGAGAGTCAGGCCGTTCACACTGAATTGTTGTTGACCTGTTGAGCCGTGAATACTTTCACTGCTCTGTTGGGCACTTTCTGTACCGCCAATATTGAATCTATCAGGAACCGTTCCCGGAACTTGCTCGACCACTGTCCAAATATCTCTCCCGCTTGGGATTTTCTCAAGAAGATTTCTATCAATGTTTGTTGCTAAAACAGTGCTTTTTATATCAACAACAGGAGCTGCAGCAGTGACAGTCACTTCCTCTCTTATAGCTTCGGGCATCATCTGAATATCTACAGTGGCTACAAAGTTGGCAGCTATTTTGATACCCTTTCTTTCAACTGGCCTGAAACCTTGCAGATTAAATTTCAGATCATATGTTCCTGGAGGCAATGCAATAAATCGATAATTTCCCGATTCACTTGTTACTGTAGTGAGAGTTCCAGTCATAAGTGCCTCACTTATAAGAGTAACAGACACCCCCGGCAATGCCGTTCCATTTTCATCTGCCACATATCCCACAATATTTCCAGTTTGTGTCTGAGCCAATAAAAAGGAATTAAAAGATAAAATGAGAAAAAAAGATGAGAAAATTAAGAATTTTTTCATTTTTCCTCCTTCATTTAGAAGATTTCCCCTAAACTGAAACCTTTAATAATTTTTTATGTAGTTCTATTCTCACCCCCTTTATATAACTATTATCTTGCTTTGGTATCTGCTAACATTTATGTTAATAATAAAATATATAATTTATTTTTTGTCAAGATGGAGTTATAAAACTGTCATTTAAAAATTAAAAGTGGACTAAAGACGCCAGCCAAGTCCTGCGTGCCGAAGTCGACCGCTATAATAATCACCAGGTACATAGTACCACAGGAGAGATTCGCTCCCTGCGGTTCCAAAAAGCCCAGGAGGAAAGGAAGTCCCTCTTTCGGGAGTTCATAATCCCTCCACCGTTCAAGTCTACCAAAGATATCTTTTGCCTGATGACCGAAAGGGTCGTTAACCCTTATCCCAAAATCGCATTCCATAACCTAGAGTTTAAGCTCTCCGGAGTCTCTGTGCGGGATACCATACAACTCCGCATCGTGCCCAATAAGGAGACGGCTACAACCGAATCCGATTCTGGCGTGATGAAGACTTCATAGGAACTCAGAAAATGCGCCTCGAAGACATCAATCTAGTCTACTTTTAAAATTTAACTAACATCGGCTATTCACTGAAGCCCACGCAGCTTTGGGAAAAAAGCCCAGATAGTTGCAGCTGATCCAAGCGAGATCAGGGCCCAGAGCATGACTGTCACTGGCTCACCTGCACTCTCAGCCACAGCTCCGGCCAGCAATCCGCCGACGGGCATTAGGCCGAAAAAGGTAAAACTGTAAACGCTCATGACTCTTCCCCGCAACTGGTCTGAGGCCTGGGTCTGGACAAGTGCGTTGGCTAGGTTAAAGATAAGAATCGATGCTCCTCCCACTGCCACCAAGGAGATAAGCGAGAGGGGAAGCCATCTCACCAGGGAAAAGACAATCAAGCCGGCAGGCAGAGCAAAAGTCCCGAATGTTAGAAGCTTACCTTTGAATTTGAAACGACCCAGAGAGGCGATGAATAGAGCACTGATTAAGGCCCCCATACCTCGTGCCGATTGAAGGAAGCCGTTTGTTCTGGCATCGCCATGAAGGATTCTCACCGCCCAGGCTGGAAAGAGAGCAGTGAAAGAGATGCTGAAGAGAGCTGTCATGCCAACTAGGCCAATCAAGATCCGGATAATCGGATGGGAGACGACATAGCCAAGTCCTTCTTTCAAATCAACAAGTGTAGAGTTCCGTTCCACTGGCAAAGGCTGAGGATTGAGATTCATCATGGCCAGCAAAGCTGCGATCACGGCCAGAAAAGAGAGGCCATTGATCATGAAGCACCAGGCAGGACCGAGCAGGGCATAGGTCACGCCAGCCAATGCTGGTCCTAAAGCTGTGGCAGTATTGAACATGGTTGAGTTGAGGGCAATGGCGTTGGTCAGATCCTGGCGGTCCACCATTTCCAGAACAAAGGCCTGGCGGGCTGGAGCATCAAAGGCATTGGCTACACCAAGGCCAAAGGCAAGGGCAATAATGTGCCAGGGCTTGATCAGATGGAGAAAAGTGAGGGAGGCCAGGAAGAAAGCCAGGATCATCATGCCTGTCTGGGTAATAAGCAGAAGATTCCGCCTCTTCATCCGGTCAGCAACCACACCCGCATAGAGCATAAAAAGCCAGGTGGGCACTCCTGATGAAAAAGCGACATATCCCAGGTAAACTGGCGAGCGAGTCAATTCAAAGATCAGGAATGCCTGAGTGGTTGACTGCATCCATGTCCCGAAGAGGGAGATCATCTGGCCAAAGAACCACAGCCGGTAATTGCGGCTCTGCAGGGCCGTAAAAGTATGAGACAAGCTGAATCTCTGTCTGAAACTGGCGATCTTCTCAATGGTAATCATCTATTGACTCGATCCCTGGCTTCCGCCTTTTCTGAGATAAAGGGGATATTCAGGGGAGAAAGAAGAGGTAAAAGCATCAAATAATAAAATACGAATAGAGAATTATAAGAGAATTGCGCCTGCTTGGCAACCTTTAGGGTTTTCAATTGTTTCAAATTCTGAGATTGTTTAGTATCATTAAATGTTAATTTTATCTGCGGGCAAAGAAACTTCGATGTTGAAAGTCACGGAAATTAAGGCCAAAAGTATCCTTAATAAATCAAAGATCTTCGACTATTGCCTGAACCCCTACACAGGCTGCCAGATCAACTGCCGCTACTGCTATGCCCGGCTGTTTATGAGGCGCTACTCTGGACACAGCGAGGCCTGGGGCGAATTTGTTGATGTGAAAGTCAATGCAGCTGAGCTTTTGAAAAAACAACTGGAAAGAGCAAGAAGAGGAACAGTCTGGATTTCCTCAGTCTGCGATCCCTATCAACCGCTTGAAGCCAAATACCTCCTGACAAGGCGATGTCTTGAGGAGCTGGCAAAGAGAAATTTTCCAGTCAATATCCAGACAAAGTCGAAGCTGGTCCTGCGCGACCTGGACTTATTCCAAGAATTTGAAGAGATTGAAGTCGGATTTACCATAACCACAGATGAGGAGAGAGTGGCCAGAATATTCGAGCCGAATGCTTCAGCGGTGAGAGAGAGGATTGAGGCTTTAGAGAAAATTCACTCAAAAGGAATCAAAACGTTTGCCTTTATCGGTCCGCTTCTTCCAGGAGAACCAGAAAGACTTATCGGACTTCTTGAAGGAAATGCAGACAGAGTCTATATCGACAGGATGAATTATATGAGTACAATAAAAGGTTTTTACTTCAGGCAGAATCTAATGCCAGCCACATCAGATGCCTTTTTCCAAGAACAAAGAGAAAAGCTTATCCGTGAGTTGAGAAAAAGAAAGATGCAGGCTGAAGTCCTCTTCTGAGATTCAAGGGAGGTTTTATGGATTTTAGAATGAAGAGAGCAGGCTGGCCTTTAGAGTTTAAGGAGGAAGAAAAAGAATGAAAAAAATCATAGCATTCACGATCGCTTTATTTCTTTGCTTTTTCTTAATCCAGGGAAAACTTTTTGCTGGTAATAAGGCCATAGAAAAAGCTCTGGAGAAGAGAATTCAGGAAATTGTCAAAGAGATCACACCTCGCCTCATCGAGATCAGACGAGATATCCATGCCCATCCTGAACTTGGCTTTCAGGAAAAAAGGACTTCAGCCATTGTTTCCGAATATTTCCAGGAACTTGGGCTTGAAGTGAGGACAGGAATCGGAGGAACAGGAGTGCTCGGGATTCTGCGGGGCGGAAAGCCCGGCCTTGTTGTCGGAATGAGAGGGGATATGGATGCGCTTCCCATAACTGAAGAAACAGGCTTGCCCTATGCTTCCAAAGAAAAAGCTATGGTTAGAGGCAGGGAAGTCGGGCTCATGCATGCCTGCGGCCACGATATTCATACTACTATGCTTCTCGGCGTGGCTCATTCCCTTTGCCAGCTGCAAAAAGAGCTTCCAGGTACAGTCCTTTTTGTTGCCCAGCCAGCAGAGGAATGGGGGGATGGGGCTGACAAAATGCTCAAAGATGGCCTTTTCAAAGATATAAAGCCTGAGGCCATGTTTGCCTTTCATGTCGATGATAGTTCTAAAGTCGGCTTCATCAAGTATACTCCGGGATTTTCAGGGGCAAATTGCGATGGATTTAATCTCACTATCAAATCCGAAGGATGCCACGGCTCTTCCCCTCATTCTTGTGTTGACCCGATTGTTGTTGGCTCTCAGATTGTTGTCGGCCTTCAGGTTATGGTCTCCAGGGAGATCGATGTTCATAAGAACACAGTCATCACTGTCGGCTCCTTCCATGCCGGATCAGCAAGCAATGTCATTCCTCAAAATGCAGAGCTGAGAGCGACAATCAGGAGCTATG
>CAZPAX010000082.1:0-9766 GCA_964584535.1 uncultured Eubacteriales bacterium
GAATGGGGACAGGCACCTTTTTTCCCTGAAAAAGGTGCCTGTCCCCGCCTCTCTGTCCCCGTCTCCCCCCGTCTCCCCTGGGTCTTCGAAGACACAGGAACTTGCCTGGCTTATTTGTTGTCGGATTCTTGTGCTGTTTTTTTAACACATTTTTCGTTATAGAGCCGAAAGTAAAGCAGGAGGGCTCAAAATTCGAATAAAAAAGATATACAAAAATATTGTGAGATTCATTATAATTTGCTTTGCTTGAAGAATGTTTTCTTATTAAAATGAGGGAGGCGATATGAGCAAAACAGATATCGTGGTCATGCCGGGAGATGGCATTGGCAAATTGGTCCTTCCTGAGGCACTCAGAGTTCTTGATGCTGCAGGATTCAAAGCGAATTATATTCCCGCAGATATAGGCTGGGAATTCTGGTGCAAGGAAGGAAATCCTATGCCTCAGCGTACCCTTGATCTTCTCGAGAAACATAGAATTGGCTTATTCGGAGCAATTACCTCTAAACCTAAAGATAGTGCCGCAAAAGAACTCAGCCCAGAGCTCCAAGGCAAAGGATACACTTACTACAGTCCAATTGTCGGATTGCGTCAGCATTTTAACCTAGACATATGTATCCGTCCTTGTCGCACTTTTAAAGGAAACCCCCTTAATTTTGTGAAGAGGATAGACAACAAAACCATTGAACCTGATATCAATGTCGTTATCTTTCGCCAGAATACAGAATGCCTCTACAGCGGAGTTGAGTGGACAAACCCACCAGATGTGGTCCGCACTGCCCTTGAAACCCACCCAAAAATGGCAGCTTTCAAGTCTACACCAAGCAAAGATATGGCGATTTCCTGCCGCATCTTCACCCGCAAGGCTTGCCAGCG
Source organism: uncultured Eubacteriales bacterium (assembly GCA_964584535.1). Taxonomy (GTDB): domain Bacteria; phylum Acidobacteriota; class Aminicenantia; order Aminicenantales; family CAZPAX01; genus CAZPAX01. The sequence goes on from CAZPAX010000082.1 coordinate 874, forward strand.
GATAGTTCTCGAAGCTTTCAAATACGCCCAAAAATTTGGATACAAGAGCGTAACAGTCTGTGAAAAGCCAAATGTTATTCGCGAAACATCGGGCATGATGAGAGAGGAGGCATTAAAAATAGCTCCTAATTTCCCGAACATCGAGCTCTGGGAAACTAACATTGACGCCCAGATGATGTGGCTCAATAAGAATCCTGAAGATTATGGAGTCATCGTCTCTGGAAATATGTTTGGCGACATCGTCAGCGATGCTTTTGCAGGGCTTGTTGGAGGTTTAGGATTTGCCAACAGCGCCAATATCGGCGAAACCTGTGCCATCTTTGAGCCAACGCACGGCTCTGCACCAAAATACGAGAACCTTAGGCCGTCAATTGTGAACCCGATTGCTATGGTCTTAAGCGCTTGCCTGATGCTGGAGTATTTAGAGGAAATAGAAAAAGCAAATAAAATTCGCACGGCCATCGCAGATGTCCTAGCTGAGGGGAAGGTGCGCACCTATGATATGCTTCGGCTTGTGGGCGGGCCAAATGTTATCGGCCAGGGCGCTGCCTCTACTCAAGAGATGACAGATGCTATTATTGCCAAGCTATAATCTTTTTAAGGATTAAAAAATGAAAGAGAAAATCGAAAAACTCTTTGGCCGGCAGCTGGCCAGAATCAAAGATTCCAATCTGCGAGCAAAAGTTGTTGAAGTCTGGGCAAGCACAGCAAAAAAGGCGGGTTGGAAGGCTGAGGAATTAGAAAAAATTCCTTTTACCCTTTTAACTGACCCAAAGGGCGTTGACTTGATTGAGCATACCATTGCTGTTACAGAAGGCGCACTGGGGCTTGCCGCTGCGATGCAAGAAAATTACAAAAAAATGCCCTTTGAAATTAATCTTGACTGGCTTATCGCAGGCGGGTTGCTCCATGATGTGGGAAAACTTTTGGAATTCCAAAAGACAAAGGAAGGAAAATATCAGAAGAGTCATCAAGGAAGATGCGCTCGCCACCCGATTTCTGGGGCTATTGCAGTAGCTTTAGCCGGCCTCCCAGAAGAAATTGTTAATATTGTTGCCTGTCATGCCAAGGAAGGGGAAGGAAGGCCTCAACGAGTTGAAACTGTGCTTATTCATCAGGCTGACTTCGCTGTCTTTGATCCCCTCGTTATGCAAGAGAAAGGGCTGCTTATCCTCTAAGTCCTTTTGGGGAAAATAAAATGGGTAAAACAATCATAGAAAAAATAATCGGAAATCATTCAGGCCAGGCCGTAAAACCAGGGGATATCGTTGACATGACAGTGGATACAAGAGTTGCTCGCGATTTTGGAGGAGCTAATGTTGTCCAACATCTCGAAAAGAGTGGTCTTGAGATAGACGATCCGAGCAAAACTTTCTTCACTTTTGATTGCAATCCAGGCGGTTCTTCACAGAATTATGCCGTTAACCAGCAGCTCTGCAGGAAATTTGCCAGAAGCCATGGAATCAAAGTTTATGACATCGATGCGGGGATTGGAACCCATCTCGCTATAGATGAAGGGCTCATTTGCCCAGGTGAAACGATGGTCTCCACGGATTCTCATGCCAACCTTGTTGGAGCAATAGGAGCCTTTGGCCAGGGCATGGGCGATCAGGACATTGCTTATGCCTTTGCCAGGGGAAAAGTGTGGTTCGAAGTTCCGGCAACAGTGAAAATCATTTTGAGCGGTAAACCCTCTTCTTCAGCAACTCCTAAAGATGTCGTCCTTGCCATTCTCAGAGAACTGAGTGCGAATGGACTCCTTGGTTTTGCCTCTGAATTTTATGGAGACTATATCGATAAACTTGATCTTTCTGGCAGAATCACGATCGCCTCAATGAACACAGAGATGGGAGGAATTTGTAGTTTCTTTCCTCCCAGCGAAGAAATCATCAAGTATTGCAAAAAAGTGAGCAAAAGAGATTTTAACCCTGTTTTTGCTGATAAGAATGCAGATTATGCCAAGATCACAGAAATCGAGATCCATGATTTGCCTCCCCTTATCTCACGACCTGGTCATCCGGAAGATGTCGTTCCTGTCAAAGAAGTCCATGGGAAAAAAATTGATTCTGCTTTCATAGGAAGCTGCACAAATGGACGTTATGAAGACCTGCTCCTCGCCGCAAAAATATTAAATCAAAAAAAAGTTGCTCCAGGTATCGTTTTAAAAATTGTGCCCTCGACTGATCAAATCTGGCAAAAGGGGCTCAAAGAAGGATTGATTTCCTTATTCAAGGAAGCAGGAGCCCTAGTGGGAAATGCGGGATGCGCTGGTTGCGCTGATGGACAAATTGGGCAAAATGGTCCAGGTGAAGTCACCATCAGCACGGGTAATCGCAATTTCTCTGGCAAGCAAGGAAGGGGAGAAGTCTACCTTGCCTCCCCTGCCACTGCAGTTGCCTCAGCCATTGCAGGACATATAACTACCGCAGACAACATTCCAAAAGCTCCATCTGTTTTCGCTATTTCAAAAAAAATTGAAAAGCCTGAAAAGATCTCTGCCCAGGAATATCCACAAAAACCAACAAAAATGCAGGGAAGGGTTTGGATTGTCGAAAAAGATAATGTGGACACAGATATGATCTATCACAACAGATACCTGACCGTGACAAACATTAATGAGATGGGCCAATATGCTTTTAGCAACCTTGCTGGTTTTGAGGACTTCCCTAAGAAAGTCAAAAAGGGCGATATCGTGATTGCGGGCAAGAATTTTGGCTGTGGGTCAAGCAGACAGCAAGCTGTGGATTGCTTCAAGGCCCTAGGCGTAGGCATGATTATCGCCGAATCATTTGGAGCGATTTATGAAAGGAACGCCATAAATTCTGGATTTCCAGTGATGATTGCCCCCGATATTCAAAAATTAAATCTCAAAAATGGGGATGAGGTTGAGGTTGATCTCTTGAGTGGTCAAATCAGAAAGCTTCCGACAAATGAAATTCTCAAGGCCAGGCCTTTATCAAAAGTTCAGCTTGAGATTTATCAGCGGGGAGGACTCCTTAAATAAGACGAGAAAATCTTTTTAAGACTGGGACTCCAGTTTCTTTCAAAAGAAGCGAGGCTTTTTTGGAGGTATAAAAATGGCGAATATGGCTGAAGTTGGGAAAAAAGAGACACCTTCAGACTGTTGGGTTCATCTTGAGGTAAGAAAGAAGGGCGGCATCCAGATAGAGTTAAAAAGCAAAGTGGAATCTCTGTATGGAGAAGCCATAAGAAAGACAGCCAAGCAAATGATAAAATTTTTCGACATTCAGAATGCTCTCCTTCGCATTGAAGATAGTGGAAGCCTTCCTTTTGTTTTAACAGCAAGGATTGAGGCGGCTGTAAAAAATTGCTTCCCTCAAAAGAAAAAAGATTTCCTTGCTCCGATTCTCCCTCAAAATCTTTACCAAGTGAAACGAGACAGATTTCGCCGCAGCCGACTCTACATCCCCGGGGATCAGCCAAGGCTCATCATTAATGCAGGAATTTATAAACCAGATGGCATTATTCTCGACTTAGAAGATGCCGTTGCTCCTACAGAGAAAGAATCTGCTCGACTCATAGTGAGGAATGCCCTTCGTGAAGTGGATTTCTTGGGTGCTGAGAGGATGGTCCGCATCAATCCATTGCCAATGGGAATTCGAGACCTTGATTTTATCATTCCTCATGGTGTCCACACTGTGCTCATTCCAAAATGTGAAGACGCGGAAACAGTTAAAAAATTTGATGCTCATATCCAGGTTCTGCGAAAAAAATCCAGAACTAAAAATGAAATATATCTAATGCCGATAGTGGAAAGTGCCCTGGGAGCCATCAATGCCTATGAAATAGCCAAAGCTTCTCCAAACAATGTCGCCCTCACCATAGGCCTTGAAGACTTTACGGCTGATATCGGTGCTGAACGAACCCTGGAGGGCAGAGAAAGCTTTTTGGCCCGACTTCAGGTAGTCCTTGCAGCTCGATCAGCAGGTATCCAGCCCATTGACAGTGTTTTTTCAGATGTTGAGGACGAAGAAGGCCTAAGAAAGAGCACCCTTGAAGCAAAATCTCTCGGATTTGAAGGGAAGGGGTGTATCCATCCCGGACAGATCAGGATTGTTCATGAATCTTTGGCCCCGAGTGAGAAAGAGATTGAACGGGCAAAGAAAATTAGTCTTGCTCTCGAAGAAGCTCAAAAGAGAGGCAGCGGAGTTGTTGCTCTGGGGAGCAAGATGATAGATCCTCCTGTGGTGAAAAGGGCTCAAAGAATTTTGAATCTTGCCATCCAAAACAATCAGATCCCAGCTAATTGGAAGGAGGAATTCAAAAATGAAGGGAAAAAATAATGCTGCAGGTCGATTCGTTCCAGAAAAAATAAATGATCAACCAGTTGTTCCCTATGAGGGAGTTGGGAAATACATTCCGAAAAGGCGAAAAGCAGCACCTCCTGTTGCTTCCTGCATCAATTACCCAAAAGATGGGAACAAAGTTGTCCCCAGTCTCGAGGAAGCATTAAAAAAAGCAGGTATTTGTGACGGAATGACCATTTCTACTCACCATCATTTTCGAGATGGCGACAAATTGACGAATCTTCTCTTCGATACAATTGCCAAGATGGGGATTAAGAACCTCAGGTGGTTCCCGAGCGCCTCATTCCCTTGCCATGCGCCTATCATCAAACACTTAGACAGTGGGGTTGTCCATCACATAGAAGGAAGTTTGAACGGTCCACTTGGAGAGTATTGCTCGAGGGGAAAAATGAAAGGTCAAGGTGTGCTCCGTTCTCACGGCTGTAGATACAGAGCTGTGCAGGATGGGGAGGTTCATATAGATATAGCTGTTATCGCTGCCCCAACAGCTGATCCCTTTGGAGATGCGAATGGAGTGAGCGGAAAATCAGCCTGCGGACTCTTGGGATTTGCTCTTGCAGACTCCCAATATGCAGATAAGGTCATCGTCGTCACAGATAATCTCGTTCCTTTTCCTTGTATACCCTGGCAAATTCACGGAAATTATGTGGATTATGTCGTCACCATGGACGAAATCGGCGATCCCAACAAAATTATCTCTGGAACCACGGAGATAACCAGAAGCCCTGCCAGACTTTTGATAGCCGAGTATGTGGCTCGTTTTATTAAAGAAACGGGGATCATGAAAGACGGATTTTCCTTTCAAGCAGGTGCGGGAGGCATAGCCTTAGCCTTTGTCATGTATCTCAAAAAATTTATGAAAGAGGCCAATATTAAGGCCCGATTCGTGAGGGGCGGTAGCACCAAGTATCTGGTTGAATTATTGGAAGAAAGATTAACAGATTATATCCTGGATGGGCAGACATTTGACTTGGATGGAGTAAGATCGATGGGACAAAACCCCCGTCATGTCAATACCAGCCCCTTCACCAGCTATAACTATCATGGCAAGGGTAATTTTGCCAGCATGGTGGATGCCGTTGTTCTTGGGGCGACTGAGATAGATGTCAATTTTAACGCCAATGTTGTGACTCATTCTGACGGTCTGCTTCTCCATGGAATTGGAGGATGGCAAGATTGCCTTTTCTCAAAGTGCACCATATTGGCCCTACCATCTTTTCGCGATCGCATACCGGTTATTGTTGACCGTGTGACGACCCTCTGTGGCCCTTCTGAACTTGTGGATGTCGTCGTCACCGAAAAAGGCATTGCCATTAATCCGCGGAGAAAGGACTTGCATGAGGCCATAAAGAATTCGAACTTACCTATACGACAGATTGAAGAGATCAAAAAAGAGGTTGAGCAAATCTGTGGCGGAGCGCCAACTCCTCCAAAAGTTGATAAGCAGCATGTCGTCGCTGCCATTCAATGGGTGGATGGAACAATTATAGACGTTGTCTATAAAGTCATAGACTGATTATTATCAAAATTTGTTTTACGCCTTGAAATTTAGGCATAAAGATTTGAGATAAAAAAGAGGTATACCCATGGGACAAACTTTGATTGAAAAAATAATTGGCAGAGCATCTGGAAAAAATAAAGTCAGGAAAGGAGAGGTTGTTTTCGCCAGTCCTCACTGCATTTTGTCTCACGATAATTCAGCTTCGATATCGGAAACTTTTAAAAAAATGGGGGCAAAAAAAGTCTGGGATCCTGAACGCATCTTCATCGCCTTAGATCATGCTGTTCCTCCTCCAGACGAACGAAAAGCCTTAAATCATAAGGTCATCAGAAACTTTGTTAAAGAACAGGGAATCAAATACTTCTACGATTGTGGAATAGGAGTCTGTCACCAGGTTTTGCCAGAATATGGGCACGTTGTGCCAGGCGTAATTATTCTTGGCTCTGACTCCCACACGACGACTCATGGTGCTTTCGGAGCTGCAGGAATAGCCATTGGACGAACGGAAACAGCCAGTGTTTGGGCCCTCGGTGAGACATGGCTCAAAGTGCCTGAATCAATGAAAATAGTCTTAAAAGGCAAGCTCAGAGATGGAGTTTATGCCAAGGATATCATTCTCTTTATTATCGGACAGATAGGAGCAGATGGAGCAGATTACAAGTCCGTTGAATTTTATGGAGACATCGTAAAAAATATGTCCATAAGTGAGCGAATGACGATCTGCAATCTATCAGCTGAAATGGGTGCCAAAGCAGGAATCGTTCCTTTTGATGAGACAACCAAGGAATGGCTTAAAGGAAGAGTGAAGGAGTCCTATGAACCCCTTTTTGCAGATTCGGATGCGACATACGAAAAAGTCATTGAGTATGATTTAAGTCATTTAGAGCCTCAAATGGCATGCCCCCATAATGTTGACAATGTCCATCCTGTGAAAGAGTTAGCAAAAGTGAAAATTGATGTTGCTCTCTTAGGCACATGCACAAACGGAAGATTAGATGACCTAAAAATTGCCTCTCAAATAGTGAAAGGGAAAAAGATTGCACCTGGTGTAAGGCTTCTTGTCTATCCAGCTTCTCAGCAAGTCCTTCGCGAGGCATTAAAGCTTGGCTATATTGAAAAATTAGTTGATGCCGGTGGAGAAGTTTCTGTACCTTCTTGCGGCCCTTGTCTTGGAGCTTATGGTGGAGTTTTAGCTCCTGAAGAGAAATGCGTCAGCTCAGCCAATCGCAACTTTAAAGGCAGAATGGGTTGTAAAGAGGGTACCGAGATCTATCTCGCAAGCCCTGCCACTGTCGCTGCTTCAGCATTGGCAGGATACATAACAACGGAGGTCTAAGATGAAGATCGAGGGAAGGATTTGGATTTTTAAATCGGACGATATCAATACGGATTTGATCTTTCCGGGAAAATACACATACGAGCCGCTGAAACCAGAAGATCAGGCCAAATATGCCATGGAGGACTATGATCCTGAATTTGCCAAACAAGTCAGACCGCACGATATTATCGTAGCTGGAAAAAACTTTGGCTGCGGGTCATCCAGGGAGCAAGCTGTTACTTGTTTAAAATATGCGGGCGTAGATGCCATTGTGGCCAAGTCATTTGCACGGCTCTTCTACAGAAATTCCATAAATTCTGCCTTGGCTGTCATAGAGTGTCCAGAAGTCGTGAATGCTGTCTTTGAGCAGGAAGTTGAGCAAGGATCAAAGCTTTCCAATCTGACAATGAAAATAGATCTCTCCACAGGCAAAATCTTGTTTGCTTCCAAAGAATATTCATTCCCGCAGTGGGACAAACAAGCCATGCTCATTTTTCAAAGCGGAGGACTGGTTGAGTACACCAAGCAAAGACTTCAAAACAAATAAAAAGAAAAAACTTTTCGGGGTTTGGATTGACGAAGATTTGTGCAAAGGGTGCGAGATCTGTATCGATTTCTGCCCGACCAAAGTTTATGAAAACTCTGAAAAAATTAATCGTCGGGGCTATTACCAGCCTAAAATTGAAGCTGAAGAAAAATGCACAGGATGCAGATTGTGCGAACTCTTGTGTCCTGAGATAGCTATTGTCATCATGGAAAAACAGCAATGAGTCATTCCGAAGTTCGACAAAAATACTTAAAGCAATTGAGTGGGAAGACACTTTTTATGCAGGGTGACGCTGCTTGCGCCTACGGTGCCATCTACGGGGGATGCGATTTCTTTGCAGGATATCCCATAACACCTGCTTCAGAAATAGCCGAGCTTTTAGCATTGGAAATGCCCAAGGTCGATGGATATTGCCTGCAAATGGAAGATGAGATTGCCTCCTTGGCTGCGGTCATCGGTGCAGTTTGGTCAGGCGCAAAAGGCATGACAGCTACTTCTGGGCCTGGCTTTTCCCTGATGCAGGAAGCTATCGGATACGCAATAATGACCGAGACTCCCTGTGTCATCATCGATGTGCAACGCTCGGGACCGGCCACAGGTCAAGCAACAAAACCTGCCCAAGGTGATGTGATGCAGGCAAGATGGGGGACTCATGGAGATCACGAAATTATTGCCATTGCACCTAACTCTGTCCAGGAGTGTCTATTAATAACTATTGAATGCTTCAATTTAGCGGAAGAGTTTCGGAATCCCGTTATTCTCTTAACCGACGGAGAAATCGGTCATCTGAGAGAAAAAATAGTTATGCCAGATCCAGATGATATAAAACTCACACCTCGCAGAATTGCCCATAAAGGTGAGGCCATTTTTGGAGGAAATTTGATCCCCTCTATGGTTGAGTTTGGAATGGGCACTTTTGTCCATGTCACGGGCTCTACCCATAAGGAAAGTGGCATGAGAGATGTGGAAACACAATCTGTCCATGAGAAACTCGTGACGAGGATTTACAATAAGATTGATTCAAATAGAGAGAAGATCATAAGAGTTGAAAAAGATTATATCGGTGATGCAGAGCAGGGGGTGGTCTCCTACGGAGCCGCCTCTCGTCCTGCAAGAGGCGCAGTCATTCGAGCAAGAAAGGAAGGCAAAAAAATTGACTTCCTGAGACTTATCACTGTTTGGCCCTTCGCTGGAAATGA
>CAZPAX010000083.1:0-9687 GCA_964584535.1 uncultured Eubacteriales bacterium
ATCTAGATGAGGCACCTTTCCCTGTAAAAGCTCGTCCGGCCAGAATTGGTGATCTCATCATCAAATTGAAATCGCCTGGAGAAGCAGTGACCGAGAGAAAGATAGCTATAAGAACTGAAGTCTCAGGCAAACTTAAATCCCTTCTTGTGGAGGAAGGCCAACATGTGGAAAAAGATGAATTGCTGGTTGAGCTCGATGATCGAGAATACAGGCTAAAACTTGAGAAACAGGAAGCCCTGCGGCTTAAATATCTCTCGGATCTCTACCTTGAAAGAAAATTTTCTGAACCAGAAAAAATAAAAGATGCCTCTGTTCTTGAAAGGATCGAAAAAGCTAAAGAAGCGTTAAATAGAGCTACCAAGCTTTATAAGAAGCAGCTGATATCCTGGAAAGAATTTGAGAATGCCAAAAAGCAGTATGAATTGACCTTGATCGAAACAGGCCAGAAAAAAGAAGAGATCATGGCATCCTCAAAAGGCTTAACCCAGGCTGAAATTGATGTCAAGATTGCCAAGATGGAGCTGGAGAAGACAAAAATCAGAGCTCCTTTTTCAGGAATCATCACAGAGATAAAAGTTTCTTCTCTGGAAAATGTGGAGATAGGAAGAGATCTTTTTACTCTGGTTGACATCAGCCAGGTCAAAGTTGAGGCTAAGGTACTTGAGAGTGAGGTAGGCAAGATGAAAGTCGGGCAGGAGGTAGATTTGAGGTTCAGTGCCTACCCTGAAAAAATCTTTAAAGGGGAAGTCAAAGCGATAAGTCCGATCATTAATCCCCAGGACAGGACATGCAAAGTTCATATTGTAGTTTCAAATCCTGAGGAAGCTCTCAAACCGGGCATGCATGCTGAGGTGGAGATAGCGGCTGAAGTTCATAAGGATAGATTGCTCATCCCTCAGGATGCAGTATTGGTTAGAGGTGGGAGGAAACTGGCTTTTGTTGTGGAAGATGGGTTAGCCAAATGGAGGTACATTGAAGTCGGGCATGAAAACGAAGATTATGCTGAGATTCTGGACGGAGTGAAAGAAGGGGAATTAGTCATTGTCGAAGGGCATTTCACCCTGGCCCATGACGCCCGCATCCAGGTTGTGGAATAGGCACATTTTAAAACTGATTGAAGTTAGTCAAAGGGGACAAATTGAGAATGAAAATTAAATAAATGTTCAATCGTCTTTTCATTTAGTCAAAGCCTAAGAATTTGACTGGTTAGGAATAGAAATCGATGAAACTAACAAAGGTCTCTATTGATAGGCCAGTCACAACCTTCATCTTCTATCTAGCCATCATCCTTCTTGGCTTTGTCTCGCTGCGGGAACTGAGCGTTGACCTTTTGCCTGATATCAGCTTTCCCCGCCTCTCTATTGTTACCCATTATCCTGGAGTTGCACCTGAGGAAATTGAGACTCTGGTCACCGTCCCCCTTGAAGCTGCAGTGAGTGGAATCCCTGGCGCGCGCCGGGTGGATTCTGTATCAAAAGAAGAAGTTTCTTTCATGACCCTTGAGTTTGGCTGGGGCACAGACATGGATTTCGCTATGCTCCACACAAGAGAAAGGCTCGACAGTGCCCGGCCAACGCTACCTGAAGATGTGGAGAAGCCGACCATTATTCCCCTTGACCCTCAAACAAGCCCCATTCTCGTTCTTGCCATTTCTGGAGAGGGATCTCTCCTTGAGCAAAAAGAGTTTTCAGAGGAGCTCATAAAGCCGCGGCTCGAACAGATTGAAGGAATAGGATCAGCGGAGATTGTCGGAGGTGTTGAGCGAGAAATCCAGGTGGAAGTGGATCCTCAGCTTCTTGCTTTATACGGCTTAACTATTGACGAGATTGCCGACAGGATAGACGCCTTTAACCGAAACCTTCAGGGAGGGACAATCAAGAAGGGCCGCTTTAAGTATGCCCTTCGAGTCATTGGAGAATTCGAATTTCTTAATGAAATTGGCGAGATACACCTCAAGACAACAAAGGAGAGAGGAGTCATCCGGCTCAAGGATGTTGCCTTGATTTATGACTCGATCAAAGAGAGGGAAGGGATGACAAGACTTAACAGCAGAGAAAGCATTGGCATCCTGGTCAGAAAAGAATCAGGGGCCAACACGGTCAAAGTAACAAGGCGAGCCAAGCAGGTGCTTGAAGAGATAAAAAAGCAATATCCAAAAGTCAATATCTTCGTTGTTTCAGAGCAGGCTAAGTACATAGAAGAAGCAGTCGCCTCAGTCATTGAGGATATTATCATCGGAGGGATTCTGGCTTTTCTGGTTTTACTCATTTTCCTCAATGATTTAAAAACATCAATCATTATCTCTACAGTTATCCCAATTTCGATTATTGCTACCTTCAATCTCCTCTTTTTCCAGGGGATCACTCTGAATATCATGTCTCTGGGAGGACTCGCTCTCGGGGTTGGAATGCTAGTCGATGCTTCTATCGTTGTCTCCGAAAACATATTTCGCCACAGAACTCTGGGCAAGAGTATTTCTGAGGCAGCTTACGTGGGCACTAAAGAAGTTGGAATGGCTGTTAGCGCCACGGTTTTTACAACTATTGTCGTTTTCCTGCCCATCATTTATGTCCATGGAGTAGCCGGTCAGCTATTTAAAGATCAAGCTTTGACTGTTACATTTTCGCTGCTCTGCTCGCTCCTTGTTTCTTTAACTCTCCTTCCTATGCTTTCCTCAAGAAAATTTGAAATAAATATTGCAGAGAATATAGATGAGAAAAAGCCTGAATGGGTTGCGAAGATCAAACCTTCAAAAAAACCAAAAACTCGATTTTTCCTCTATCCATTTAAAGGACTTCGCTGGCTGCTCTATGCTCTTCCCAGGATTATCTATCTTGTCCTAAGTTTTATTTTCAGTTTTTTGACTCAGCTCTCTCTCTTTATATTTTATTATCTGAGCCTTCCAATTAAAGCCTTTCTCAGGTTCTTTTATAAAGGATTTAATTTTGTCTATAGAAAATTTGTCTTCAGCTACCGCCTGGTTCTCATCTGGTGCTTGAATAATAAAAGAAAAGTTCTTGCTGGCTCACTTATTTTATTCAGCCTTAGTGCCTTAGTTGCCACCCAGATTCGGAGCGAGCTCATGCCCAGGCCCAAAGTTGCTACCTTTGAGCTTAAGTTGAGGACGCCTATTGACTATTCTTTTGAGCAGACAGCTCGTTTTATCGCATCTCTTGAGCAATGGTTAGGTGGAATAAATTCTATCCAGGATTTTTTCTCCCAGACAGGGGTAGTGAGTGGCATGGAAAGCTATAATCCTGATGTTTCCCTGAATTCTGGAAAGATCTATGTGGAAGTCAAAGATTCCTCAAAGCTTGAAGCTTTGATCGAGGACTTAAGAAGCTGGCTTCGGAACTTTCCGGACATCGCTTACTCCATAGTCAAAGAACAGGCTACTCTAGCTCAGTTCCTGGCTTTTTCCACAGCAGAGGTTGGCCTGAAAATTAAGGGCGATGACCTCAATCGTTTAAAGGACTTGGCCTCAGAGCTTGCTAGCAAATTGAATGATATTAAGGGGATTGCTGATGTCAGCATTAATATTGAAGAAGGAAAGCCAGAATTCTTGATCAAAATAAAAAAAGAATCACTTGAAAGATATGATATTACCCCAACAGCAATTGGCCTCTTTCTCGTCAATTCAGTAAGAGGCAGGGTAGCAACACAATTCAAAGAGCTGGATAAGAAATACGACATCCTGGTTCGCCTGGAGAGAGGGACAAGGGAAAATATCGAATCTCTTCTCAATGAGCAAATCCCTCATAGGGAGAGTCTCATTCCCCTCAGGGAGCTTGTTTCCTATGAGATAGTCAGAGGGCCAAAAGAAATCCGTCGGGAAAGCCAGCAGCGAGAAGTCATTGTCACAGCCAACCTGAGAGGGGCAAAAATCAGCCAGGTGATTCCTCGGATTCGAGAGAAAATCGCTGAGCTTTCCTTGCCTGCGGATTATCGTGTCGTTTTTGGAGGAGAGCAGGAAGAGATGGCCAAGTCTTTTAGGAGTCTTATTTATGCCTTCTGCTTAGCATCGCTTCTTGTCTATATGGTCATGGCTGCTCAGTTTGAATCTTTGCTTCATCCTTTCCTGATCATGTTCACCTTGCCTATGGGTTTAGCCGGGACAATTCTCGCTCTATTTTTAACAGGACAGACAATCAATGTCATCTCTGTTATCGGCATCGTTGTTCTGGTCGGGATAGTCACTGACAATGCCATTGTCGAAATAGATTACACCAACCAGTTGAGGCGAAGGGGAATGGACCTTAGGGAAGCTGTGGTCGAGGCAACTCAGGTCAGGCTGAGGCCTATTCTGATGACATCAATCACGACCATCTTCGGACTTCTACCCATGGCTCTGGGTATAGGAAAAAGTTCTGAGCTCCAGCAACCCCTTGCCATTTCAGTAATCGGAGGCCTCATCTTTTCAACTTTTCTGACACTCATCCTTATTCCGCTTCTCTATGAAGTTGCTGAAAAAAGAAAGGCGAGAACAAAAGAATGAGAATTTTTTTCGAGCGGCCTGTGGCCACAGCCATGTTTTATCTAGCGCTCTCTCTGCTCGGAATTTATTCTTTCCTGAATATTCCACTCGAATTAGCGCCAAAAGAGGACTTCCCTCAGCTCACCATCCAGACCAATTGGCCTGGTGTCCCTCCAGAGATCATCCAGACCCAGGTCACTTCCCCTCTTGAAGAAGTTGCTTCAACAGTCAAGGGATTAAGGAAGATTTCTTCATCCTCAGCCACTGGCAGGTCCACAATCATCCTGGAATTTGAGCCAAGGACAAACATGGAATTTGCCACCCTTTCGCTCAGTGAAAGGCTATCTAAAGCTAAAGAAGAACTTCCCTATGGCGCACGCCAACCTTGGATTGAACCTTATGTTCCTGAAGATTTCAGAACTGAGGATTTCCTCGAGTATACAATCTCAGGGGATTATCCTCTTCAGAAATTGAGGGAGACGGTGAGGGAGAAGCTGGAGTTTGGCCTAGGAAGTGTGAAAGGAGTCGCCAGAGTTCGAGTTACAGGTGGGTCTAGTCCTGAGATCAGAATCGTCCTCGACCGGAAAAAGCTCAATTCCCTAAATATCCATCCCTATCAGGTCTTAAGTTCTTTATATCAGAGAAACCAGACATTCCCAGCTGGGAAGATAAAAAAGGGAAATCAGGAATATATTTTTAAGGTTTCAAGCTCCATCAAAGACATCAAAGAAATAGAAGAGACAATCGTTTCTTATTCGGGAGGGATTGCCATCAAATTGAATGATGTGGCAAAGGTTTTGCCCTCTTTTCAAGATATCCATGACATAAACAGGATAAATGGCCAGCCAACAATCCGCATGACTATTCTCAAAGAAAAAGGAACAGGCACCTTGAAGGTTGCTCGATGGGTCAAGAAGAGGCTTGAGGAAATAAAAAAAGAGCTGCCTCAAGACCTTATTTTCAGAGTGGTCAACGACGAGAGCAGAGAAATCCAGAAAAACCTGAATGACCTGTACCGCTTGGTGGCAATAATGCTTGGTGTTGTTTTTCTTATCATATTTTTAATCATGAGAAGATTTCTACCTTCTCTACTCATTCTTTCCTCCATCTTTTTTTCTGTCCTGATTACTTTCAACCTCATCTATTTATTCAAGATTTCAATGAACATGCTCACTCTTGGAGCTCTTGCCCTTGGCTTTGGCATGTTCGTCGATAACTCTATTGTCGTTTTCGAGAATATCTTACGCTTGAGAGAAAAGAGAGTGTCTTTGGGGGAAGCTTTAATTCGGGGGCCAAGAGAGGTTTTCCTGGCAGTGCTCGCTTCAACCTTGACCACTGTCTGTGTCTTCTTTTCCTTTCCTTATTTCCAGGGCCGTCTGAAAATGTATTACCTTCCTTTAGCCATTGTCATTTCCTCTGCCCTGGCAATTTCTCTTTTTGTCTCCTTCTCTCTAGTTCCTGCCTTAAGTCCAAGATTGTTGAAGCTTCGAAAAGGAGAGCAAAAAGAAAAAATCTGCCTTGCCTATGAAAAATTTCTGAAATTCATGCTTGGCCATCCTCTGGAAGTTTTGATTGCTGTCTTTTTGATTTTCTATGGGAGCTACAAATGGTTCAAATCTGAGGTGACAATTGGAGAGTGGTTCCGCTGGTATGCCAAAGAGAGGCTTTCTATCTCGATCAGAATGCCGCCTGGAACTGACATTACAAAAACAGATGAGCTTGTCAGAAAATTCGAGGAGAAAATCCAGGAAGCAGATTATGAGAAAGAGATGAATACAAACATTATGGCAGAGAATGCCTACATTCTCATTGCTTTCCCTCCTGAGATTGAGAACTCTTTCCGCCCTTATCTCTTGAAAGAAGAATTGATCCAGCTTGCGACCCAATTTGCTGGAATAGATATCGGAATTTATGGCTTTGATCCCCAGGGCTATTATTCCAGCATGGGAACCGGAATCTATTATGATTCGAGGATCAAATTCTATGGCTATAACCTGAAAAAACTGAGTGAAATTACCTCTGAGCTGGAAGAGAAGCTACGTAGGAATCCGCGTATCAAGGAAATCAAGATAGTCTCCAGCCGCCTTGGTTGGTGGAGGATTGATTCTTTTGAAAATATTTTAAAAATCAACAAGGAGGCTTTGAGGAAGTATGAAATCGACCCTCAGTATCTCTATTTTCATTTCCAGGCACTCCTTCAGGGACAATTGGAAACACCACTCAGGTCAAAAATTAGCGGCAAAGAAATAAGTCTTTCCATTAAGTTTCCTGAAGCAGAAGCCATGGACATCAAGAGCCTCCAGGATTCTCTGATCAGAACAAGGAAAGGTGAATATCTACGTCTAAGTGAAATTACTACCTTGGAAGAGAGACCTATTGCTGGTTCCATTGATAGGGAAAACCAGCAGTTTCAGCAGACAGTGATGTGGGAATTTCGAGGCCCTTCCAAAGCCTCAGAGGATTACAGGAGAGTTGTCTTCGAAGGTCTGAAGTTACCGCCAGGCTTTTCTGCAAGCCTTGAGGAGACTTGGCTGATCACTAAAGAGGAGAAAGCCCAGATAAAATTAGCAATAATTTTTTCTCTGATTGCGGTTTACATGATTCTTGCTGCTCTTTATGAATCGTTCATCCAGTCTCTTTTCATAATGCTGGCAGTACCTTTGTCTCTCATTGGAGTTTTTGTGGCCTTTGTTATCGCTCGTTATGCCTTCGATTCATCGGCCTATATTGGTGTCATCTTGCTCGCCGGGATAGTCGTTAATAATGCAATCCTCTTGGTTGACCATATAAATTTAAGGCGAAGACTTGGATTTTCTCTGCTTGAAGCTATCATTGTCGGTACCAGGGAAAGAGTAAGGCCCATCTTTATGACTACAAGCACTACAGTTCTCGGCATGTTGCCCATGGTTTTGATTCAGACTGAAGCTGGGAAGAATCAGATTTGGTCTTCGCTTGCCCTCTGCACGGTTGGCGGGCTTGTGAGTTCGACAACCCTTATCCTCATTGTCATTCCTATTTTCTATTATTATGGCGACAGAATTCACTTTTGGGCCTACCAGAGATTCCAAGAACTAAAGACGGCCTGGAATAAATATTAAGAGGTCCTGATAAATGATAAATGGGGACAGGTACCTTTTTTCCCTGAGAAAGGTACCTGTCCCCGTATTTATTTTTGATTTAAACTCTTTTTTCTGTTATAAAATGTTATTCCTTGGATGGAGGGAAAAATGCCTGTATATACTCTCACAGACATTAAAGAGAGAATCAGCAAATTTCCTAAGAAAAATCTGATTCATCTTCCGACTCCATTCCAGAAATTGGAAAATCTTTCTGCAGAGTTGGGTGGACCGAAAATTTTCGTCAAGAGGGATGACCTCACTGGCCTCGCCTTTGGCGGCAACAAATCCCGCAAACTCGAATTCATCATCCAGGATGTTCTGAGCAAAAAAGCTGATGTCGTCATCACCTGGGCAAGTCTTCAATCCAACTGGTGCCTTCAGACTGCTGCCGCTTCGAGAAAATTTGGTCTAAAGCCAATCCTCATTTTATTCAAAACTTATGATCTGCCAGAAGAATACGATGGAAATCTTCTCCTCGATTATATTCTTGGTGCAGATATAAGAATAAAGGCTGCCGAAAAAGGGAAAGTGGTCAAAGAAGAGGACGCCCTGGAAGTGGTCGAGGAAGTGGCCAATGAAGTGAAAGAATGGGGTCATACTCCTTATATCGCTCCCCTTGGTGGCTCTAAAGTCGGAGGCTCCATGGATAAGCCCCTGGGTGCCATAAGCTATGTCAATGCTTTTACGGAGACGATGGAACAGGCAGAGGCTTTAGGAGTTGAGATTGATGCTGTTGTCCATTCCACTGGCTCAGGCGGAACCCAGGCTGGTCTGGTTGTGGGAGCCAAGGCTTATGCCAAAGATATTAAAGTTGTCGGAATAAGTGTCTCTGATCAGAAGGAATCTTTCGCAAGAGAAGTTCTGTCCATTGCCCGCGACACGGAAAAGGCTTTGGGCTTAGATATAGGCATTAGCAGTGAGGACATCATCGTTTTTGATGAGTACATCAAAGATGGCTATGGAATTTTGAATAAAGAAGTTGCTGAAGCCATTCGCTTGATTTTCACTAAAGAAGGGATTGTCCTTGACCCTGTTTATACGGGAAAGGCCATGGTCGGGCTTATCGACCTCATCAAAAAAGGGTATTTCAGAAAAAAAGACAAAATCATTTTCTTCCACACAGGAGGGACTCCGGCTCTCTTTCCCAACAAACACAAATTGGTTGACCTCCTCAAATAATTTTTTGAATTGATGAAGGTCAAGTTTCAATTGAGCCAGAACTAAAGGAGTAAACATGAAATTCACAAGGCCAACGTTCAAAGATGTAGTAGAAGCAAGAAACATTATTCGAGGCTATCTTCAAAAGACTCCTCTCTACACTTACCCTCAATTAAACCAGCTTCTGGATGCAAAAGTCTACATCAAACATGAAAATTATTTGCCAAATGGTGCGTTTAAGACTAGGGGAGGGATCAATCTCATCTTTCATCTCAGTCGAGAAGAGAGAGAAAGGGGGGTGATTACTGCTTCAACTGGAAATCACGCTCTATCCATTGTCTATGCTTGCAATCTTTTTAGCGTGCCGGTGACCGTCATTATGCCTGAAAAATCCAATCCGATTAAAGTCAAAGCCATAAAAGCTATGGGGGCAGACATCATCTTCTTTGGCCGCATCTTCGATGAGTCCAGAGAGTATGCGGAGAAGTTAGCAGGGGAAAAGAGAGCCAGATTCATCCATCCTGCCAATGAGCCCTATCTCATTGCTGGCGTCGCCACTTATGCCTTGGAGATTCTTGAGGATTGCCCTTCCCTGGAGATGATAATCGTCCCTGTTGGAGGAGGAAGTGGTGCCTCTGGCTGCTGCCTGGTCAAAGAAGTGGTGAATCCTGACATTCAGGTTATTGGAGTTCAAGCTGAGAAAGCTCCAGCTGCTTATCTTTCCTGGAAAAATAAAAAAATTGTCAAGGACAAGATGGAAACTGCTGCCGAAGGCTTGGCCACTCAGATAGGATATGAGCTCACTCAAGAGATTCTATGGGATTTCCTGGCTGATTTTATCCTTGTCTCTGAAGAAGAAATGGTTCGGGCCATCCTCATCATCCTTGAGCTAATCAGAAACTTGGTTGAAGAGGCTGGCGCTTCCCCTCTTGCTGC
>CAZPAX010000084.1:0-9652 GCA_964584535.1 uncultured Eubacteriales bacterium
GGAAAATCCTGTCTGGTGGAAAAAGATAAAAGAGCGAAGCCTTGAGTTCAAAACTTTTTATGAGGAGTACTACCGCAACCGCAAATAAGATTGCTTCGCCCCTTTGGGGCTCGCAATGACAATAAGCAAAAAGGAACTTCGATCTGGAAGAAAAGAGGTATTTCTGAGTTAAGAAAATTAGCAAATATTGATAATTTGAGGAGGCCTGATGAGAGTACTAATCACAGGAATTACAGGTTTTGCAGGCAGCCACCTGGCTGATTACATCCTGACCAATCATCCTGATGTGAAAATTTATGGATCGGTTCGCTGGAGAAGCCGCATGGAGAATATCCTCCACCTCCAGGACAAGATCGAACTCTCTGAAGCGGACTTAAAGGATATTGTTTCGCTCAGGAATTGTCTAGAGGAGATAAAGCCTGACCGCGTCTTCCATCTGGCGGCTCAGAGTTTTGTCCCGACTTCCTGGAAATGCCCGGCTGAGACTTTTGCCATCAATGCCATTGGTCAGATCAATCTCTTCGAGGCTATATTGAGCCTCAAGCTCAATCCTAAAATTCAAGTGGCTGGGTCGAGCGAAGAGTATGGTCAAGTTTTCTCTGATGAGATTCCGATGAAAGAGACAAATCCTCTGCGACCTCTCAGTCCCTATGCGGTGAGCAAAGTTGCCCAGGATCTTCTGGCCTTTCAGTATTTTAAAAGCTATGGCTTGAGGACTGTTAGGACTAGAGGATTCAATCATACAGGGCCCCGCAGGGGAGAAGTCTTTGTCACCTCGAGTTTTGCCAAGCAGATTGCAGAGATTGAAAAGAAAAAACGCGATCCTGTTATCCGCGTCGGCAACTTAGAGGCAAAGAGGGATTTCACTGATGTCCGGGATATTGCCCGGGCCTACTGGCTGAGCCTGGAGAAAGGAGAGGAAGGCGAAGTTTACAATATTGGCACAGGCAAGGCTTACGCCATGAGAGAAATCCTTGACAATCTCCTTTCCTTGAGCCGGGTCAAGGTGAAAACTGAAATTGACCCGAAAAGGCTTAGGCCTTCTGATGTTCCAGTTCTTTTGTCTGATAGCACAAAATTTAGGAGGCTCACAGGCTGGAAACCAGAAATTCCCTTGAAACAGACCCTCACTGACTTGCTCAATTACTGGAGAGAAAGGGTTTGAAAGTCTTTATAAGCGGGGCAACAGGATTTGTTGGCTCGCACCTTACCCATCTCCTGGATTCCCCTGAGTTTTCTGTCTATGGCACCTCATATCCTGAAAAGCCTCAGCCCGAAGCCAAGAATATCTCCTTTCTTGATATCCGCTTGGAAAAGGAAATCTTCAAGGCGATAAAAAAAATCAAGCCTGACTGGATTTTTCATTTAGCTGCCATCTCCAACATCAAGCACTCCTGGGAGAAGAGGAAGGAGACCCTAGAGACAAACCTGGTGGGGACTTTCCATCTTTTTGAGGCTGCCAGGCAATTTGCTCCCTCAGCCCGAATCCTTTTTATCAGCTCCTCGGATATCTATGGAGGACTTTCTCCCTCAAAGGACATTTTGTGCGAAGAAGACTGTTTTCAGATTGTCAATCCTTATTCCTTCACCAAAGTGGCAGGAGAACTTCTAAGCAATTTCTATACTCTTATCGAGGGACTGGACATTGTCATTGCCCGGCCTTTTCCTCATACAGGTCCAGGCCAAAGCCCTGATTTTGTCTGTTCTGATTGGGCTTTGCAGATAGCCCGGATTGAGAAGGGTGAGGCTAAGGCAGTGATCAAAGTGGGGAATCTCAATATCCGCAGAGATTTCACCGATGTCCGTGATGTGGTCAGGGCTTATCTTCTTCTTATAAAAAGGGGAAAAAAAGGTGAAATTTATAATGTCTGCTCTGGCAGAGCTGTTTCCCTTCAAGAGATCCTGGAGATTCTTCTCTCTTTTTCTTCCTCCAGAATCGAAGTCCTGACTGATTCTGGTAAATTGAGGAAGGCAGATATACCTCTCCTTGTCGGAAATAACGAGAAATTAAGGAAAAAAGGCTGGTCGCCAGAAATTCCTTTGGAGAAGTCGCTCCGTGATCTCTTGGAATACTGGAGAAAGAAGGCTTAGAAAAGATTACATATTAAGTTCAAGCTGGCTTTCTTGGATAAGCTTTCTCTCTTTTTCAATGGCCTTGAGGATTTCTGGGGTGACATCGCCTGTGGGATAAATCCCTTCAAAACAGGCTGCACAGAAATGGCTAAGCTTTTTGTTTCCAAGCTGGACTGCCTTTTTCAGTGAATCAAGAGTTTGATAGATGACCTTGTCAGCTCCAATTTTCCGAGCAATCTGGTCAAGGTTTGCGTTGCGGGCAACAAACTCGGTTTTAGTCTGCATGTCGATTCCGTAGACGCAGGGAAATCTGAGCGGAGGAGAGTAGGCGGCAAAGTAGACTTTTTTGGCTCCGCATTCGCGAACAAGCTCGACAATGGCTCGGGAAGTATTTCCCCGGACAATGCTGTCATCAACAAGAAGGACATTCTTGTCTTTGAGTTCTGAGGCAATCGGGTTGAGTTTCTGCCTGACTGAGCTCTTACGTTCGCTGTCAGCGGGCATGATAAAGGTCCGGCCGATGTAGCGGTTTTTGACTAGGGCTTCCCTGTATTTCAGATTCAGGGTCCGGGCAATTTCAATCGCTGCGTCACGGGCAGAATCAGGGACAGGGACAACCACGTCAATTTTGAGACCCTCTTTTCTTATCTCCTCAGCCAAGAAACGGCCGAGGTTGACCCGGCAATCATAAACATTAACATTGTCGATGAAAGAGTCTGGCCGGGCAAAATAGACCCATTCAAAGAGGCAGGGAGAATGGGCGCAGTGAACAAGCTTTCGGCTGTGGAGTCGTCTTGTTTGATCGACAAAGATGGCCTGTCCCGCCTCCACATTTTTAATCTGGCCGAAATTCATGATATTCAGGCAGACGCTTTCTGAAGCAAAGGCATAGGAAGGAAGAAAGCCGTCATCTCTTCTTCCATAGACAAGAGGTTTGATTCCATAAGGGTCACGGAAAGCCACCATTCCCTGCTCGGCAATATATGCCACACAAGAATAACCGCCTTTCACTTTTTTGAACACCTCTTTGACAGCTTTATAGATATTCTGAGGTTTCAGGTTTCTTGTCTTCTGCTCAGCCAGCGCCTGGGCAAAGACATTCAAAATGACTTCCACATCATTATCAGAATTGAGGAGGCGGTGGTATTTTTCGAAAAGAGCTTTTTTGAGTTCAGCATAGTTGATGACATTTCCATTGTGAGCCATGATGATGCCAAAGGGAGAGTTGACCTGGAAGGGCTGGGCATCTTCTCCTTTCCCGCCTCCGATGGTTGGATAGCGGGTGTGTCCGATGCCTATATTCCCTTTGAGGCGCACAAGATTCTCGGCTGTAAAAATATCATGAACAAGGCCATTTCCCTTTTTTGTATGAAAACGGCCGTCATAGGTGATAATGCCGGCTGAATCCTGGCCTCTGTGCTGGATAGCTAGGAGTCCTTGATAGAGGTCTCGGAAGACATTGTCATTGCCCACAATTCCAACAACGCCACACATGATTAATTATTATAATATTTTTTTCTTTTTTGGGGAATAATGTGGGGTCAGACTTTTAAAACTTTTATTATTTGATTCTTAATCGAGAGCTTTTTCAAGGGCAAAAATTTTTGTCTGGATTTTCTATGTCGGAATAATAAAACTTTTAAAAGTCTGACCCCAAAATTTGACTTCAAGATTTTCTTATGGTAAAAAAAAGTTTCTTCTAACTTTAATCGAGGGGTTTTGTTATTAAGATTGGATTTCGGGGAAACGCAAATTTATAAAACTGTTTTGCCTGCAGTTTTGCTGCTCTTTCTTGTCTGCTGTTCTCGAGCGCCTCTGGATATCCAGGAACTGAGCCCCCAAAAAAGGGATGGCGTGCTGGTTTTTTCTATGAACAACACCAGCCAGGATGAGCATTTGTTTGGCACCTGGGCCGCACCACAGATAAGCAGTGAGAGACGTTTTGTTAGGGATGTTCTGGATAGCAATTCCGGGCTTACTTTTAATCTTATCAAAGCTGAATCTGTGTTTATCGAAGCTGAAATAAGTGAAATGCCTAGCAGTTTCATCATCAAGGTCAACGAAACACCATTTGCTGTTTCTCATCAACGATTATGGCTCTTGGTTCCGGTCGAAGCTTTGCATAGCGGGCAAAACTCCTTATCTTTCCATTTTTCCCCAGGGGAAAAAGTGGTATTGAGTGATCTGAGGATTTTCCCCAAGCGCTTAATGGAACTTCAAAAAATGTTCGATCCAAAAACGGATTTTCTCACGCCTTGCCATCTGGATTTTTTTCTGAATCCTAAAGATAGGTCTGAGCTGCATCTGAAATTCCTTTTCAGAGACAAAAATGCTATCAAGGCCGTTCTCACCATCGAGTCAGAAAAAAAACAGGAAGGCCAAGAGCTTCTGATCGAGGCCAAAAAAGAGATCTCTATCAAGCCTCTTGATTCGAGTTTCCACCATATCGGGATCGATATCCCTGAAACAAAATCTGGATTCATGCGCTTGAGCCAAAGTCAACTTGTCTCAAAGTGGACAAAAACTTTTCAGGATGCCAACCTCAAATCCCTTTCCAAGAATAAAAATATCCTGATCATCATCTTGGATGCTGCAAGGGCTGATCATTTGAGCTGTTACAATTATCCCCGGCAGACAACACCAAACATTGATGATCTGGCCAAATCGAGTTTCGTTTTCCGAAATGCAGTCTCGGAAGCCGCTTATACCCTCGGCTCTACAGGGACGTTGCTAACAGGATTACCTCCCGAATTTCACGGCGTCATCTCAGCTTTCTATTCTCGTCTTGAGAAAAGCCTCATAACTCTACCTGAGCTTTTTTCAAGAAAGAGATATTTCACCGCCGCCATCACAGCCAATCCCTATTTCGCAAAATCCTACAATTTTGACAGAGGCTTTGCCGAATTTGTGGAGCTTTTCCAGGATAAAACAGTCGTCCTGGCCGAGGATTTCCTTGCCCCTTTTCAGGAAATCCTGAAGAAAAGAAAAAATCAGCCGTTCTTTGCTTATCTCCATCTGAAAGAACCCCATCCTCCCTATTCCATGCCCAAGCCATTTTTTGGCAGATACCAGAGCGTATTCTCAGAAGTTGATAGCACTTTCCTAAAAAATCCGAGGCCCTTTATGCCGGACAATTTAACGACAGTTCTGATGTCCAACTTTTAAAGGATCTCTATGATGAAAACTTGGCTTATGCTGATTTTGTAGTCGGAAGCATTCTCAAAATTTTAAAAGAAAAAAATCTCTTTGATCAGACCATCACCATCATCACGGCTGACCACGGAGAGGCTCTTGGCGAGCACAGTCTTGTCGGTCATAACATTGTTCTTCACAAGGAAGGAATTCATGTTCCATTGATTCTGCGCATCCCAGGTGCTCCTCTATTCAAGGAGAGCTTCGATCATCCTGTGATCAGCTCGGACTTGATCGTGACCTTATGCCGGCTTCTCGAATTGCCCTATCCATACTTCAAGTTAACCATGGGCCAAGACCTCTTTACTCCTGACGAGAAAAGAATTCGAATTAGCCGATCGGTTGTTCTAACAAACAAGTATTCTGGATACATGGCCGAGTCCTTTCCCTATAAACTGATTGTCTTTCCCTCTGAGAAAAAAACAGATATTGACCTTTTCAATATCGAGCAAGATCCTGAAGAATTGCATCCCCTTCCTGATTTGTCGCTTGGAGAGAAAGGCCTGAGGTTCTTTCTCAATAATTTTCTCAAAAGGGCATCCCTGGGCCTGAAGCTGGGAGAAAAGCCCGAGCTGAGTAAAAAAGAACTGGAACGGCTGAAATCCCTTGGGTACATCCATTAGTGCTCGTTTTGTAGTCTCTTGGCGCGTATTCCATTTGAAAAGGAATTGGTCATGTAATAAACAATCTCTTGATAAATGATCATTTGAGAGAGATTCGAACAAATTCGCTTCTGGGGAAATAAAATAAGAATTGAAGTCATCGAAGGATAAATCTCATATAAACAGTTTCCAGCGATGGCCATTGGAATTGGACTTTCAATCGCCTAAAGGGAAGGAATTCTTTCCAAGATTATCTAGGAGCTAACCGCTTGAATAAATTTTTTTAATATTGAAAAAGCTTCGAAATCGAAAGGCCAATATCCTGCTTGAGCTGCAACACCTAAAAGTTTTCCAGGCTCAGACCTTGATCCCAAAAAGACTTGAACCTTAGCTTTCGATATTTTGGATGGCAAAGTTAAGTGCTTCTGCTGCAAGCATTGAAAATATTGATCAACACAAAACATAGCTGGGTCTTGTCTAACAGCCCGAAGACAAAGATCCTCTAACATTCCAGGCGTGTTTTCATCAGGCAAAATCATAATGACAACTTTTGGTTTGTCCCCAAAGGGAACGACAGCCTTTTCCGGTACAGGAAGCCTTACAGATCTCAAGGCATCACGAATGCTTTGCAGAGTGGCCATTGGATTTGAATCTGCATCTCTAATGATGCCTAATGATGTAACTTTATCAAATCCCGGCGTTTTAATAATTGCCTTGAGATACTTGCGCAATTCTGTCCTTCCACCAATAGGGAGAACCTGAATATTATTCAGCGATAGATGTTTGATAAGTGCCTCGAAGAACAGCTCATCTTCTTTTCCTTCAACAATAATCAGCCGAGTTTTCAATATTTCCAGAGAGATTTCGGCCATCACCTTACCTCAAGGCCTGTTTCAATAGCTGTTTCCAGGGTTTCCCGATCGTATGTAACAGCTTTTATAGTCTCTTTTGTTCGATCTAACCTATGTAAGCGAAACTCATAGTTTTCCAGCTCTTTGAATGCTTTGTGGGCGGCCATGATGCATTCCAGACTGTGAGTTGTGGCAAAAACCTGAGTATTGAATTCTCGTGCAACTTCCCCAATGGATTGCCAGATTTTGGGAAGGATTGAATGATAGAGTCCATTTTCAATCTCATCGACAAGGACAACACCACTTGGTGCATTGCCAATGAGCAATACTAAGTTAGCCAGACGAACCATCCCTTCTCCCATAACGGGTAAAGGCATAGGGCGTTTTAAGCCTATGTCGCCATGGATAACTGGCTCGCCAGCAACAACCACCATTTTTAGGCTGTTAATTCTTGGCTCAACGAGCTGTAAAACTTTTAGGAGAACATCTTCTTTCCCTTGGAGCTGCAGCTTACCAAAGCGTTCTGCTTCTTCTTTAAAAGGTGGACGAAGGCGGGCAGTTTGAAGAAACGCAGGAAAAGGAGGAGGTGGAGGAAATGGCTCAGTTCTAATTCCTTTATTATCGAATATAAGATAATACTTCCCTTGCTTCTGCAATTCTTCAAATTCAAGTTCAATGACTTGAGCGGATTCCGAAGAGCTGAGGATTTTTTTTGAATTATTTGAGCCATAGGGTAAAAACTCTCTTATCTTTGCCAATTCTAAAGGATCACGAACTATTTTGAGTTTTAATAATCGGCGACCAGATGATTTATTTTCACCTATCAATTTTATACTTTGAGATATGTCCATTTGATGAAAAAGTAAGTCCCAGGGGGTTTCTGCCCACATGCCAAGTTCAATCTTTACGGTTTCGATCCCGCGCAATGCGTTGATTCTAAGAATTAATTGTGGATTGTATGCTCCACAATGAAGGAAGAGGGCTTCTAAAAGAGCACTTTTGCCAACATTATTGGCTCCTATGATCAGGTTAACACGCTCCAAATCAAGAATGCTCAATTTTTGAAAGCACCGAAAATTTTCTATTTCAAACGATTGATAC
Organism: uncultured Eubacteriales bacterium; assembly: GCA_964584535.1. GTDB lineage: Bacteria > Acidobacteriota > Aminicenantia > Aminicenantales > CAZPAX01 > CAZPAX01. The sequence goes on from CAZPAX010000084.1 coordinate 7,820, forward strand.
ATCTCTCGCCTCCTCTTAAGACGATTGATTCTTCATTTTATCTCATTCATTCTACCACTATTATTTAAATTAAATCTAACATTTTCAATATCCCATCAATGAGAGTTCCAAGCCTTTATTGAGTAGAAAAGTGATGATTTATGGCCAACCCGCGACCTTTTATTTTGGACTCAGAGCCATAAAATTCTCATCAAAATAAAAATCTGACGGAGGTAATAAGCAAAGTTGTAAATTTAAGACATTGCTCCCCTTGGGCATGAAAATTTCGTTTCCCTTTAGAAAACCTAACCCCTGGGGCTTACTGGTTTTTTCAGTTTTCCCTCCGCAGCGAAGAAACAAGCTCATCAATCGAGGAAGTGGCTGTGCCCAATTTGCCGACAACAATTCCTGCCGCAGCATTGGAGAGGATAGCAGCCTCCTTGATTGAAGCTCCAGCGAGAAGAGCTAGAGAGGCAGTAGCAATCACCGTGTCCCCTGCTCCTGTGACATCGTAGACTTCACGGGCTATGGTCGGGATATGAATAGCCTTTTTCCCTTTTTCAAAAACAGTCATTCCCTGCTCGCTGCGCTTGATGATGAGATAAAGGGTTGAGATTTGAGCCAAGATCTCGCGGCCAGCTTTTTCGATTTCCGCATCTGTGCGGCAGGTGTGGCCGACAATTTTTTCAGTTTCAAAATGATTAGGTGTTATCAAGGTCACAGGAGAGAAAAGGCTGAAGTGCTCGACCTTGGGATCAACGAAGACAGGAATTTTTCTCTTCTGGGCAGAATGAAGGACTTTGGTTATCAAAGGGCCGGTGACAATTCCCTTGCTGTAATCAGAGATGAGAAGGCCATCGTATTTTTCCTTCTGGATGAAGTCAATGATCTGCTTTTCGAAGTGCGGTAAGACAGGAGTCTTTTTTTCCTGATCAACCCGCACCACCTGCTGATGGTGGGCGATGATTCTTGTCTTGACTGTAGTTGGTCTTTTTCTATCAACAAAGATTCCGCGGCTAAGAGGAGCATTCTTTTTTATCCACTGGCCTTCTTCATCATCACCGACAACTCCGACGAGGAGGGGAAACGCGCCCAGGCTTTTCAAATTGCTTCCGACATTGCCTGCTCCGCCCAGACTGGAAGTGGAGGTTGAGACCTCGACCACAGGGACAGGGGCTTCTGGAGAGATGCGAGAGACATTTCCCCAGATAAATTTGTCAAGCATAAGGTCTCCGAGAACCAGAACTCTCTTATCCTTGAAATTGTGGATAACCCGGAGCATTTTTTCGAAATCGAAAGTTATCATTCTTTATCCTTTCTTTAAAAAAATTGGATTAGAAACTATCCAGGGAATATTTTTCGAAAGAGGTGTCTTTCCTCTGAGATAAACTTCAACGCGGTAGTTGCCTGGCTGGGCAGCCTCATAAGATAGGGAATTTTCTCTGGAGCGAAGAAGGATTTTTCCATTGTGAACAAGATGAGTTTCTTTGGCAAAGGGAAAAGGTGTTTCGATTCGAAAGAGAACCGTAGAATTAGAAACAAGAGTTTCTCCTATGGAAACGGTTTGGTTTCCCTGCTCAGCCCAGAATCTGAATCCTCTGGCCTCTGAGGCTGCCTCGACGGCGTTAAAGAATTTTCCTTTGCGAAGCGCCTCATAGACTTCTCGCTTGGCTTCATCGAAATCTCGGGGGAGGGGCCGCTTGAGCAGAAGATGGAGATGAAGAAATGAAAGGAGGGGTCGGTAAAGGAGATGGCTATCTACACTAAAATACCCATAAATGGGGCGGAGATTATTGAGCTCATCCCATTTTTTTAAACTCAAAGCTGGTTCCTCGAGGATTTTGAGTAGAGCGT
>CAZPAX010000085.1:0-9525 GCA_964584535.1 uncultured Eubacteriales bacterium
GAGAATTCCAAGGTCAGAGAAAGCGCGCTCCGGCCCTGGCTTTTCGATCATGTCCTCAATCTGAAAAACCCTCTCTGAGATTTTTTTTGGCTTGATGATTCCATATTTTCGTGTCCCTTCCTCATCCACGCGGCCAACGACAATAACCGATGCCCCAAGCTCAGAAAAAGCATCAGCAAGCTGTCGGGTGCAAGGTGTCGGGCAATCGTATATATCATCAGGGAGGAGCACAGCAAAAGGCTCATCCCTGACAAATTTTTCTGCCATAAATATAGCATGGCCAAGGCCAAGTGGTTTTGGCTGGCGGATGTAGACAAATTCGGCAAGAGTTGCGACTCGCTTTATCTCTTCTAACCAATCAAGCTTTCCCTTTTCCTTGAGAAATTCCTCAAGCTCAGGGCTTGGGCTAAAATGATCCTTTATGGCTGATTTTGTGCTGCTTGTGACAATCCCGATCTCCTCAATCCCCGAAGCAACAATTTCCTCAACGCAATATTGAATAAGAGGCTTATCAACAACAGCAAGCATCTCCTTGGGCAAGGATTTTGTGGCCGGCAGAAATCGGGTGCCAAAGCCTGCTGCAGGAATGACAGCTTTGCGGATTTTCTTCTTTATCACTCCACTTAGAACTTATAGCTTATGGAGAGATTGGGAACGATGATCTTCATCTTGTATGTTCCAGGCATGGCCGACTCATAACCAACACTTGGCTGAACCTTGAAGAAAGGATATGTGGCAAGGGGAAGAACAGCATATGGAACGCTTCTTTCCTTTCCCATGAGATATTCAAAACCTACATCTATCTGAAGATCATTGAGGGCATAGCCAAAACCCACAGTCAGGACATGGAAATCATAGTTGGGAAGAAGGACATTCATTGTCTTATCGGGAGCAGGCGAAGGATCCCAGTAATATCCCCCGCGAAGGGCGACGAATTTTGTCACCTGGTATTCAGCTCCAAACCGGATTTGAGCTTTATTCTCCCAGTACATCGGCCTTTTGTCATCTCCGCTAGCAGCCATTATCACCTTCCAGTAGGGATCGATAAAATCTGTTTCCATAACGCCTATGGTTGTCCATTCAGACCACTGGATATCTCCGGTCAAAATGAGATTGTCCATCGGCTTATAAGCAATCCCTCCAGCGATCCACATCCCCCGGGTGACATCCCTTTTGATATCCGAAGAAGCGGGGAACCCGAGAAGGCTCATTCGAGAAATTCTGGCTTCGCCGCTGAACTTCAATGTGCTACGGGTGCGGAAGGTCGCTCCCAGGCTGAACATTTCGTTGGGCTTGACCAGGACTCCCAGGGTCGCTCCATAGCCCCAGCCAGAAAGACTTTCCTCGTACTGCCCGAGATCCAGCTTGTAAGGAGGAGTAGGAATCGGTGTCGAGCCAGCGTGCATCTTGATATCGAAGTTCCCGTAATTGATGTTCAGGGCCAGGCCGACTGAAATCATGTCATTGATCTTATAGGCAAGAGCAGGAGCAAAGGTCACCACGCTAATCAAGGAATTCCAGTCATAGGTGGCGTTTTCCGAGATATTAGCAAAGTCAGCTCCATCCCAGTTGGAACCCAGACCTGAGGGAACATAGATTCCTATCCCTGCCACAAGATTCGGACTTATAGGATGATAGTAGGCAGCCATTCCAGAGAGAAAATGCTTTGTGGCGGTTTTGGCATTGACAAGAGTAAGGGTGCCGATCTGAGGGATTTTTGGAGCAAACTTATAGGTTCCGGAGGGAATGATATCTGTGCCAAAAAAGCCAAAATATCTTGTCTTGAAATGGGTGATTCCTGCAGGATTCCAGTAAATGGCGCTGAAGTCATCAGCCAGCCCAACAAATGCTCCGCCCATGGCCAGGGCTCTTGTGCCGAGGCTGTTGAGGTTGAGACCATTGCCCATGGCCAGGGTACTGAGAAAAACAAAAGACAAAAGAAGCGTTACTAATATTTTTCCACTTTTCATCTCTACCTCCTTTGTGCTTTTTCTCTTTACACTATTTCTCGATCTTTTGTCAAACTCAAGCATGACCCACCTTATAAATCATGGTGTAAAAAAGTCAATTATTTTACACCAGAAAAATTAATATTTTTGAATGGTCATGGTGTAAAGGAAAGGCAAGCCTTTCAGACGGCCTGAACTTCTTTGACCTCTGGCACCCTCTTCTTGATAAAGTTTGTGATGCCATGGGTCAGGGTCATTTGCCTCATTGGACACCCACCGCAAGCACCCAAAAGTCTGACTTTCACCACACCATCCTCACTGACGTCAACAAATTCCACATCTCCGCCATCAGCCTGAAGATGGGGCCTTATTTCCTCAAGTGCCTTTAAGATTTCTTCCTTCATTTTTCTCCTTATGAATCTCTTGATTCTTTATTTCTTGGAAAAGACAAAATCCTTTTTCTTATCCACCCCGATCTTTGCTGTATCTCCTTCCCTGTATTCTCCCTCAAGGATGCGAAGGGCCAGAGGATTTTGAATTTCCTGTTGAATTTTTCTTTTCAGTGGTCTCGCTCCATAAACAGGATCATAGCCTTTATCAGCCAGAAGTTCTTTGGCCTCCTTACTGATTTCAATTTCAATTTTCTTTTCTTTAAGCCTTTTCCTCAATTCATTGATCTGAATATCCACTATCTGGAGAATCGTATCTCTGGAGAGGGCCTTAAAGATAACGACCTCATCTATGCGGTTGAGAAACTCCGGACGGAATCCGCTCTCCAGGATTTTCTTCACTTCCTTCTCCATCATCTCATAATCCTGGCTGAATTCCTTGATTATCTGGCTTCCCAGGTTAGAGGTCATGATGATCAGGGTATTTCTGAAATCGACTGTCCTGCCCTTGCCATCAGTCAGGCGGCCATCATCCAGAATCTGGAGGAGAATGTTAAAGACATCAGAATGAGCCTTCTCGATTTCATCCAGGAGGATAATCGAGTAAGGCCTGCGCTTAATAGCCTCGGTGAGCTGGCCTCCCTCCTCATAGCCGACATATCCTGGAGGAGCGCCGATTAGCCGGGAGACAGTGTGTTTCTCCATGTATTCGGACATATCCAGCCTGACCATTGCCTTTTCATCATCAAAGAGGAATTCAGCCAGAGCCCGCGCCAGCTCAGTCTTCCCCACGCCTGTGGGGCCAAGGAAAATGAAAGAACCCAAGGGACGGGAAGCATCTTGAATCCCAGCCCTGGCCCGCCTGATTGTATCAGAGACAGCTCTTAAGGCATGCTCCTGGCCGACAACCCTTTTGGCCAGGTTGGCTTCCATTTTGATCAGCCTCTCTACTTCTCCTTCGAGCATCTTGGAGACAGGAATTCCTGTCCATTTGGAGATAACCTGGGCCACATCTTCCTCGTCGACTTCTTCCTTGAGCATTTTTCCCTTTTTCTGGATTTCAGCAAGCTGAGCTGTTAGCTTTTCCATCTCTTTTCCGACTTCAATCAATTTCCCATAGCGAATCTCGGCCACCCTCTCTAAATCACCTCTCCGTTCAGCATTCTGTTCTTCGATCTTGAGAGCATCCTGCTCTTCCTTGAGCTTGTTTGAGGCATCGATCAATTCCTTTTCCCTCTGCCATTGGGCCTTAAGAGCACCGCTTTTTTCCCTCAAGTCAGCCAGATCTTTGTTTAATTTCTCAAGCCTCTCTTTTGAACTTTTATCTTTCTCTTTTTTTAGAGCCTGGCGTTCAATCTCAAGCTGAAGGATCTTTCTCTCCAGCTCATCTATTTCCTCAGGCATGCTGTCAATCTGAATCCTGATCCGGGAAGCTGCTTCATCAATCAAATCAATGGCTTTATCAGGAAGGTAGCGTCCAGCAATATAACGGCTGGAAAGGGCGGCGGCAGCGACCAGAGCTGAATCTTTAATCTTCACTCCATGGTGAAGCTCATACTTTTCTTTCAGGCCTCTGAGGATGGAGATTGTTTCCTCAGAGGAAGGCTCTCCCACATAGACCTGTTGGAACCTTCTTTCCAGAGCAGCATCTCGCTCGATGTATTTTTTATAATCGCTGAGGGTTGTCGCTCCCACGCAGCGGAGCTCTCCTCTTGCCAGAGGTGGCTTGAGCATGTTTGAGGCATCGACAGCTCCTTCTGCTGCTCCTGCTCCGATAATGGTGTGGAGCTCATCGATAAAGAGAATGATCTCGCCGCTTGCCTCTTTGATCTCTTTGAGAATGGCCTTTAGCCTGTCCTCGAATTCTCCCCGGTATTTTGTCCCGGCCACCAGAGCTCCTATATCCAGGGCAATCAAGCGCTTGTTCTTCAGAGATTGAGGCACATCACCATTGGCTATTCTCTGGGCCAGGCCCTCAACAATAGCAGTCTTGCCCACTCCTGCTTCGCCGATAAGCACAGGATTATTCTTGGTTCGACGGCTGAGAACTTGAATCACTCTCCTTATCTCATCCTCGCGGCCAATAACCGGATCTAGCTTTCCCTGCCGCGCCAAATGGGTGATATCCCTGGCGTATTTTTCCAGAACTTGATATTTCCCTTCAGGCTGAGGGTCTGTGACACGCTGACTTCCCCTGATGGCCTGGAGGGCCTGAAGCACAGCCTCCTCGCTGACGCCGTTCTCGCCGAGAATCCGGCTGGCTTCAGATGACCTCTCCTTGAGGAGAGCAAGAAAGAGGTGCTCTGTGGAGATGTATTCATCCTTTAATTTATCCGCTTCCTGCTGAGCATCATTCATGATCTGGCGGAGAAGGGAGGAAATGTAAACCTCACCACCTCCAACTTTTGGAGTCTTTTCCAGGACTCGCTCAAGAGAAGAGCGAATCTTGGAGATATTGGCTCCAATCTTGGCCAGAACAGAAACGACGATATTCTCTTCCTGGTTGAGGAAGCTCCAGAGGAGATGTTCAGGCCTCATCTCCTGATGCTGCATCTCTTCTGCTTTTGATTGGGCCTTTTGAAAGGCTTCCTGAGACATCACCGTAAACTTATCCCAGCGCATTTCTCACTCCTTAATCTATTAAAATATTCATTACCGCCCATGTCAAGGTAGGAAAAATTTTTTTCTTGACAATTCAAAAAAAATTGATATGTTTTTCTTGGGAGCATCAAATGGAAGAGATTGAAATCTCGAGCTGGCTAACATTAGATGCAATCAAAAAAACAGCAGAATTGGTGGAAACAGTCGGCAACCTTCAAACTGGCCACTCCATGTCTATCTTCTGCACCATCGAAGAAGATTATCTTGAGCTCTGTTACAGCGACTCAGCAGCCAATTATTTAAGGCGCTATGAAGATAGAGACGAATTTGAGGTTGCCCTGGAGCAGCGAAAGGAAGAAGTCGGAGAAACTCCCTACGAAGAGAACCCCGATTATGAAGAAGAGGCCGAGGAGGAAGAAGAAGAAGAAGAGCTTAGCGTTGAAGACGAGTCAGATAATTACTGATTTTCTGAGTTGCTTAATCCTTCACCAATAAAAACGCAGTAAATATTATTGCGTTGTCATTGCGAGCGACCGAAGGGAGCGAGGCAATCTGAGGAAGTCATTGCGAGTGAAACGAAGCAATCTCATAAAAAAATATTCAATTTATTTTTATTTTTTTAATTTGCCCTTAAGCCTGTTAAGAAAGTTTAGGGCTTCTAATGGGGTTAAAGAGGCAATATCGGAGCTTTCAATCTCTTCTTTAATTTCATTCAAGATTTGCTGCTCTCGGTCTTCCTTGAAGAGGAGAAGCTGGGCCTTGTCGCGCTGCCTTGGAGAGTGATGGGCAATTCGCGGCAGCCCTGAATCATCCAGTTCTTGCTTCTCTAAATTAAAGAGAATCTCCTTTGCCCTCTCAATTACCTGGCGGGGAATTCCGGCCAGCTTGGCAACATGAATACCATAGCTCTGGTCAGAAGGCCCGGGAACAATCTTCCTCAAAAAAATGATATCGTCCTTCCATTCTTTGACCGAGACATGGTAGTTTTTAATTCTTTCCAGTGTCAGAGCAAGCTCCGTCAATTCATGGTAGTGAGTGGCAAAAAGAGTCTTGGGACTGATTTCTTCTCTGTCATGGAGGTATTCAGCCACAGCCCAAGCAATGCTCAAACCGTCAAAAGTGCTTGTTCCCCGGCCAATCTCATCGAGGAGGATCAGGCTGCGCGGCGTGGCATTGTGAAGGATATTGGATGACTCAATCATTTCGACCATGAAAGTGGATTGGCCAACATTCAGGAAATCCATGGCCCCGATGCGGGTGAAAATGCGGTCGACAACGCCGACTGTCGCTTCCTTGGCCGGGACAAAAGAGCCCATCTGGGCCAGAATGCAGATCAGGGCAACCTGTCTCAGATAAGTTGATTTTCCTCCCATGTTTGGCCCGGTAACAATCAGGATTTGATTCTCATCCCGGTCAAGATAAGTGTCGTTGGGGATAAAAGGCTCTTCATTGCTGACTTCAATGACAGGATGACGTCCTTCCTTGATGATGATTTTATCCTCAGTGTTGACTGCAGGCCGGAAATAACGCCGCTTCGAGGCAAGCTCCGCTAGGGAGGAAAGGACATCGAGAATGGCTACATCTGAAGCAATCCTCTGCAGACGCAGAGTCTGCCGAGAGACGATTTCCCTCGTTTCAAGGAAAAGCCTGTATTCAAGGTCCGAGATTCGCTCCTCGGCATTGAGAACTTTTTCCTCATAATCCTTGAGCTCAGGAGTGAGAAAGCGCTCTGAGTTGACTAAAGTCTGCTTACGGATATAGTCAGCGGGAACCAAAGGCAAGTTTGGCTTGGTCACTTCAATGTAATAGCCAAAAACCTTGTTGTAGCGGACCTTGAGGGAAGAAATCCCTGTTCTCTCTCTTTCTTTTTTCTCGAGCTGGGAAATATATGTCTTTCCTGAGCGGCTTATTTTCCGGAGCTCATCCAGTTCTGAGTTATAGCCATCTCTGATAATGCCGCCCTCGGTGAGCAAAAAGGCAGGCTCTTCCAGGATTGCTTTATCAATCAAATCGACAATATCAGAAGCGTTATCCCAGCGATTATGGATTTCCTTGACCATCTTTGCCGAGAAAGGTTTAAGGAGAGATTGGAGGCTGGGAAGGGGAAGAAGGGATTTCTTCAGAGAAACAAGGTCTCTGGGATGAGCAACGGCTAGGGAAACTTTTCCGCTGAGGCGCTCCAGATCATAGATTCCTTTTAAATTCTCTCTGAGTTCCTGGCGTTCGATCGTGCTTTTGAGCATCTCTTCTACACCGTCAAGCCTCTCATTTATTTCTATGCAATCGAGGAGAGGCTGAATGAGCCACCCCTTAAGAGCCCTGCCGCCCATGGAAGTGACTGTGAAATCAATGATATCGAGCAGGGAATCCTTGAGTCGGCCATCCCTGAGATTTCTCACAAGCTCAAGGTTTCTTATGCTCGTTGCATCAAGAACCATGAATTGGTTGGAGTGAAAGTAGGAAACGCTGTGAATCAAGGAAAGGGAATCTTTCCTGACCTTTTTAAGATAATAGAGAAGCGCGCCAGCAGCAGAGATAGCAAGTGGCCGGCCTTCAAGATCGAATCCGGCCAGAGATTTTACTTTGAAATGATCAAGCAAAAAATTTTTTGCCTGAGAAAAATCAAAAGCCCACTCTTCTAGAGGGCTGCGGAGAATTGCAGTCAGGTTCGCTTTGGAAATAACCCTGGAGAGGCTCTCTTCCTCGCCTTCTGGAAAGACAACTTCTTTAGGGGCTGCCTTGAAGAGCTCATCAGCCAGATTCCTTCTTTCTTCTCCATCACTCTGAGCTGTCCTCATCTGGCCAGAGGCAAGATCAGCAAGGGCCAGGCCCCAGGCGTCTTCCTTAAGGTAGAGGCCAGCAATGAATGTTCTCTCTTTAGCCCCTTCCAGCTCGACTTCAATCGCTGTGCCTGGAGTGAGGACTCTGACTACATCACGTTTAACGACTCCCTTAGCAGCTCTGGGATCTTCAACCTGTTCGCAGATAGCCACTTTGTAGCCGTGGCGGAGAAGCTTAGCCAGGTAAGAATTGACAGCATGATAGGGAACGCCACACATCGGAACTTTCTGGCGGGAAGTCAGGGCAATCTCGAGGAGGGAAGAGGCGAGCTTGGCATCCTCATAAAACATCTCGTAAAAGTCTCCCAGCCGGAAAAAGAGGAGAGCATCCTGGTGCTTCTTTTTGATACGGAAATACTGCTCCATCATCGGAGTCGTGGAAATGTCTTTTGCCATCTTGAACTTCTTCACTATACCTGGACACATCTAAATTTTCAATGGGGTTAGGGGGACAGGCAGTTGGGGTCAGACATTGCCATGCAGAAGAGATGTTCGCATGCTCTTGACAGTTCAGACACCCCTATGATAATGTCTGACCCCGAAATACACCTCTTAAAAATGAATGTGCCCAATTTCCTTACCGCTTTAAGGATTGTCTCCATCCCGGCTCTGGTCGTTGTCCTCATTACTCAATTTAAAGAAAAGGAACTCGTTGGCTTTGCCATCTTTTGTTTTGCCACCCTCACCGACACTCTCGATGGATTCTGGGCAAGGAAAAAGAAGCAAATCACTGTCTTCGGACAGCTTTTAGACCCGATCGCGGATAAGCTTCTGATTACATCTACTCTTATCTGTCTTGTTGAATTGGGCCTTGTTCCAGCCTGGATGGCTATCATCATCATCGGCAGGGAAATTGCTGTCACTGGATTCAGAGCCATTGCCTCTTCAAAAGGCTACAACATCCCTGCTTCTCTCCTTGGCAAGGCGAAAATGATTCTGGAGACAATCACAGTCGCCTTGTTGATCCTTGGGAAAGGATACCTCAGAGATTTTTATTTTCTGGCTCAGGTCGGACTCTGGCTCGTAATCGCTACAGCTATTTTCTCTGCTGCAGAATATTACATCAAATACGGGCCGCGCATCCTCTCAACCCGCTCCTAGAAATCAACCTTGATAAAAAATATTGACAGGGCCAGGACAATCCCTGTGTGTTCGAAGACCTAGGGAGGTGGGTGGGCTTGGTCGAGAAGACATAGGGACTGGCCGGGCTACTTATTTGGGGGTGTTTGTGCGCTTCGATCTCCCAGGCGCGAACAAAGTTAGGGGAATTTGAAAGTTCTATTGGCCTCCGAGAGCCTGGTTGGCTTTTTCTAGGGTCTCAAAGTTTTCGACATTAAGCATCGTCAAAGAAAACGGCCAGTTGCGGCTTATTCTTTTGGCCAGCCCAGAGAGAACCTTGCCAGAACCGAGCTCAATGCACAAATCAACATTCTCTCTTCCGAAGATCTCCATAGATTTGTACCAGAGTACAGGCCGGCTGACCTGCCTTTTGAGTGCATCCCTGGCCTCTTCTCCACGGCGAATGACCTGAGCATCGACATTGGTTACAATCGGAAACCTCAAATCCCTGAATTCGACTTGGTCTAAATCTGCAGAGAGTTTCTCCTCAGCACTCTTCATCAAAGACGAGTGAAAAGGAGCGCTGACAGGAAGCATGACAGACCGTGGCGGGCTGATTATCTTCACAGCCTCCTCTACTGCTTCTTTGTGGCCGGAGATAACAATCTGATCCTGGCTATTCCAATT
>CAZPAX010000086.1:0-9301 GCA_964584535.1 uncultured Eubacteriales bacterium
CCCTGGTTAAGAGCTTGTTAATATTAACAGAGCAGCCCTCTGTTGTCAATTTGGAGTCCTGCGTTATTCCACATTTGAATTGTCCACTTTTATTTTTACTTTCACAAAAGATTTTTAGGGACATCTAGGTATCTTTCTTCCCTCACTTTGTATCGAGCTATAACATTACCTCCACACTCGATGATCAGGGTTAGCCTTTCAGCCTCTGATAATTCGCCTCTCCTTGCCTGTGAGTAGCCCTAAAATGACTCTCTCTATCAGAGAGAATCGCCAGGGGCAGCCCATACTTAACAAAAGACTGATACATCACCTTAAAGACATTTATCCCCAACTTGCAATAAAACCAATTAAGCTCCAAGAAGAAAACTCTAAATTTGCTGCCCCTTCCTTCTTTTTAATCCTCCCATCTATGAGCTACAAAAAAACCTTTTTTTAACTCAAATTTTGCCTCATTTATCATCTGACCTCCTCTCCATGGATCAATCTCTCATCTCACATTGTAGGACAATTCAAATGTGGTGTTACATCCTCTTCAGGCCCTTCTCGATCTCGGACCTATCGATCTTGACTATGATTGGCCTTCCATGAGGACAGAGTGAGAAATTGGCTGTCTTGAAAAGCTCCTCGACAAGGTATTCCATCTTTTCCCGGGAGAGATGCTCGCCAGCCTTTATGGCAGTCTTGCAGGCCAGAGTAGCAAGAAGTCTCTCCCTTTTATCCGTCACTTTCTCTTCTTTCATTTCTTCAAGGAGGAAAAGGAAGATATTCTTTGCCTCTTCTGCCTGAAAAATATCCGGGAATTCTTTTAAAGCAAAGCTCCTCCCGCCCATGGCCTCGACCCTGAAACCAGCTTCTTCAAGAAGGGTCTGATTGCTTTCCAAACTCAGAGCCTGGGAGGGAGAAAGCTCAAAGAGCAAAGGAATGAGGGCCATTTTCTGCGGCCAGACTTTTTTCTCGTCGATCTCTCTGTATTTTTCAAAAAGGACCCTCTCGTGGGCATTGTGCTGATCCAAAACCAAAAGCCCGTCTTCTCTTGAGACGACTATGTATGTTTCTAGGTATTGTCCAAGAACTTGGACAGAAGGCTTCTCTTCCTTTTTGGGGAGCGGGAATAATTCTTGTGCTTCAATCTTCCCTTCGCCAGGAATTCTGAAAGCTGGAGAAGGAGCCTTCTCTCCTATCCTGAATTCTCTTTTCAGTTCTTCGGCGACAGGATAAATCTCTTTAATCCCCCTCTCTTTGAGCATCGCCTTTTCTATACTCTTAACGACAAGCTGAAAAACATACTGGGAATCGCTGAACCTGACTTCTGCTTTAGCCGGATGGACATTGACATCGACATCAGAATAGGGAAGGGAAAGAAAAATAAAAGCTTCAGCAAAAAGGTCTCTCTCCAGGAATCCCCTGTAAATCTGATTCAATGCTCCCTGGAGAATTTTATCCCTGACCGGCCGTCTGTTGACATAGAAAAGCTGGTGGGTTTTGTCATGCCTTCCAGAAGGAGGACGGGAGCTAAAGCCCTGAATCCGGCCTTCCTTCTCTTCGTAATCGACTTCCATGAGCTTCTCAAGAAGCGATTTTCCATAGAGCTGAAAAATCCTCTCCCTGAGGCTGGCGACAGGAGGGCAATTCAAGATCTCCCTTTTGCCATGAATCAGGGAAAACCTTTTCTCCGGATAGGCGAGGCTGACATAAGTCAGATATTTGACAATCATTCCCAGCTCTGCCTGATCGGAGCGGAGGAATTTGCGCCTTGCCGGCAGATTGAAAAAAAGGTCCTTGACTTCAACGCTTGTTCCCCGGGGATAGGCTATGTCCAGGATCTCAAGCACTGTCTCTCCCTCCCGCTCGATCTGGGTTGCCTTCTCCTCATCCCCATCAGAAGTCTTGAGAGTCACCCGGGAGACAGCTCCGATGCTGGGCAGCGCTTCTCCTCTAAAACCGAGAGTTCGAATCTGAAGAAGATCTTCCTCCCTGGAGATTTTGCTTGTTGAGTGCCTCTCAAAAGAAAGGAGCGCATCTTCCCGGTTCATTCCCAGGCCATCATCTTGTATCCTAATCATCTTTTTCCCGCCAGAAAGAAGTTCAACTCTTATTTCATTTGCGCTTGCATCCAGAGAATTCTCAACAAGCTCCTTGACCACAGAAACAGGTCTTTCGACGACTTCACCGGCAGCTATTTTCTGGGAAATTTCTGGAGGAAGGACAATGATCTTTTTCATTTTTGGCTAAGAATTATCTAACCTGCAATCTGGCCGAGAGTAGCGCTGGGCCTAACCTGGCTTATTTTCACCCGCACTTTTTCTCCCTCGCTCTCAGAGCAGTAAGGGACAAAAACCTTAAGGTAATTGGAGGTCAAGACTTTTGCCCGGCCATTTTCCTTTTCGACGACAATCGCCTCCATGACTTTTCCTTCGAAGAGCATTCTGAAACTCAGGTTTTTCTCGGCCGAGAGTCTCCGCAATAAGGTTGCTCTCTCGGCTTTTATTTTTTCTTCAATTTGAGCCCAGCCTGAGGCAATTGTTTCTGGACGAGGCGAATAGGAAAAGACATGAAAATAAGTCAAGGCCGACTTTTCCAGAAAATCGAAGGTCAACTTGAAGTCTTGCTCAGATTCTCCAGGAAAGCCGACAATGATATCTGCTCCAAGAGATGCTGATGGGCAATTCTTGCGCAGATAGGTAAGAATCCTCTCGTAGTCCTTAACTTTCATCCTCCGTCCCATGCGCTCAAGCACTCGATCTGAACCATGCTGTAGAGAGAGGTGGAAGTGGTCGCAAATTTTTTCGCTTCGGACAAGATACTCAAGCAAAGGCCTGTTCAAGTAGCGGGGGTCGAGAGAACTCAGCCGCAACTTCCCCAGTCCCTCAAGCTTCTCTATTTCTCTGAGAAGCGAAATAAACGTTGTCCGTGGCCTGAGGTCCTGTCCATAGGAGCAAAGATGAATTCCCGTCAGGACAATCTCAGCAAACCCTCGTCCGATGTAGTTTTTGATTTTAGCGAGGATTTCTTCCCTCTCGATGCTTACGCTTTTCCCTCTGACCAGAGGAATGACACAAAAGGTGCACTGGAAATTGCAGCCATCTTGAATCTTTAAAAGAGCCCGGGCGCGGAAGGGGAAAACTTGAGCCTCTTCCCTGGAGTCAAGCGAGGAAAGAACTTTTTCCGCTATATCTTTCTTTTCGCAGTTTAAAAAGAGGCGCCAGACTTGAGGAATCGCTTTAAGTTCCTTAGACATCTTCTCCACAGAGCAGCCGGTGACAATCAACTTTGCCTCAGGATTCAGACGGGAGACTTTCCTTATAAATTTCCGGACATCCCTGTCTGCCCGGCTAGTCAGGGTGCAAGTATTGACAAGGACAAGATCGCTCTGCCGGAAATCTCTTTCATATTCGAGCCCGGCCTGCTGAAACTCATCAGCCCAGGAAAAAGCTTCTGCCTGGTTCGTACGGCAGCCAAAATTTTGAATGGAGAAGGAGGTCATGGACTTTTCTGAATCTTCTTTGAGGCTTTCTCAACCTGAGAGGCGAGTTTGTTGCGGTATTCTTTGAGCTTAGCCTTAAGGCGAGGCTGCTTCAAGCTCAGAATTTCTATGGCCAGAATTGCTGCATTGGAAGCTCCGGATTTTCCGATTCCCATGGTCGCCACTGGCACTCCCTTGGGCATCTGGACTGTGGAGAGGAGCGCATCCAGGCCCCCAAGAGCTGAGCTTTCCAGCGGAACCCCGATGACAGGATAAGGTGTGTGCGAAGCGACAAAGCCTGCCAGATGGGCAGCTTTACCAGCCACAGCGATAAAAATTGAAACTCCTTTCTTTTCAAATTCGCGGATGAGGTTTAATGTCCTTTCGGGAGAGCGATGGGCGGATGTGACCTCCAGAGCAAAGGAGATCTTAAAATCGCGGAGTATCTCTAAAGCCTCTTTAATCACCTCATAATCAGAGTCGCTGCCGAGAAAAACTCCAACTTCCATCAATCCTCCTTTTTCATGGCACCGATGTCCCTTCGGTAATACATCTCTTCAAATTGGATGCTTCCTATGGCATTGTAAATTTTCTCCATGGTAGCCGTTAGAGTCTCTTCTGCAGCAGACACTCCCAGCACTCTCCCCCCGCTGGTGTAGAAGCGGCCGTTTTTAAAGAGGGTTCCGGCGTGAAAGATGGTGATACCGGGAAGCTCTGAAGCTTCCTGGAGGCCTTCAATTAGTTTCCCTTTTTCATATTTGTAGGGATATCCTCCAGAAGCCACAACCACACAGCCTGCTGCGTTTTTATTCCAGCGGATTTCTTTCCTGAGGACATTCTCCTCTATGGAGGAAAGAAGGACATCGATAAGGTCGCTGTCCATCCTTAACATCTGGGGCTGAGTCTCCGGGTCTCCAAAGCGGCAGTTGTATTCAAGCACTTTTGGGCCCTGCTCTGTCAGCATCAGGCCAACATAAAGAACACCCTTGTATTTTCTTCTTTCCTCTAGCATCCTGAGCACTGTGGGAAAAACTATGCTGTTCATGATTTCTGTAAACAGCTTTTGATTGATATGGGGTGAGGGAGATATCGCTCCCATTCCCCCGGTGTTGGGTCCCCGGTCTCCTTCATATGCCGCCTTATGGTCCATGGTCGTCACAAGGGGCTGGACCTTGGATCCATCGGTGATAACGATGAAAGAGATCTCCTTCCCTTTCAGATATTCCTCGATGATGATCCTGTTACCGGCATCACCAAACTGTTTCTTAACCATTATCGAATCCACAGCAATCTCAGCCCTATCGTGGCTAGAACAGATCATGGCTCCTTTGCCGGCGGCCAATCCATCCGCCTTGATCACTAGGGGATAGGAAAATTCTCCTGACTTCAGGATCTGTATGGCCTTTTCCGCAGTGCTGGCGATGGCGAATCTGGCACAGGGAATTTTGTGGCGCTCCATGAATTGCTTGGCAAAAACTTTGCTTCCCTCAAGTTCTGCAGCCTTTTTGTTGGGGCCAAAGATCCGCAAGCCCTTTTTCTCAAATTCATCGACAATGCCCAGAGTCAAGGGAAGCTCAGGCCCGACCACGGTTAAATCAATCTTCTCCAGAGAAGCAAAATCGGCAAGGCCCTGGATATCAGATTCTTTGATCGGCACGTTTTCGGCAATAGCCATGGTGCCGGCATTTCCAGGCGCACAGTAAACCTTTTCGAGGTACGGACTTTTGGAGATTTTCCAGGCGAGTGCATGCTCTCTTCCGCCAGAGCCAATAACCAGAACTTTCATCTCAAACTCATTCTTCGATCGGCCGAGAAATTTTAGCTAATTCTGACAAAAAAGTCTGCCTTCGTCAAGAAATCCTCGTCATGTATTACCATCCTTTTTCCGTGACGATCTTAATTAATGGATGGGTGGCATGGTGCTAGTCTCCGCAACGCCCGCAGCGAATGGTGGTGGGTGGGCGGGTCTTCAGCGAGGAAGTACGGGGACGCGCCGTGACAGGACCCATCCATTAAAAAATTAAAGATTTCACGGAAAAAAAGATGCTTGCTCATCATGTCCCTAAATATTCCTCTCTAGATTTTCTATTAATAAATTGACGAACCGAGGCGAAGGAAAAATACTGCAGATAATCCTTGAAGCAAGGGGGAGGGCCTTTTCAGGAGGAAGACAATATTTCATTTCCAGGAAATTCTGACGGAATTTTTTCACCTCTTCTTTAACATTTTTATTCCTGATGACTACCTCTGCCAATAGCCCGGAAAGGACATCGAAATCTTTCTCCTTCATCCCGAAGCGGGTCATTTCCTGGACTCCCATCCTGATCCCGCTCGAATCCAAGAAAGTCTCATCGTCAGGCAAAGCCTGGTAATTGGTGATAATATTATTCTCTTCCAGCCGCCGCGAGATAGCCTGGCCCTGGCCAAAGGACTTGACCCGGATGAGAACCTGATGAGTCTCGGTAAATCCATCTCTCTCATCTCCTTCAACCGGAATCGCTTTATCCTTGAGCGCCCGGGCAAAAGCTTTGGCATTAGACCTTACTTGCTTCTGGTAATCAGCCTTGAATTCATTCATTTCATAAGCAGCCAGAAGAAGGGCAAGAAGAGTTCCAAGGTGATGGTTGCTGGTTGAGCCAGGGAAAGCGCGGCTTTTGATATCCAGCCAGAGGTTGCGCAGGGGGGTTCCGGCGGGGAAGTTTCCAGCAATAACGCCTCGCTGGGGGCCGAAAAAAGTTTTGTGGGTGCTTCCGGTGATCACATTTGCTCCTTCTTTGAGGCCATCTTGAAAGGCGCCGTAGAGCCCCAGGACATGAGCCATGTCATACATGATTATCGGCCGCTCATTCCAGTCTTTGACCAAGTCAGCCACAAATTGAATCGGCTCCTGATAGATGAACATACTCTTTCCGAAGATGACGAGTTCTGGCTTGTTTTCGTTGACAAGATCGGCGAGTTTATCCAGGTCAGGCTTGTAAGGATTCTCTTTGAGAACCGGAAAATTGACGACATACTCTTTTCCTGTCCGCGGATCCTCATCGACATAGTTGAAGAGAGCACCCATTGGCTGTGAGCTGAGGTGGCCGCCTTTGGTCAGCTCATTGTTCATGACCAGTTTCATCTTTCTCATCGGCTGCCCTTCAGGCCGGTTACGATTGAGGAAGCGAACCATCCCCTTAAAAACAACTTCATTGGCCATCTGCCCGCTGATCGGCCTCAGCTCCACATCCTGGCAGCCGAAAAATCGGCCAAGCTCTCGCTGCGCCTCGATTTCCATGTCGCGGATAAAATCAGTCCCCTGGTAAAAATAGATTTCCTCTCCCTTCATGGTCCTGTGCTCGGCATAGCGACCAGAAGGGTCAGAGATCTCGGCCATCTTGACTAGGAGTGAGGGAGTTGTCTCGGAGGGAATGAGATTAAAGCATTCTTTCTGCCTCCAGATATTATTCTCTTCGATTCTCTGGGAGAGGGAATGGATTTTTTCAGAAAATGAAGGCATTGGTTTTACTCCTCTTTTATGATTTATGAATTATGATTTAAAATTCTTTTTCTCGATTTCCAGAATCTTCTCGATCCTTCTCTGGTGCCGTCCCCCTCCAAAGGCAGTTTCAAGCCAGATGTGGACAATTGGCAGGGCTTCATCTAGAGAGAGTATTCTCCCTCCTAGGGCCAGGCAATTAGAGTTATTATGCGATCGGCTCACTTCTGCTGTGAATTCATCCCAACAGGGAGTGGCTCTTATCCCTCTGAATTTGTTAGCAACCACAGCCATTCCCATCCCTGTTCCGCAGAAAAGCATGGCCCGCTCATATTCTCCACTGGAGACCTTCTCCGCAGCGACAATTCCGTAGTCGACATAATCCACTTGCTCGGAAGGTCCGCAGCCAAAATCTGTGAACTCTATTCCCTTTTTGGCAAGATAGGCAGCCACCCCCATCTTCAGTTCATAGCCAGCATGATCAGAAGCCAGAGCAATTTTCATACCTCCCTCCTTAGAAGAGAAAATTTTTGATTCACCCTGCTGTGACTTCGAAACTTCTTCCTTCAAATCTTAGGATGGGTTAGGAGAATTTTCTTCTTCGATAAGTTTTGTTGCCTCAGGTAAAATTTCGATTGCCTTCAAAATAACCGGGTCGCTCTTCCGATAAGCCTTTATGCCCTCCTCAATTCCCCAGAGGGAGGAGACCATCTCCCGCTCAAGCTCTCTCTTGATTTCTGGCTCTTCTTCCTTGAATTTTTCAGGTTCGAATTCGATCTTAATATTTCGCAGATAGTCCTTAAAATCCTCGATGATCTGGGAATCAATGACAAAATTTTGCCCGACAATGATCTTGCCCGAAAAATCCATGCCTACAGGCTGCTCATCGCGGGGAAAGACGAATTTCTTGGACAAAGGAGTTTGATGGCCGACGAATTTTCGAGCATAGGAAAAAAATGTCCCTCGAATCATCAGCTCAAAAGTATAAGGCTTGGCCGAGACTTTGACCTCGTAATCAGGAGTTATTCCGCCCTGTCCTAGGACTTTGCGGCCTTTTGCCGTATATTTCACTTCCTTTTTTTCTGTGGGTGTTTCTTTAGCTAGAAAGTAATCCTCCAGTTGACTGTAATCCCTCTGGATAGACCTGCCGCTGGGGGTGAAGTATCTGGCGGTTGTCAGAGCAAGCGCTAAGTTTGGCGCCAGTGGAAAAATCGTCTGGACAAGCCCTTTTCCCCAGGAAGGTTCGCCGACAAGCAAACCCCGGTCATTATCCATGATAGCGCCGGCAACAATTTCTGAAGCGCTGAAGCTGCCCCTGTCGATCAAAACAACAAGAGGAAGCTTCTCATACTGATTGTCGCGAATAGCCCGGAATTCCCGATCATATTCTCTGTTCCTTCCTTTTATAGAAACAATTAGTTCTCCCTTAGGAAGGAATTCATCAGAGATCTCCAGGGATTGGAAAAAATGGCCGCCAGAATTGCTCCGCAGGTCAAGAATAAGGCTCTTGATGCCTTTGGCACCGAGATAGTCCATTTTTTCCTCAAATTCATCGCCAGTTGTTTCAGCAAAGTTGCGGATAAATATATAGCCGACATTATCCTGGAGAAGAAAAGCGTAGGGAACACTGTGAAGGGAAATTTCTTCACGGGCAATAGTCAGCTCAAGAGGACGATCCAGCCCTTCTCTGACAATGGTGATAGTCACCTTGGTTCCCTTCGGACCCCTCAGCTTTTCCAGAGCTTCGAAACTGGAGATGGGCTTAGTGCTCTCGCCATTGATGTGGGAGATAATGTCTCCAGCTTGGATTCCCAAGCGGTAGGCCGGAGTTCCTTCAATAGGAGCAATGACAACTAGACGGTCCTCGTGCTTCTGAATCTGGATACCGAGGCCATAGTATTTTCCTGTCTGCTCTTCCTTCATGCGCAGGAAATTATCTGGGTCGAGAAAATAGGAATGGGGGTCTAATGTCTGAAGCATCCCTCTGATCGAGGAATAAATAAGTTTCTCCGGCTCAACATCCTCAGCATAGTTCTGCTCTACCAGAGAAATAATTGAGGAGATCTTCTCCAAGGATTGATTCCAGATATCCTCATCCCTGCCAAGAAGGCAAACAAAGGTGAGGATGACGACAACAAGGAAGGCAACTCTTTTTTTCATGCTTTTTCAGTTAAAATTCATCTTACCAAAGCCTACCTATCTTGTAAAGTTGTTGGGCTCTATAACGAAAAGTGTGGTAAAGAAAAAACGTCACAAAAATCCGACAACAAGTAATCCAGGCCAGTTCCTGTGTGTTCGAAGACCTAGGAGGGCGGGCGGGTTTGGTCAAGAACACACGGGGACTGGCCGGGCCACCAACC
>CAZPAX010000087.1:0-9242 GCA_964584535.1 uncultured Eubacteriales bacterium
ACCCAATGGGTGCTCGCGATGACAGCGATAGCGTCTTTCTAATGGCAATTTTGGGCTAAAAGCTGTTCCTCCCCAAAATTTATTTTTTAGGCTATACTCATAAATTGTAAACGCTTTTTCCCGATGCGGAGAATTCTCAAGTGGAAAAGAAGACAAAAGAAGAAGCAAAAACAATCAGAACCTTTGCCTTAGCCTCATTCCTCAATGACCTTGGCTCAGATATCATTTACCCCATCTGGCCCCTTTTTGTAACGACGATCTTGAAAGCAAACATGGCAGCCCTTGGCTTTCTGGACGGGCTTGGCGATGCCCTTGTCTCTCTTTCACAAGCAGCTTCAGGTTATGTCTCAGACCGGATAAAAAAGAGGAAATTTTTTATCTGGACAGGCTACCTCTGCGGTGCGCTTTCAAGGCTCGGATATTCGATCTCCTCAGTTTGGCAGCATCTCATCCCCTTTAGAATACTGGATCGGATCGGGAAAATAAGGAGTGCTCCCCGGGACGCCATGGTGGCAGATATCTCAACTTCTGAAAACAGGGGCAAAAACTTCGGCCTCCTGAGAGCCATGGATAATCTGGGAGCAGTTGCTGGAATCTTAATCTGCATCGCTTTTTTCAAGTTGTTAGGATACAGGCTTCTCTTCGCTTTGGCTGCAATTCCTTCTATAGCCAGCACTTTCCTCATTTTTTCACTGATCAAAGAAAAAAAGAGCGATAACGGCCTCAAAATTTATGATGGAATGACCTTCAAAGATATTGACAAAAATCTCAGGTTATTTTTCTTCCTCAATTCCCTCTATGCTTTGGGAGCTTTTAGCTATTCCTTTTTGCTCATCTATGCCAAAAATTTTGGCTTCAAAGTGACCTTTGTCCCTGTTCTCTATTTGATTTATACTGCCTCAGCTTCCCTTTTCTCTTTGCCCTTTGGAAAACTCTCAGACAGGATCGGAAGAAAATCTGTCCTGATGCTGGCTTTTCTCTTCTGGGTGGGAGTCTGCCTGGGCATTATCCTGAGCCGCAGCGCTTTAATCATCATTTTGATCTTCGTCCTCTATGGAATCCATAAAGCTGCTTTGGATCCGGTCCAAAGGACTTTTGTCTGTGAGCTCTCCCCCCTAGCCTTCAGAGCAAGCTGCCTGGGAGGTTTTCAGATGATCATCGGCCTCTGCGGCCTGCCTGCTTCCTTTATTGCTGGTATTCTCTGGGAAGGATTGGGAAGCTTTGCCCCCTTTTATTTCTCCCTGGCTTTGACTTCTCTCGCTGCCTTCTTGCTTTTCTTTGTCAGAGAGAAATAATCACGCCCTTCTCAAAGCTTAATTTGGATGTATGAGTTTGCACTCAAGGAAAAAAAATAGGTCTACTTCTCTTTTTTTTCTTTCAGGAATCTGTCGAAAAAGTCTGAAGCAGCTTTGTAAGCCTCAATCCAGCGATCATGGCGGAGAAAGCCATGGATTTCATCTGGAAAGACAAGGACTTCGACATGGGCTTTACCTAATTTTCTCAGCCTCTGGACAAGATCTGTTGTCTGCAGAAAATCAACGTTGCGGTCATCATCTCCATGGATGAAAAGGACTGGAGAAGTCCAGAAATAGACATCCGCAACTGGCGAGGACTCATAGGCCTGGCGCATAAGCTCCTCTCCTTGAATCCCCCATCCTCCTCCATCCCGGCGCTGGGCCCTGAGAGACCAGTCATGGACACCATGAAGGTCAACTCCTGCAGCAAAGAGTTCAGAATCTCTGGCCAGACCAAGGGCAGTGAGGTATCCTCCATAAGATCCTCCCCAAAGGCCAATCTTCTTTGGATCAACTTCAGGGCGGCTCTGGAGATACTTTGCCGAAGCGACG
Source organism: uncultured Eubacteriales bacterium (assembly GCA_964584535.1). GTDB lineage: Bacteria > Acidobacteriota > Aminicenantia > Aminicenantales > CAZPAX01 > CAZPAX01. Next base: position 1,848 of record CAZPAX010000087.1, read on the forward strand.
ATGTCCTGGTATTCAGAAGCTCCTCTCGGCCCCCGGTTCTGAGCTGTGCGGAAAGCGCGGCCGTAGCCAATTCCTGACCGATAATTCACGGATAAGGCAACATAGCCTTTGTTGGCTAGATACTGATTCAGGGCATAGGCATTGTGATAATAACCTATCATATGCCAGCCAAGGAGCATCTGGCGGATTGGACCCCCATGCATGAAGATAACAGCAGGCCTGTTGTCTCCTGGCTTTGCTCCTTTAGGAAGAAAAAGCTGCGAATGTATTTTTAGCCCATCAGGAGCTTCAAAAATGACCTGTTGGGGCTCGACTAGATCTTTAATCGGGAAAATATCTGGAATGGCTTGCGGAGCAATCAAGCGCCGCTCTTTTCCCTGCTTGCTCATGATGGAAGGAGCTGCTGGTTGATTAGCTGTTGACGAGAGAAATACGACGTAGTTTCCAGATGCTGTCACAACTGGCGCCCATTCAATTCCTTTTCCTGAAGTGAGGGGCTCTGCTTTACCGCCGCTCGTAGAAACAGAGAAGAGATGGCGGCGGTCAATATCACTGGAATTGGAGCTAAAAACCAGGGTCTCACGGTCAGGAGAAAGGCAGCAGTCCTCAACCTCAAACTCTCCAGGTGTGAGGCATTGAATCTTTTCCTCATCTGGAGAGACAGAATAAATATGAATCCAGCCTTCATGCTCTGAATAAAAAAGGATTCGCCCCTTAGCCGCCCAGAAAAGTGGACGAGAAGGCGAAGATTGCGCAAAACCTCCGCTCTCATCAGGCGAGCGCCAGACTTCTCGAGCTTTCCCGTTTTCTGTATCTGCCAGCATCAATGAAAATGACTGACCATCTGAAAAAGGTTGACCTGCCGTCGTGCCAGGGAAGCGGAAAAAGGCGATTCTCTTTCCATCTTCTGGCCAGGCCGGATATGCGTCTCTATCCACCGAAGGGGATATCCAGAGAATGGATTTCTTATCAAGGTCATAGATTCCGATGTAACTGTGATCTTCTCTTGAGCTGACAAAAGCCAATCTTTTACCATCAGGTGAAAAAACATGGGAACGGCATGTGCCTCTGGCTTTAAAGAGAAGTTGAGGCTTTGAAGCTTCCTCTAAGGAGGCAATAAAAATTCTCCCTCTGAGATTATAGGCGACAAAATTTCCTGAAGGTGAGATAACAGGGCTATTCCCCTCCCCTATTCTCCAGGATTCGCCACCGCTCACTTTAATAGCCCAGATTGCCTCTTCTGTGCCTTCAGGGTTAGAAGTCGGGTTTGGATATTCGCCAGCCCGGTTTGCCGATCCTCCCCTAACAAAGACAATAACAGATCCATCGGAATTAAAAGCAAGACCTCCCAGCTCCTGTCCATCATCAGAGGAATACTGAGTTAGCTGTTGAGCTTTAAATTCTGGGGCCCTGGCTATCCAGATATTCCGCTTTCCCTGAATATTAAAAACCCAGGCCACAAGATCGCCTTGAGGAGAAGCCACCAGATTTGAAGGAAAAGGCGAGCTTAAGATCTCCTCAATGGTGAAAACTCTAGCCTCTAATGTTTTTAAAAGCATCAAAGAGAAAATGAAGAGTAAGGGAAAACCCAAAAGAGCTCTCTTCTTAAAAATTAAGCACTTCATCTTGGCCTCCTTTTTAAAATCTTCCTTTGGTTTATTTGACGACAAGCTTACCTTCCAGTTTGAGGTCTTCGGCTCTCAGTTCGACTCTGAATTTATCATCGCTTGATAATCAGAAAGAATAGCTTATGCCAAAAACGAAGTTCCTTCCAGGCTCTTCCATGGCTTCAGGGTCAGGCCTCTCCAGATAGCTCTTGTTGAAGAGATTGGAGCAGACAAAATAGAAATTTAAAGAAGAATTGAGAGAATAGCTGGCCCTGAGAGTGAAAAATTCACTCCGGGAAATACTGATCTCAGCAGGGCCAGGATTGGTCTTTTCATCCTGAAAAGTGCCACTGATTTCCATCGAAAAACGGCCAACCCAGACTCGGCTTCCGGCAAAAAGACGAAGAGGGGGAATATCATTCAAGGGATTTTCTGCCTCCAGGCTTTTGCCTTTAAAAGAATAAAGGTTGCCAAATAACTTCCAACCGGGGAGAGGATAATATTCCAGCTCCAGCTCAAATCCATAGATTCGGCCTTTATCGATATTCCCATAGGTATAAATTTTTTCAGCTTTCATATAGCGCTCAATCATGTCATCTATTTCATAATAAAAAGAATAGAGGCCGACAAAATATCTTTTGCCTATGAATTTCAGGCCTGCATCCAGATTGAGGCTTGTCTCTGGCTTCAAACCGGGCTGAGCAATAATAAATCCCCGGCCAGTAATGCCTGTGTAAAATCTTTCACTGAGGGTTGGTACTCGATAGGCCTTGGCCAGGTTGGCAAAAGCGACAATGTTTTCGCTGAATTTGAAGGAAGAGGCCAGAAAGCCAGTCCAGGCGCTGTGATCTGACTTCTGAGCTGTGGGAGCATCGCCGGGATTGGCTTGGACTCGAAGCACATCCCAGCGCAACCCAGCCACCAGATCCAAATTCCGGATTCCAAAATAATCGCCAGAGATGAAAAAGCCGAGGTCGCTCCTTCTTCCTCTTGTGAAAGGCGATTCCTTGAATGTTTTTGTCACATTCCCTTGAGAATCAAAGTATTTATCCTCATTTCGAGCTTTTGCCCCGGATCTGCCAAAGAAGTCTGCCCCACTATTGAGGCGAAATTTTTCTCCAAATTTTTTGCCGTAAGAAATTTGAACTCCAAAATCAAGGCTTTGAGTTTTGCTGTAAGATTCCTGTGATTTGTAATTTCCAATTTTCTCCGACTTCGTCTCCAGAAAATTGGGATTCAAATAGGCATGAAAAGATAGCTCCCCTTGCCCAACTTGTCTTTCCAGCCAGTGAAACTGGAAAAGGTTCTGATTCTCGTGGGGATACCAGGTTGGCTTGTTTAAGCTATCCCGGTTGGGCTTTCCGATGCGAATTCCTCTTGAGCCGAGAAAAGAGAAGTGTATCTCTCTTTTTTCTCTCTGGTAAGAGATCTTTCCAAAAAGACTCGCCTGGCTGAATTGAGACTGGAGGATCTCTGCTTTTGGAGAAGAGTAATTCTCTGCATCTATTCCTTGAAAAGAGAGGTAAAATCCAAGGTTCTTTTTTCCTCCCTGAAGAGAAAATCCAAGAGTTTTTTCCTGGTTGACTGTGCCATAATTGGTATTGATTTTCCCTTTTATTTTTTCCTCAAGTTTCGCCGATTTGGTGAAAATATTGATCACCCCTCCTATGGCATCTGAGCCATAGAAAACAGAAGAGGGGCTTCTCAAAACCTCAATCTTTTCAATGTCATCAATGTCGATAAAGGAAGCATTGGGTCCAGTTCTTCTTTCACTTGCCAGCCTAGCGTTATCAATCAAGATCAAGACTCTGCCTCTTGCCATGCCGCGGATATTGGGAACAAGTGAAAAACCTCCTGACCCCAGACGGGAAACTCCAGGCAAGCTGGAGACACCATCTGTGATATTGGGGGCCATTCTCTCGGCGAGCGTCTCGGTGGAGACAACTGTCTCTGCTGCAGGCACATTCAAAGAAGGTTCTGGATACCTCAAGGCTGTGACGACAATTTCTTCTCTCTGGCGAATATAGGAATTAAGAACCAGAATGAGCTCTTTGGGGAGATTCTTGGGATTCAGGAGAAATACTTCTTCCATATAGTCAGGGTGAATGATTTCAAGTTTGATTTTTTCTTGGTCTGGAACAGTCAAAGAAAATGCCCCTTTTTCATCAGTCAGAGTTTTACTTCCGCTAGAGCGATGAAGAACAACAGCCTTAGCGATGGGCTTACCATCAGGAGCTTGAACTTTGCCTTTGATTTCTAGAGCCAAGCCAGCAGTTGCAGAAAGTAAAAACAATAATAATAAGGCAAATATTTTTTTCATTTTTTCTCTTTTCTCCCTTCTTTCCTCAATTTCTTGACTATTGAGCAGTCTTGAGAATTTTTCCAGAGCTCCTTAATCTTTTTTTTGAGCAAAGGGTGGACTGCATCCGCTGCGATTTCTTTTAAAGGAACTAAAACGAAATTCCTTTTTTCCATTCGAGGATGGGGAACCGTCAATTTTTTTGTCTGGATGACAGTTTGCTCAGCCAGAAGAATGTCGATATCGATAGTCCGTGGCCCATTTTGAATGAGACACTCCCTTTTCATTTCCCGCTCGATTTGCTTGATCAAGTTCAAGAGAGCATAGGGAGTGCAACTGGTTTCTATGGCCACGGCCTGATTGAAAAACCAAGGCTGGTCGAAAAAATGCACAGGCTGAGTTCTGTAGAGGGAGGAAGCACGAAGGATTTTCACTCCTCTTTTTTTTAAAAGATAAAGGGCTCGTTTCAGATTTTTCTTCTTATTGCCCAAATTGCTGCCAAGGCCCAAAAAATATCTCATTGAAATTTGCAAGAAAGCCTCATATCATAGCATCTTTAACCCTATTTTTCAAAAAAAGGATGATGCAGAAAATTGAGAAATGGCGTGTGGAAGAGCTATCTTTGGTTCTGAACGAGCTTGTGGATATCTTAAAAAAGGGAAACAATCGGGAATGGGCAAATGTCTTCCTCCATTTTGACTCTGAAGCCCAACGCACATTCCAAGCAGAAAAATTCAACCTTGATCAACTTCGCAAACTCCTGACCAACATCAAGAATTGTTTTTCCGGGCATTGTTCTTTCAGCCAGTTAGAGCTCTGGCTTGAGGATCCAGTGGAAGCGAAAATACTCAATCAAGAGTTTTCCGAGATTAAGTCTGAGCTTCTCCGTCTCCTGGAAGACCTGGAAAAGCGGATAGTTGAATTTTTCAGCTGATTTTTAGATCTTGAACAGTTGAAATCTTTTGAGGACTCTCAGCACAGCGATGGTCATCCAGAGATGATCCTCCAAGGAGGCTTTTTCATCTTTTGATTCCCAAATGCCCTGACTGTTCTGTTCTTTCAACAGCCAATCTATGGCCTGCTGAATCTTTTCGTTATCAAGGCCAAAGCCAATCTTGGAAAGAGAATCAAGGCTGCTGAGAATGTCCGTAGACCAAAAAGGATAAGTGATCTCCTCCCAGAAAGAAGGATGTTGGCGATTCGCATAATTGTCAGCCTGGAAAAAATGATCGATTATCATTAAGCCAACTTTCCAGGCTTCTTTGCTTTTCCTCCACGAAGGAGACTCAGCAAGGGCTCGAAGAACCATCCCGGTCACAAGATGTGAGGAGGGTTGCGATTTATCTGGTTTGAACGGATCGGCCTTTAGCCTGCCTGTGAGATTGATGCGACTCTTGAGTTTCTCTTGATCTATGGTCTGATAGGGTATGGCCCATCCCCCGTCATCCTGTCTATTGGCCAGAATCCAGCGGAATCCTTTCTGAACTCTTTTATCCTTATCCAGGCCGTAACGGCAGAGAATTTCCAGAGTTAAGGCATGATAGGTAGGAGCATATTCATTGAAATAAAATCCCCGGAAATCTCCCTCCCTTGTCTGGGTGGAATATAAGAACTGGACGGCCTTTTGAATTCCCTCATCTTTGAGCGAGCATCCATAATCATACAATCTGGAGACACTCTTGAGTGTCTCGATAAGGTGATAAGTCTTCTCCCAGCGGGGATGTCTTGGCAGCTTTTTCCGAGCCCAGCTACCATCCGATCTCTGGCTCTCTAAAATCCTTATCCGGGCGGCAAACTTGCACAGGTTCTTGCATTCCCTATCTACCGGGACTTCAAGAATATCCCTTTTCAGCCAGTAAAGGATAGGCAAATTCCCCCTAGCCAAAAGGAACTCGAGGGCCTTGTTAAGTCTGACCTTCATCAGAAAACTTATGAAAATTTATTTTACTTTTTTTGAGACTTTCCCTCTCGGTAGAGAATCATTCCCGGCCGCGAACCAGTGTGCTCTCCTCTGTCAATGACAACTTCCCCGTTGACTATGACATAGTGGAGGCCCTGGCTGAACTGATGGGGATTGGAAAATGTAGCTTTATCCTTGAAAGATGCAAAATCAAAAATAGTTAGGTCAGCATACATTCCCTCTCGAGCGATTCCCCTTTCCTTAAGTTTTAAGGTCTGAGCAGGAAAAGAAGTCATTTTTCGGATTGCCTCTTCTAAAGGAATAACGCTCTTTTCGCGGACATAGTGACCGATCACACGGGAAAAGGTCCCGTAATTTCTTGGATGAGGAACGCCCTTTCCCATAACCTCCATGGCTCCATCAGAGCCGACCATAAGGTAAGGAAGCCGCATCAAGGATTCTACATCTTTCTCGTCCATCTGGAAGAAAACTGCTGAGGCGCCTCCATTTTTTTCGATCTCGATGATTAAATCTGCAGCAGTCTCAACTGAAGGTTCTTTTCCTTGGAGAAGAAGAATTTCCTTGATGTTTTTTCCTTCATATTCAGGAAAAGCCTGGCTGCGGGCAATAAAGATTGTCTCCAGCATATCAATTCCCTTTGTCGAACTTAATCTTCTGGAAATAATATGAGATTTAATCTTCTTGTAGATTTCCGCATCTTTCAATCTTTCCAAGAACTTCTCTTTTCCGCCTTCGAAAGCCCAGTTCGGAAAGCTGCTTCCGAAACCTGAGCTGGTGGCTGTATAGGGATACTGGTCCAGAGTCACTTCCACCCCTCTTTTCCTGGCTTCTTCAACAGGCTTGGTGATCCTCTCCAGTTCATTCCAGACTGCATCGTCAGCCAATTTGACATGAGCGATTTGAACAGGCATGGCGTTCCTCTCGCCAATCTCTATGGCCTCTTCAATCGCTTCTTTGATATGGCGGCCTTGGTCTCTGATATGGCTGGCATAGATTCCTCCATGGCGAGCGGCAACTCCAGCCAGCCCAACGATTTCTTCTGTCTTGGAATAAGTCCCAGGAAGGTAGGAAAGGCCTGTAGAAAAACCCAGGGCACCTGCTTTCATCTCTTCTTCGACAAGGGCTTTCATCCTGGCCATTTCCTCGGCAGTGGGATCGCCCATTTTATAACCCATAACCTTCTCTCTTATAGTGTTGTGGCCAACAAGCACCCCAAAATTGACAGAGCTTCCCTTTTCTTCAATTTTCTGGAAGAGTTCCTGGAGAGGAAAAGGATGGCCTCCACAGTTCCCGCCAATGACAGTGGTGACACCCTGAGAGATGTAGTTGTCAGCAGTGGGAACCTGAAGAATTCCTCGATCACAATGGGTGTGGATATCAATAAATCCTGGGGAGACGACGAGCCCCTGAGCATCAATGACTCTTTTGGCCTGACCCTCATCCAAAAAACCAATCCTGACTATTCTTTTGTTTTTAATCCCGATATCAGCCTTGAACCAGGGATTCCCAGTGCCATCCATGACGAAGCCGTCTTTGATGAGAAGGTCATATTTTAAAAAAAGATCAGA
>CAZPAX010000088.1:0-5305 GCA_964584535.1 uncultured Eubacteriales bacterium
TTCGCATGCCCTTGCCAATCTACTCACCCCTATGATAATGTCTGACCCCGATATCCCCGATGTCTGACCCTGAAAAAGTCCTTTAAGGAGGGGGAAAAAATGAGGTACACTTGGCGCATTGGAAGGGTATTTGGGATAGATATAAAGATTGATTCAAGCTGGCTTATTATCTTTGTCCTCTTCAGCTGGGTTTTAGCCGCAAATTATTTTCCCAGAAATTTTCCGACCTGGACTCAAGGTCTCTATTGGGCCATAGGGTTAATGACAAGCCTGCTGGTCTTTACTTCGGTTTTGGCTCATGAGCTAGCCCATTCTCTCGTTGCTCTGAAACAGGGAGAGAAAGTCCGCAGTATCACCCTCTTTATCCTTGGCGGAGTTGCTCAAATCAGTGAGGAACCGAAGCAGCCTTTGAAGGAATTCTTCATGGCCCTTGTTGGTCCCTTGTCCAGTCTGGTCATCGCCCTTGTTTTCCTCACTCTTTCTTTGCTTTTAAGAGGAGTGAGTTCTCCGCTCCGCGCTTCTGCTTTCTATCTGGCAGTGATCAACACTGTTCTTGCTTTCTTCAATCTTCTGCCCGGTTTTCCCATGGATGGAGGGAGGATTCTGAGGTCAATCATCTGGAAGATTACAGGAAACCTAAAAAAGGCCACCCGGATCGCCTCCCTTGTAGGCCAGGGATTTGCTTTTCTTCTGGTGGCAGTAGGAGTGCTTGAGATCCTGAGAGCCAATTTCTCTGGCCTTTGGCTGATTTTGATCGGCTGGTTTCTCCACAATGCTGCTGTCAGAGGCTATAGCGAGGTCCAAGTTAGAACTATGCTTGAGGGAATGAAGGCAGAAGACTTGATGACCAAAGAATTTCAGGCAGTCCCCAGTGATCTTTTGGTTCAGGACTTAGTCGATGAATACATCCTCAAGAAAAGGGAAAGAATTTTTCTGGTTATGGATAATGACGATCTGAAGGGGATTGTCTGCTTAGAAGATGTCAAAGCAATCCCTCGTGAAAACTGGACAAAGGCTCGAGTTAGAGAAATCATGACTTCCAGGGAGAAGCTGGAAGCTGTTTCTGTTGATGCTGATGGCAGCAAAATTCTGGCCAGCCTGACCGCCAAGGACATCCATCAGGTCCCTGTTATGAAAGGAGATAAACTGGCCGGGATCATCTGCCGCACTGATATCCTCCGCTTTATCCAGCTTCGCTCTGAATTAGGAGTATAAAAGTGCAAATAAAGGGATTGCCAGAGAAAATAAGGAAAAGGGACGGCTCAGAAGCTACTTTTGATCAGGACAAAATCATAAGGGCTATTTTTAGAGCAGCCCTTGAAGTCTTAAGGGATGAGAAGAGGGCTTCCCAAGTAGCTGATAGCGTGGGGAAGACAGTCCTTGCCAAGATTGCCTCACTTTACAAGGATAAGACCTGCTCTGTTGAAGAGGTTCAGGATATCGTTGAGGAAGCTTTGATGGAGGCAGGCTACAGCTCTATTGCTCGAAGCTATATTGTCTACCGTCAAGCCCATCAGGATATCCGGCAGGTTAAGGTTATTTACGGCGTCAAGGATGACCTCAAGCTCCCTCTCAATACTCTTGTTGTCCTCAGGAAGCGGTATTTGCTGAAGGATGATGAGCAGAATGTTATTGAAACTCCTCGTGAACTTTTTCAAAGGGTTTCAAAGGTTGTGAGCCAAGCAGAAGAAAATTTCAAGGGAAAGAAAAGTCAAGAGGCAAGGGAGACATTTTTCCAGATGATGGCCAGGCTTGAATTCATGCCTAATTCCCCAACTCTGATGAATGCCGGAACAACCCTCGGTCAGCTCTCTGCCTGTTTTGTCTTGCCTATCGAAGATTCCATCCAAGGAATTTTCGAGGCCTTAAAATACATGGCCATTATCCATCAAACAGGAGGAGGGACAGGCTTCAATTTTTCCAACCTCCGTCCCAAGGGTGATCTAGTTTCGACCACTAAAGGTCTGGCTTCAGGACCTGTCTCTTTCATGAGTATTTTCAACCAAGCCACAGGAGTTATTGTCCAGGGTGGAAGGCGGCGGGGAGCAAATATGGGTATTCTCCGCTGCGATCATCCGGACATTGAGGATTTTATCCAAGCTAAACTCGATGAAAATGCTTTTGCCAATTTTAATCTCTCTGTGGCTGTGACTGATGAATTCATGGGGGCAGTAAGGCGGGAGAAGGACTTTGACCTCGTTAATCCTCGGACAAAGAAGAAAGTGAAGTCCGTCAATGCCAGGACTCTCTTTGATCTGATTGCCTATTCTGCTTGGAAATCAGGTGACCCTGGCCTCATTTTCCTGGATGAAATTAACCGCCGAAATCCGACTCCGGAATTGGGAAGAATCGAAGCCACCAATCCCTGCGGTGAGATTCCTCTCCTGCCTTATGAAAGCTGCAATTTAGGTTCAATCAATCTTTCCCAATTTGCTGATCGAGGTGTCGTTGACTGGGAAAAACTCCGAGATCGAATCTGGTGGGCAGTGCGCTTCCTGGATGATGTGATTGAGGTCAACAATTATCCTCTGCCCGAGATAAAGGAGATGACTTTTTCGAACAGGAAAATTGGCCTTGGCGTTATGGGATTTGCTGATCTGCTAGTCAAAATGTCCATTCCCTACACGGATGTCAAAGCAGAGAAGCTTGCCACGCAAATGATGAAATTCTTCCACCGCGAATCCCTCAAAGCCTCAGAATCGCTAGCTCGAGAAAGGGGAGTTTTTCCCAATTATTCAAAATCCATTTATCCTGGGAAAAATCTGAAGCTGAGAAACGCAACTCTGAACACTGTTGCCCCTACAGGCACGATCAGTATCATTGCTGGTTGTTCGAGTGGCATCGAGCCTTTTTTTGCCCTTAGCTATGTTCGCAATGTCCTCTCTGGGACAAAACTCTTTGAAACGCACCCTCTTTTTGAGCGCGAGATTCGCCAGCGCGGCCTCTATTCCAAGGAGCTTATGGCCAGGATTGGAAAGGCTGGGTCGATCCAGAAGATCCCAGAGATCCCGGATGAATTGAAAAGGATTTTTGTTACTGCCTTTGATGTTCGACCAACCCAGCATCTCAGAATCCAAGCTGCCTTTCAGAAATATACAGACAATTCTGTTTCCAAGACGATTAATTTGCCTCAGGATTCAGGCGTTGAGGATGTAAGGAATATCTATCTTATGGCCCATAAAATGAAATGCAAGGGCATAACCATCTATCGCTATGGCACAAAAAAAGAGCAGGTACTCTCTTTTGATACAAGATCTGAAGGCGTGATCACAGAAGCTCTTGATTTTATCACGGCAGAGTCTGAGTATTCAGGCGGATGCATTTCTGGACTTTGTCCTTTTTAATGGAGAGAAAAAATGGAAAGTGCCAAAGAACGAATTGAGAAAATCATTCCTCTTTTGCGCAAGAATTATACCTCAAGCCGGACAGCTCTTTACTTTGAAACACCCCTCCAGATCCTTGTCGCCACTATCTTGGCCGCTCAGTGCACGGATGAGAGAGTCAACCAGATCACCCCAACTCTTTTTCAGAAATACAGAAGAGCTGCAGATTTTGCCCAGGCTAATCAAGAACAATTGGAAATGGAAATTCGGCCAACAGGATTTTTCCGGAATAAGGCGCGAAGCATAATCGGGGCCACAAAAAAGATTGTTGAGGATTTTGGAGGAGAGGTACCCAACTCCATGGAAAAACTCCTCACCCTTCCTGGGGTGGCCAGGAAAACTGCCAACATCGTTCTCTCTTCGGCCTTCAAGAAAGCTGAAGGGATTGCTGTAGATGTCCATGTCAAGCGCCTCTCAGAGAGACTCCAATTGACGAAAGAGCATGACCCTGAAAAAATTGAGAGAGACCTGCTGGAGATTGTCCCTAAAAGAGACTGGCTTGATTTCAATTATATGCTGGTCGAACACGGCCGGAAGATCTGCCAGGCACGTAAACCCCGTTGCCCCGAATGTTTTCTCCAGCACCTCTGTCCGTCAGGCAAAAAGTTTTATCCTGATCTGGGCTCAAGCTCTTAAGAAAATTTTCTCTAAATTCTATGATATAATGCAAAAAAATGATAAAAGAAGCTATGCTCTATCAGGAACTTGGGGATGAGAAGGTCTCCTGTTACCTCTGCAGTCATCGCTGCCAAATTGCTTCGGCGAAATTCGGTGTCTGTGGAGTGAGGGAAAATAGGCAAGGGAAGCTCTACACTCATGTCTACGGAGAAGTCATCGCTGCCCATGTCGACCCCATCGAGAAAAAACCCCTTTATCATTTTTTACCAGGAACAACATCCTTTTCTATTGCCACCGTAGGCTGCAATTTTCGCTGCCCTTTTTGTCAGAACTGGGAGATCTCCCAAGCCACAAAAAAAGACAAACCCGACCTTGCAGGCTACAAGCTTCTGCCCGAGGATGTCATCCGCGAGGCAAAGGCACACCGCTGCCAGAGTATTTCTTACACCTACACAGAGCCTACAATCTTCTTTGAGTACGCTTATGATTCAGCCAGACTGGCTCATGAGCAAGGTCTGGCTAATATTTTTGTGACCAATGGTTACATGACTTCAGAAGCCCTGGAGACAATTCATCCTTACTTGGATGCCTGCAATGTCGACCTCAAAGCCTTTAAAGAAGAGACATATAAAAAAGTTTGCAAGGCCAGCCTTGAACCAGTCCTCGAGTCCATTCGCTTGATGAAGAAACTGAACATCTGGGTAGAAGTGACAACTCTGGTCGTCCCTGATATGAATGATAGTGATGAAGAATTAAGGGATATCGCCCGCTTCATTGCTGGAGTTTCACCTGACATTCCCTGGCACATCAGCCGCCATCATCCGGATTATCAATATACTTACACCCGGGCAACTCCCCTTGAAACCTTGCGCAAAGCTTACTCCTTAGCAAAAAAAGAGGGGCTTCGCTATATCTATGTCGGCAATGTCCTTGGTGAATCTGAAGATACTCTCTGCCCAAACTGCCAAAAGCCTCTTGTCCGCAGGCATGGTTTTTACGTTGAGGAGAAAAAAATTAAAGACTCTAATTGCCCTTTCTGCGGAGCAAGTATCGCAGGAGTCTTTACCTACCTGGCCCATTAAATTTCATGGCAAAAAATTACGTTGCGAATGGAGATAGCGAGATGGAAAGCCGTGCACTTCTTACAGACCTCTATGAATTGACGATGGCTGCCTGGCCACGGAAAATTGTTGATTTTTCCCTGCGCCAGACTCAGGGCGCAGATGCTGGGGTCAAAGTTGCCGGGGCAAGTTATATCGGCGGCTTTATCGGAACAAGCAATGTCCTGGCCGGAAAAATTTATG
>CAZPAX010000088.1:5405-9223 GCA_964584535.1 uncultured Eubacteriales bacterium
TTTGCCAATGCGGCTTTGGCCACAGCTTCCCTGATGTGGGAATGGGATAAAGTAGAGGAGAAAAGGGGATATTCCATTGAGGTAGAAGGCAATGACCTTCCTCAGTTGCTTTCAAACTTTCTGCAAGAGATAATATATTTGTTGGATACAAAAATGTTCTTGGTTTCTTCTGTGGAGAATGTGAAGATCGAAAAAAAAGATGATCGGTATTTTTTGAAAGCCTTGTTCAAGGGAGACGACTATTCTCCAAAATACAAGATCTATGGAGAGGTTAAAGCCATTACTTATAATGAAATGAAAATTGAAACAAACGACATTTTCAGCCTTCAGGTTGTGGTCGACATGTGAGGTGAGAAAATGGAACTTCAAAAAATAAATGACTATACCTGGGAAATTCCGAGGCATGGCCAGATGAGAGTGCCTGCCCGATTCTATGCTTCGGCGAAACTCCTGGAGAGCATAAAGCATGACGCGACTCTTGAGCAGGCCAAAAATGTTGCCTTTTTACCTGGAATCCAGAAGATGTCCTATGTCATGCCTGATGCTCATCAGGGCTATGGATTTCCGATTGGAGGAGTGGCTGCCTTTGACCTAAATGAAGGCATCATTTCTCCTGGCGGAGTTGGCTATGATATCAACTGCGGAGTAAGGCTCCTCCGGACAGAATACATGGAAAAGGACATTCTTGCCAAGCGAAAAGAGTTGCTGGCTGAAATCTTCAAGGAAGTGCCAGCAGGGGTTGGCAAAGGAGGAGTGACCCGTCTCAGCCGTGATGTCCTTAAAGAAATCCTGATTAAAGGAGCAGGATGGGCTGTGGAGAATGGCTATGGGACCCGGGAAGATCTGCTGATGACAGAAGAAAATGGGAGGATGAAAGCCAGTGATTATAGCCACGTCTCCTCGCGTGCCTTGGAGAGAGGAATCCCGCAACTGGGAACATTGGGTGCAGGAAATCACTTTTTAGAAATCCAGAAGGTCTCAGAAATTTATGATAAAAGTATTGCCCAGGCTTTTGGCATCCATTCCATAGACCAGATCATGGTCATGATCCATTGTGGAAGCCGTGGTCTTGGTCATCAGGTGGCCTCTGACTATATCGAGCTAATGGAGAATAGATACGGGACAAAAGGATTGCCTGACCGGGAGCTTGTCAATGCTCCTGTTCGCTCTGAGTTAGGCCAGCAGTACTATAAATCCATGTGCGGGGCTGTGAACTATGCTTTCGCCAACCGCCAGATGATCGCCCATTGGGTGCGGGATGTCTTTAAAAAAGTTTTGGGAAGCTCAAAGGGGATGAACCAGGTTTATGATGTCTGTCACAACGTGGCAAAAATTGAGAAGCATACAATCAATGGGGAAGAGAAGGAAGTCTGCATTCATCGCAAAGGAGCGACGAGGAGTTTTGGCCCTGGTCGGCCTGAGATTCCAGAAGCTCTGAGGTCCATTGGCCAGCCAGTCCTCATCCCGGGGAGCATGGGAACAGCTTCTTATGTTCTGGTCGGAACAAAGGAGGCAGAGGAACTGAGCTTTAGCTCCACTGCCCATGGCGCAGGAAGGGTGATGTCCAGGCATGAGGCTCTGCGCCGCTTCCGCGGAGAACAGATCCGTGACGAGCTTGAGAAGAGAGGGATTGAGCTCAAATCGACAAGCTGGAAAGGTGTGGCTGAGGAGGCTTCAGGGGCTTACAAAGATGTGGACGAGGTGGTGAGAGTTTCTCATACTGTGGGAATCGGAAAGCTCGTGGCCAAGTTCTTACCTCTTGGCGTAATGAAAGGCTAATCTTGAAAACGCCGGAATACTGGCCTGAGGCCGTTCGAAGCGCCTAAAGAGCCAGAAATCACCTGGACTTCTCCCGCGGCCAGGAAAAGATCATGAAAAATATTCAGCGCCTGTCTCGGCAGCCGTCAAAAACTCTTGGACAGAGAAGCCCGAGTGGAGTCAGCCTGAGATCTTATCTACCAAGGCCTCTGAGATGAGCTCCTGCTAAAAAAGAAGAGCGAAGACCTCGCGGGAAAAGAACTCCACCAGGAGGCTGTCCAGGAAGGAAGCGAGATGATGAAAGGTCCCTTGAGAGTCTTCGCCTCCTCGGTCACAAGCAGGTGCAGATGAGGGGTTGAAATTAAAATGGACAGCCCGGGCATCATCTTTTAATCCATTTTGAAAAAGAAAAGCAATTTATTAATTACCGACAGCCATGTATAATTTTGGGGAGACAAAATAAATATGCCTCTTTAAAATAATTAAGGAGAAAAAAAATGATCAGACGCGTGTCCTTATTCGCCCTCCTATTTTTTATTTTTTCAATGGCTGCCTTTGCCTTAACAAACGACTATTTCATCCAACTGAAGCTCAGAGAAGATATGTCTGCAGGATTGGGAGTGCAGAAGACAACCTATGAAAGCCAAAATGATTATCCAATGGAGAAGCTCTTTTTCCGACTCCACTTTCCTGACGATAAGCCTCAATATCAGATAAAAAAGATTACTGATGCTAAGGGGAATAATCTCAATTTTTCGCCATCGATTACCTACCCAGGAGTAATAGAAGTCTTATTGAAGAGTCCTTTGAAGTCAAAAGAAAAAATAGCTCTGACCATAGAATTCTCTGTCCAGGTCAGTTATAAGCCCTATTATATTTTCGGCTATATCACAGATTGCTGGCATCCTCAGGCCATTCCCTATGACCAAGGGAAATTGCAGCCTCTGAATAAGAATTTTGCTACTTATCAGGTGGAAATAGAAATGCCAGCCCTTAAGACAGTCGTTACTTCAGGCGATAAAGTCGATGAGAAAAAGGCAAAAAAAGGCTATAAAAAAATCATCTCTCAGGCCTCACCTGTCAGCAATTTTGGCGCAATCTTTTTCGATAACATCAAGGTAGAAAAGAGAGAAGCTGACGGGATCAAGATCAGGGTCTATCACTCTCCTGAGTCTGCTCCATGGACAGAAGGCCTCTCGGATGTAGCCGCAGATATCGTCCGATTCTATATAAAAGAGGTTGGCTTTTATCCCCAAAAGGTCATAAACATCATTCCTGGATCAAAAACATTCGGAGGAGGGTTTCCCATTGCCAGTAACATTTTTGCAATCCATAAAGTCGGGATGAGCAAAGAGTATGGCAAAGCCATCACTGCTCACGAAATTGCTCACAGCTACTGGGGGTTTGATTATGTCCTTGTTCCGGGGGAATATGGCTTTTGGCTTGGAATTGCCCTGGGAATATATACCGATAGCCTCTACAATCCCATCAAAACTCCACCCTACCGCTGGGGGTATATGCTTCATCAGCTCATGGGATACAATACAACTCTCATGCAAAGCAACGAAGAGTTTAAAAAATTACCTATCGATTTGAACAACATCCTCGCTCACAGCAAAGGTCCAACAGTTATCGCCATGCTGGAATATGTTGTCGGGAAAGAGACGTTCCGCAAAATTTTTCATGCTTTGCTCGAAAGATTCAAATACAGAATTCTCACAGCCCAGGATTTTCAAAAGGTTTGCGAGGAAATCAGCGGCCAGGATTTAAAATGGTTCTTCGACCCCTGGCTCTATAGCGGCAAAGCAATTGATTACGCCATTTCCGAAGTCAAGACGATAAAGAAAGAAAACCAGTTCTCCACACAAGTAACGGTGAAAAAGAAAGGCGAGATATCCATGCCTGTTGAAGTGGAGATCACGACCATTGATGGAAAGAAATATACAAAGATATTTCCACGCGAACTTTCTGAGGGCAGAGTGGAATTCTTTACACCAAGTGGCCTAAGTGAGGTGAGGCTTGATCCTTCGGAAGTTCTACCCTTCCTCTCTCGAGGAGAA
>CAZPAX010000089.1:0-9171 GCA_964584535.1 uncultured Eubacteriales bacterium
TTCAGGCTGCCTCATCTGCTCTTTGCGGTCTTAAAGAGAGTCTGGATTACCTGACAGATTATCCTTACCTCTGCCTCGAGCAGCGCCTCTCTTCTGTTCTTCCCTATATCGTTGCCTCCAAAATGATTCTGGATTTTAATCTCAGCCCCTGGGATGAAGACCGGATTCGAAAATATGTTCAGAACACAATCAGAGAAATCTACACCTTTCAGAAGGATAACGGGGGTTTTGGTCTCTGGCCAGATTCACCTTTCGATTCCCCCTTCATCTCCTGTTACGCAGCTTTTGCCTTGATCAAAGCTCAAGAGGCTGGCTATGAAGTCGACAAGTTTCGGCTCGAACAGGCAGCAACTTATCTAAAAAACCTTCTTCGGGAGAGAACGGAAAAGGGAAAATATCCTTATAGCTTGTATAGCTTGAGATCATGGAGGACAACTCTCGCTTTTGCTCTTTACAATTTGGCTCTTCTCAAACAGCCAGAGCCTGCTTATGCTGAAAATCTCTTCCGAGAAAAAGACAATCTTTCCCTCTTCGGAAAAACTCTTCTTCTCAAAGCCCTTCATTTTGGAAAAGGATCCGCTAGCGCCGAGAAGACTCTCCTCGAGGAGCTTCTGAACAAGATCAGAGTCTCTCCTTCTCAAGCCCACTTTGAGGATGATGAAGGAAGAGAAGAAGCCTGGATCTATTCCTCAAATTTAAGAACAACAGCTTTCATCCTCCAGGCCATGATCGAAATTGGCTCAGATCATTCCCTTCTGTCAGATATAGTTCGCTGGCTTGTGGAGAAAAGAAAAGACGGGCACTGGCACTCAACCCAGGAAAATTTCTATGTCTTCTTTGCCCTCAATGATTTCTACCAGAAGTTTGAAAAAATCAAGCCTGATTTTAGAGCCGAAATCTCTCTAGCTGGTAAATCGCTGCTCCAGGAAATATTCCGTTCTCAGCGCACTCCACTGGTCCAAGCTCAATCATCCCTTTCTGAATTCAAAGCAGGGAAAACGCTTCCCCTTAAAATAAAGAAAAAGGGAGAAGGAACTCTTTATTATGGAGCCAGGATGACCTATTTTCCTCTTAAGAAACTTGATGCCCGGGATGAAGGTATTGCTGTCAATAAGAAAATTGAATCTCTGGATAGAAAGCCTCTTGATTCGATCAAAGCAGGTTCTCTGGTCGTTGTCACCTTGCAGTTTGCTGTTCCCCAGGAAAGGCTATTTGTTGTTGTCGAGGATCCCCTTCCGGCTGGCCTAGAAGCTGTTAACCCGACTTTCCTTACCGAGAGTGAAGCGGAGTGGCGAAAGCTGGAAGAGATGGAGGGAGAAGAGATGGAAAGATTCTGGGAGGAATTCAACCACATTGAATTGCATGATGACCGAGTCCTTCTCTTTGCTGATTCCTTGCCAGCTGGTCTCCACACTCATCGCTATCTGGCCAGGGCTGTGAGTTTTGGGCTCTTCCAGACTCCAGGCACAAAAGCTATGGAAATGTACTCTCCTGAGGTTTTTGGCAGGACTGCGGAGATCCTCATAAAAATTGAACAATGAAAAAAAAGAAGCTCATTTTTGCCATTCTTTTCCTGCTGTCTTTGCTTTTTGCCTCTTTTTACCTTCCTTTCCCCAAAGAAAAGCTCAATCCTGCGCCAGTTATATCTCTGCGCCTGGTTGATAGAAACAATATTCTTTTGAGGGAAGTCCTTTCCGATTCAAGTGGCCGCTGCCGTTGGATTCGGCTCCACGAGATTTCTCCCTATCTCCTCAAAGCAACAGTGGCAGCAGAAGACAAAAATTTCTTTCTCCACTCGGGAGTGAATTTTCTGGCTGTGGCTAGGGCTTTATGCCAGAACGTGAAATCAGGAAGAATTGTCTCCGGCGCCTCAACCATCTCCCAGCAAGTCATCAGAAATATCTATCATTTCCGCCGCAATATCTTCTCCAAAGCCCTCGAAGCTTGGCTTGCTTTGCGCTTAGAGCGGACTCTGTCCAAGGAGGAAATTCTCATCCAATACTTGAACCGAATTTCTTACGGAAACCAGGCCTATGGCATTGAAGCTGCATCCCGCCTCTATTTTGACAAGCCCTCATCTGATCTCAGCCTGGCTGAAGCCTCTTTCCTGGCCGGGCTGCCCTGCTCTCCCTCATCTTTTAATCCCTACCGATTTTACGGCCAGGCCTTGAGGAGACAGAAAGAAATTCTGAGAAAAATGTTGAACCTTGGCTTTATTAACAAAGAAGAGATGGAGAGGGCATGGGAGGAAACCCTTAATCTGCATTCAGAAAAGGAAAAGTTTCGCAGCCCCCACTTCTGCGATTTTGTTCTTCACCAAATTCCTGAGGAGAAACGAAGAAGCTTATGCCTTATTCAGACAACCCTTGATTACTCCCTCCAGGAAAAAGTGGAAATGCTGCTTGGCAATCATTTGAAATCCCTGGAGAAAAGAGGAATCACAAACGGAGCTGCTTTGATCTTGGACAACAGAAGTGGAGAAATTTTGAGCATGGTCGGCTCAAAAGACTTTTTCGACATACGCCACGATGGACAGGTCAATGGAGTACTTTCTTTGCGTCAGCCAGGTTCGACCCTGAAGCCTTTCACCTATGGTCTTGCTCTGGAGAAAGGAATAACAGCAGCCACAATCGTCGAAGATGTTCCAATTCAATTTCCAACACCTGAAGGAAATTATATGCCTGAAAACTATGACCAGAGATATCATGGCCCGATTCGGATAAGAAGTGCTCTGGCCTGCTCTTATAATGTTCCGGCTGTCTCTGTTCTTGAAGCCATTGGCCCTGATCTTCTTTACGAGCGTTTAAAATCTTTCGGCTTTGAGAGCCTCAAGAAAAGCTCTGGCTTTTATGGATTAGGACTAACTCTGGGAAATGGCGAAGTCACTCTCCTAGAACTAGTTAGAGCCTATTCAGCCCTCTCCCGAGGAGGAATATTCTTCAAAGAAAAATCTGTGCTCAGGCTTTTCGAAAGAGACAATTCTCCTTTGCCTTTTGAGGAAAATTCCCCGCGACGCCAACTCTTTTCCCCTCAGGTTGCCTACATTCTTACTGATATTCTGGCAGATAGGGATGCCCGGATCCCTTCTTTTGGATACAATTCTCCTCTGAATCTTCCTTTCCCGGCAGCCTCAAAAACAGGAACTTCCAAAGATTTTAGGGACAACTGGACAATAGGCTATACGCCCAAATACACAGTAGGCATCTGGGTAGGGAATTTCGATGGAAAGCCTATGCATAATGTTTCAGGAATAACAGGATGCGGACCTCTTTTCAGGGATATCATGCTCTTTTTAAACAAGATAGAAAAGGCAGGAGATTTCAAGAATCCTGGAAATCTTATTCGGCTGGAGATCTGTCCTCTTTGCGGAGGATTGCCGATAGAATCTTGCCCCGGGACAATTGAAGAGGTTTTTATCGAAGGTACTGAACCTCGAGAATTCTGTTCTCTCGATCATCAAAAAAGAGAAACTGGCAAAACGAGGATTGAAAGCCTTAAGGCAAAGCATCTGAACACATTGATTGAAGTGACTTTCCCTCAAGAGGGAGATATCTTCAAGATAGATCCTGTGCTCCGCCAAGAATACCAGGCGATTAAGCTCAAAGCAAAAGTCAGTGAAAGCACAAATATTCAAACAGTGGAATGGTGGATCAATGGACAAAAAATAGGAATTTCCTCTTTTCCTTTTTCTTTGACCTGGAATCTCCGACCTGGCTTTTTTACCATAAAAGCAACTGCTGCCATGGAAAAAAGAAAGACAGAAAGCCGTCCAGTGAAAATCACTGTTTTATCCTGAGATCTTTAAAGGAGTGCTTGAGATGAAAAGAAGAGGAGCATTATTTATCTTAAGCTTTGCAGCTTTTTTTCATTTGAAGCTTTTTTCAAAAAACGGAAGGAGTGAAAAGATGAAAGAAGAAGTCAAGACCGAAAAAGCGCCGAAGGCTATTGGCCCTTATTCACAGGCGATTGTGGCCAATGGCTTTGTCTTTGCTTCTGGCCAAATCCCGATCATTCCCGCCAGTGGCGAATTGAACAGTGGAACAATTGAAGAGCAGACACGGCAGGTATTGAGCAATCTCGGAGCTATTCTTGAAGCTGCCAGAAGCTCCTTGGATAAAGTTGTCAAGACGACTGTCTATCTCCAGGATATGAATGATTTCAGTCGAATGAACCAGGTTTATTCAGAATTTTTTAAGCCTCCTTATCCTGCCCGGGCAACAGTCCAGGTCGGCCGCTTACCCAGGGATGTCAAAATCGAGATAGAAGTTATTGGCCTTGTCTGAGGCAGGAAGCATCTCTTTTTTTATGTTATTCAATCGGGTGCAGGAAGCTGCCCGTAAGCCCCCGTAGCGGAGGAGGGTCCCATCGGCTTCTCCGATGGGGGGAACCGACGGGACTGGTTCCCCGGGGTTCGGGGGCCGAGGGCAGCTTCCTGCACCCATCATAAAGATCACATATTAAGAGATGCTTCCTCTGAGGCGGAAAGCATGGACTAGAGTTACGAATTCGGGTAAAATAAAAGCCTATGCCAATATATGAGTTTGTCTGTAAAAAATGCGGAAGCCATTTTGAGGCTCTCGTCCCGCTGGGGGGAGAAAAAAATGTTTCTTGCCTGACCTGCAAGTGCAAAGATATCCAAAAACTCTTCTCCTCCTTTGGCATCGGAGGAGGGAGTTCCCGGATCACCTCTTCCTCCTCAAGCTGCTCAACCTGCTCAAGCAAATCCTGCAGCACCTGCAGATAAAAATCGCTTTCCCTTCCTTTTCATCTCTGAGAAAGCTTTTTCCTTGACTTTGGCTTATTCCTGAAGATAAAAATATAGGTTAGCTGCATAAATAGGGAAGAAAGGCAATTAGAGCTCTAGCCATGGAAATAAGAATCGGCGTCGATACAGGCGGGACATTCACTGATTTTGTTATCTTTAAGGGGGGAAATATTATCATCAAAAAGATTCTCTCCACACCCCGCAATCCTTCGCTCTCCATTCTGGAAGGAGTTGAAGAATTTCTGGAAAGTATTGAAACTCCCAAGATTATTCATGGGACAACCGTGGCTACCAATGCTCTGCTGGAAAGGAAAGGAGGAAAGATAGCCCTGATCACGACAAAAGGTTTTGAGGATATCCTCTTCATCGGAAGGCAGACAAGGCACGGCCTTTACAGCTTGAAGCCTGAGCAGAGAATTCCCCTCTGTCCCCGCCACCTCTCCTTTGGGCTGGAAGAGAGGACAGATGCCTCAGGAAAGGTCGAAAAGAAAATAGAGCTTTCTGAGTTAAGAAAGATTATCGAAAAGATAAAAGCTCTAAAGGTTGAAGCAGTAGCCGTTTCTCTCATCCATTCTTATGCCAATTCCACAAACGAAAACGCGATTCACAGAGAGCTGGAAAGGGAAAAGATTCTGGCCTCGGTTTCAAGCAAAATCCTTCCCGAACACCGCGAGTACGAAAGGACATCAACAACAGCAGTCAATGCCTATCTTATGCCTGTTGTCAGTCATTATCTTGCATCGCTGGTAGAAAAAATTGGAAAGGCAGAGTTGCAGGTTATGCAGTCAAACGAGGGATATATTTCTCCAGCAAAGGCAAAAATAGCTCCAATCAGGACAGCCTATTCTGGGCCAGCAGGCGGAGTTGTCGGCGCCTATCATCTGGCAAAAGCAGCAGGATTCAGAAATATCATCAGTTTTGATATGGGAGGAACTTCAACAGATGTTTCCTTGATTGATGGACAAATCCGCAGAACAAATGAGAGCATTATCGGAGATTTTCCTGTCAGAGTGCCGATCATTGATATCCATTCAGTCGGAGCAGGCGGAGGTTCCATTGCTTGGATTGACAGAGGCGGCTCCCTTCGAGTTGGGCCGGAGAGCGCAGGAGCAGATCCAGGGCCGGCCTGCTATGGAAAGGGAGCTTATCCTACAGTGACAGATGCCAATCTCTTTTTAGGCCGGCTTGACCCTGATTTTTTCCTCGGTGGTAGGATGAAAATCTATCCCCAAAGAAGCTCTGAGGTTATCGAGAAACTGGCCAAGAAAATCAACAAATCTCCCCTGGAAACCGCTTTGGGGATAATCGAGATTGCCAATTCGAACATGGAGAAAGCCATAAGAGTGATTTCTATTGAGAGAGGCTTTGATCCTAGAAACTTCACCCTCTTTTCTTTTGGAGGAGCTGGAGGAATGCATGCCGTGGAGATGGCTTCCCATCTGCGGCTGAGCAGAGTTATTGTCCCCAAAAATGCCGGCGTTCTCTCTGCCTTAGGATTGCTCCTGGCCGATTCCATCAAGGATTACTCAAGATCCATCCTCAAGGTTGTGGACAAGATCAAGTCTAAAGAACTGGAAAATCTTTTCGCTGAGCTTATCCAAGATAGTCTTCAAGACATGAAAGAAGATGGGTTTACAGAAAAGGAGATCTCTATTCAACGCTACCTGGATCTCAGATATCTGGGCCAATCCTATGAAATAACCGTCCCTTACAGAAATAGCAGGACCTCACTCTTCTTATCTGATTTTCACAGGGAGCACCAAAGACTCTATTCCTATTACCACCCTCAAAGACCTGTCGAGATTGTCAACATAAGAGTCAAAGCCATAGGCAGGAGTAAAAAAATAAAATTAAAAAAACTTCCGGAGAAAGTGAAAAAAATAGAAAAAGCTGTTTTGAAAAGGCAGCCCCTCTACTATGGAGGAAAAAAATATCAGGCTCCAGTCTATGACCGGTCATTGCTTGGACCCGGAAATAGAATTTTCGGCGCTTCTCTAATTATCGATTTTGAATCAACGACTTTTCTTCCTCCTGGCTATGAGCTCAAAGTCGATGGATTTTTGAATCTCATCATCCAGAAAGGGTAAAAAAGAGTGGAAAAATTCGATCCCATTGAATTGGAGCTATTCAAGAATATTTTTATCTCCATCTCTGAAGAAATGGCTGCAGTTCTAGGCCGGACTGCCCTCTCCCCCAATATCAAGGAAAGGAAAGATTTCTCCTGCGCTCTCTTCAACCAGAGAGGAGAAACATTTGCCCAGGGATCTCATATTCCTGTTCATTTGGGAGCCATGCCCCTTTCTGTGCAGGCTGCCCTGAAAGCCGTCCATTTTGATGAAGGAGATCTTGTCGTTCTCAATGATCCTTACCGGGGAGGGACTCACCTTCCGGATATCACTTGTATCTCACCTGTTTTTGTCGGCAGGCAACTTGCCTTTTTTGTTGCCAACCGTGCCCACCATTCAGATGTGGGAGGGATGACTCCTGGTTCGATGCCTCTGGCCACAGAAATATTTCAAGAGGGATTGATCATCCCCCCTCTCAAGTTGATCCAGAAAAGAAAACTGAACGAAGAGCTCTTCCATCTGATTCTGTCCAACGTCCGGACTGCTGAGGAAAGAAAGGGAGATATACTCGCTCAAATGGCTGCTAATGAAAAAGGAAAACAGAGGTTGGAAGAAATTATTGCCAAGTATGGATTAAGAAAGATCATCCGCTACACCCATCTCATCCAGCGCTATACGGAAAAGATTCTCAGAGAAACGATCAAAGATATTCCCGATGGAAAGTATTCCTTTTCAGATTATCTGGATGACGATGGGATTTCTGATAAGCCAGTGAAGATCGCGGTTGAGATCATAATCAAGGATAGCCAGGCAATCATTGATTTCAGTTCTTCATCCCCTCAGGTTGAAGGAGGCGTTAACGCCAATTTCGCTGTCACCTACTCAGCGGTCCTTTATGTTTTTCGCTCCCTGATTGAGGAAGATATCCCTTTCAATACTGGCCTGATGAAGCCTTTAAGAATAAAGGCTCCCCGCGGATCGATCGTCAATGCCCTCTATCCAGCAGCCACTGCAGGCGGGAATGTCGAGACTTCGCAGAGGATTGTTGATGTCCTTCTCGGCGCCCTCTCCCAGGCCATTCCTCAAAAAATTCCAGCTGCAAGCTCAGGCACAATGAACAATGTCGCCTTGGGCGGATATGACCCTCTGAGGAAAACAAATTTTGCCTATTATGAAACTATTGGAGGAGGAATGGGAGCAAGTTTCGATTCCCCTGGCTTGAGTGGTGTCCATACCCACATGACGAATTCCCTCAACACACCTCTTGAGGCTCTTGAAAACTACCTTCCTTTGAGAATAAGAAGATACAGTCTAAGATGGGGCTCAGGGGGAGCTGGAGAAAGAGAAGGAGGAGACGGAATCATCAGAGAATATGAATTTCTTGTGCCCACTCAGGTAACCATCATTTCGGAAAGGCGGAAATTTTCTCCCTATGGCCTGAGAGGAGGCGAACAAGGTGCTAGAGGAAAAAATATTCTTTTTTCCCAAGAAAAAAGAATTCTCTTGGGTTCAAAAGTGAACATAAAGGTCAGACCTAAGGACATCCTGCGCCTAGAGACTCCCGGGGGTGGAGGCTATGGCCGAAAAAAGTTGAAGAAAATGAAATAAAGCAAATTGTGGCTTTACTCAGTCGACGGTGAGAGTCTTGCTGATATTGCGAGGAAGATCGGGATTGATCTCCTTTTCCTGGCTAATATAATAAGCGATTTGCTGAGCGACAACCACTCCGAGGAGGGGGACCAGGAAAGGATTTTCTGAGGGCAGGGGGATAAGGATGTCTGAATTGAGAGAAAGAGAGGAATCAGAAGGAGAGATGGTGCATATTTTTCCAAGGCGGCAGCTCACTTCATTGATATGGGAAAGGGTCATATAAGAATCTTCAAGGGTGCTCAGGAAGAGAACCCAATCATTTCGCTTGATAATGGCCAAAGGGCCATGCTTGAACTCAGAAGAGTACATCCCTTCACAGGGGATATAGGTGATCTCCTTCATTTTTAAGGCGGCTTCCAGACAGGCCCCATAGCTTATCCCATAGCCAAGATAGTAAAGGTATTTCTTTTTGGCCAGAAAAGTTGCCACCTGGCGGCACTTTTCGGAAGTCGTGGCCAAAGTTTCCTGGAGAAGAGAGGGAATTTTCTCAATTTCTTTTTTTAACCTGGAATTTTCTTTTCCCTTGATTTCTGCCAGTTTCAGGGCAAGGAAGAGGAAAATGATCACTTGATTGGTGAATGTCTTGGTGGCCGGGACGCTAACCTCTATGTTGGAAAGAAGCGGAAGATGTCTTTTGACCCGCAGTTGAAGAGAAGAACCGAGCACATTGACCACAGCGAAAACTTTATC
>CAZPAX010000090.1:0-9142 GCA_964584535.1 uncultured Eubacteriales bacterium
CTGTCCCCAAATTGTGGTATAATCAGGGACACCGGGAATGAGAACGCTCATCCTCCTTCTTATTTACATCATCATTATCTTGCTCTTAATTCCTGTTCTCCTTTTCTGCATGCTGATCAGAGCCCCGCGGCCAATTCTTGTTGTTGGCAAATGGGCAATGAAGCTTGGCAAAGCTGTCTTGGGCATTAACCTTGAAGTTTCTGGATTGGAGACAATTGATAAGAAATCTTCCTATGTTTTCATGGCTAACCATCTCAGCTTTCTTGATGGACCACTTCTCTACATGCTCATCCCCCAGCCGGTAAGAGTTATTCTGAAAAAAGAAGTCTTCAGGATTCCCATTGTTGGTTTGGGCATGAGTCATGTCGATTTTATTCCAGTTGACCGCAAAAGAATAACAGGAGGCAAGCGAAGCATTGAAAAAGCCTCTCGCTTGATGAGGGAGAGAGGCTTTTCCTTTCTAATTTTTCCTGAGGGAACTCGGAGCCGAGATGGAAACCTGCAGCCCTTCAAACGCGGCGGATTTTTTCTGGCTCTGGCCAGCCAGGCTCCTATCCTGCCTATTAGCATCAAAGGCAGTTTTGAGCTGATGCCCAAGGGAAGCTTTTTTGTCAAGAGAGGAAAAATCAAGGTTGTCTTCAATGCTCCAGTCCCGGTCCTTGGCTTTAACAGGGATAACCTTCATCAGCTCATCGAGAGAGTCAGGGGCATTATCCAGACCAAGCTCGATTGAGGAGGAAAGATGGATTCGAGGAATGTCCTTCAAGAATTAAACGAGATTCTGGAAGAGTTCTTTGCCAAAAAAGGCGAGCTTTTTGAGAAAGTTATTAAGATGATAGCCGGCAGTTTGAAGGCAGGCCATAAGATCCTGGTCTTCGGCAATGGAGGGAGTGCAGCCGAGGCCCAGCATTTTGCTGCGGAGATGGTTAACAGATTTTTGAAAGAGAGACCTGCCCTGGCAGCCATCAGCCTGACCACAGATACCTCAGCCCTAACCTCGATAGGAAATGACACTTCCTTCGATTACATCTTCAGCCGGCAGATAGAGGCTCTAGCTCAGAAGGGCGATGTCGCTCTGGCCCTTTCCACATCCGGCAATTCAGCCAATATCATTGAAGCTTTGAAGAAAGCCAGAGAAAAGGGGCTTCTGACAATTGCCTTGACCGGAAAAGGCGGGGGAAAGCTGGCCCCTTTGCCTGATTATCTCCTTGATGTTCCTTCAAGAAGCACACCCCGCATCCAGGAAGTCCACCTCGTCCTCCTTCATCTTCTGGCTGAGGAGCTGGAGAAGAGAATATAGAGAATCCCCTTTTATTTTAACCGCCAGAAACTTCCGCGCCGGGGTCTTGATTTTGATTCCCAGAAATAGAATGGCCTCTCCTCGGCTTTTTCGGCCGCAGCCGGAGAGACAGAGACCTTTGCCTTTTCAGCGCTCTTATCGATACGGAAGGAGCGCTCAGCAGCATAGAGAACCTCTTGCTTCAATCCTTCAGAGGCAATCTCTTCTGTGAAGCGCCGCCTCCCTTCGACCAAGTCCTTGATGTAGAAGTGAATCTGTTCCTCGGAGTAAAACTTGCGAATGTCGTATTCCTCCAGGCTCTTTCCTTCACATATTTTTATCTCTCTTGTCCCCAGAATCCCTTTTTCATAGATGTTTGTTCCTCGCAGATCCCCTCTCTGGATTTGAGCCATCAGATTGATAGGAACGCGGCTGACTTTGCGCACAATTCTTTTTTTCTTTTGACCTTTTTCCTCATAGGTTTCAATGACCTCTCCTATGCCGCCAGTGTTGTACTGCATGAACCTGACCTTTCCAGAAAAGTTGCTGACAAGGGTCATGATGATGTCATAGAAGCGGTTAACCTTCCAGGCCCGAGAGCCAACGATGAAAGGATCGGTGCCAACTGTTCTTATCGACTCGCCAGCTTTATCTGGCTCGCTGGCATAGCTGTGCGTGCTTTCCCCCCAGAGATAAGCAAGTACAGCCTGCTCGGCTGAAAGCTCCTGAGAGTAGCTCATGATCGTGTTGCGGCGAGTGATGAAGGCAAAAATTAGGCCATCCAATTCTTTGAGAGATGGGAGGTTTATGGATTTGGAAGCAATGCCGACCATTTTTCCGTTGATATTGACTCTGAGCTTATCCCTGTGGACAACAGCCCTTCCATTGGCTGTCAGGCTCTCATCCAGGAAATCTATCTCGCCATTGGCTTTGATCATCACATTCTCCAGCAGGGCTGTTTTGTCGATAAGGGCGTTATACATGGCCTCCTGATTTTCCTTTTCCACATCTGTCTTAACAAAGAAATTATCTTCTGTTCCTAGGGCAGAGCCGTCATTCCTTAAGAAGACAATGTCATCCTGGGTGACTTCAGTTTTCTCCCCGCGGCTGTGGTCAAGGCCGAGCTGGTGGCAGGACCAGGTGGATTTTCCTGTTGCCGAGAGCCCAAAGAGGAAGACGCCATATGTTTTGAGCTTGCCCTCTGTATCGCGAACTGTAACAATCTTTGTCCCGGCATGAAGGCCGAGCATTCCCCGCTGGTCTGCCGACCACATGGCCTGGCGGAGAAATCCTTTTTTGTCTTCTCCCATATAATCAGTTCCCAGAGCGATGTTGATCTGACCCTCAGGAATGGTGAGAACCTGTTGGCGGAGCTGATGTTCTTCAGGGATATGGATCATGATGAACTCAGGGCCTGGCCTTTTGCCTGGATTGAAGAGGGTTGTCCCCCACATGAACCCAAGTCGGTAATTGACCAGATCTGCTTCTGAGACATAGAGATTGCAGAAAGGATTGAAAGTATCGTTATCTCCCATCCGCCTGCGGAGGTGATATAAAGGGAGAGTGCGGAGAAGGTGGAGGACCTTTTCTAGCTCTTCCGGCGCCCTAGCAATCAGGGATTTTTGAGCCTCTGATGGCCGGGGAAGACGGACAGCCTCGCTCCCCAAGTAGACAGTCTTAGGTCCGATTCGGCTGGAAATGGATGAACGCCAGCCATGGGAACCGTACTTTGTTCTGACACCTACAGACTTTGCTCTTGGCTCGAGCCAGTCCAAATCAACATGTCTTATGTTTGGACCTGAGAGAGCCTTGGGAAGTTCCTCCCGGAACTTCAAGTAAGCGCCTTCGTTATAAATATTTTCCGCCATTTTATTTCTTATTTGCCTTTTCCTCGCCTGATACGATTTGTTTTATTTTGTCGGCTGAGGCCACACCACTATTAAAAAGGTAGCAGGAGGTTGTTTGGAGGAGGCGCTGGAAATACTGCTTGTGGAGCTCTATCCGCTCGGCATTGGTGAGGAGGAGATGGGGATTATAAAAGGGCTGACTTTTCGAAGGGCTGAGAGTCTTTTTCACTCCAAGAGCCTCTCCTGATTCGAGAATCCGCAGGGCATCTTCTTTCGCAAGCTCAACCAGAGGAGGAGAGAAAGTATCGTAGCGGAGGAGGAAGACCCAGCGCAAAGCTGTGCGCTTGGTGTGGCCGGCTGGGCCGGCGAGCCAGTAGGGATCGAGTATGGCATGTGCTTCTTTTGAGGCCTTGTAGCAATAAGGCGAGCCCCTGTCCAGGCGGCAATCATCGAGGCGGAGGCAGTCAGCATCCTGGCAATCTTCCTTGTGGGTAATGACATTTTCGCATTTGCTGCGGTCAAAAAGAGATACAAGCCGCTCATAGGACTCAACTGTATTGGTCGGGAGGTAAAGTTTGCGCTCGACGCAATCAGCCAGAGCCGTGTTTCCCGAATAACGGACAAAGACAATATCATTGGAG
The DNA here is from genome assembly GCA_964584535.1 of uncultured Eubacteriales bacterium. Classification (GTDB taxonomy): domain Bacteria; phylum Acidobacteriota; class Aminicenantia; order Aminicenantales; family CAZPAX01; genus CAZPAX01. The sequence goes on from CAZPAX010000090.1 coordinate 3,768, forward strand.
TGGAGAAGAAACCTCTTGTCCTGGAGAAGCTCAAAAAAGAGCTCTGTCTTTTTTGTTCCAGGAGGTCCGACAAGTATTAATCCATGGCCATCTATATCCGCTGACATTCCCCTCACAGCATGGACAGCAAAAAGCCTCTCCGAGACATCCATGACCAGGCCAAGGGCAAGACTGCGCAAGGGGCCGTAATTGTCGGTATTGACAAGCACTCCTGTTTTTGTATCGGAGTTATAAAAAGCTCGGGGCTCTCGGCCAGCGATTCCATCAACTGCATAGATGATGCCATGGGGCTCCAAGTCAGCCTCAAGCTGGGCTGGATACCAGTTCTCTATCCAGAAATCGTTGAGATGGGAGACATTTGTCCTCAGCTGGACAATGACGCCGTTGATATTGGCATTCCACTCAAAATAATTCTCGAAGCTGAGATGGTTTTCCATCTCCGCCACAAGAGCATCCCTCATCTTAATCGGAATCGCGGAATCCACAGTAACAGATTTTTTCACCCGGGTTATTGTGTTCTGAAGGGCAATTCGTTTTACTTTCTTGGCTGTTTTAAGACGGGAAAGAGCCTGGATAATGCGGTCCATCCCCTTTTCCAGGTTTTCCATGGAAGTCGCATAGGAGATGCGAACATAATCATCAGCTCCAAAGGCATCTCCAGGAACAACAGCAACCTTGGCTTCCTTGAGGAGATAATAAGCCATGCCGTAAGAATTACGGATCTGAATGCCATTTGCTTCTTTTTCATAGTAGGCGGAGAAATTGGGGAAGAGATAAAAAGCTCCCAGGGGCTTGAAACAGGAGATATTGGGAATTGCCTGCAGCCTCATCAGAGCATAATTGCGGCGCCTCTGGAATTCAGAGACCATCCGGGAGACTTCATATTGAGGACCGGCGAGAGCCTCCAGGCTTGCTTTCTGAGAGATGGAGCAGGGGCTGGAGGTTGTGTGGCTCTGGATTTTAGACATGCCGTTGATGATCTCTGCAGGGCCAGCCGCATAGCCTATTCGCCATCCGGTCATGGAATAAGATTTTGAGACGCCATTAATGACGATGGTTTTCTTTTTTATGTCTTCCCCCAGTGAGGCAAAGCTTGTGAAGCGAAAGTCATCGTAGACGAGTTTTCCGTAGATTTCATCAGCAATGACATAAATATTTTCCTCGCCGATGATATCGGCCAGGGCATCGAGCTCCTGCTTGCGATAGGCTGCTCCAGTCGGATTAGCAGGATTGTTGAGGATCAAAGCCTTGGTTGAAGGAGAGATGGCAGCCCGCAGATCGTCAGGAGTTAGGAGAAATTGATTTTCTTCTTTGGTGGGAACAATGAGGGCCTTTCCTTTGGCCAGAGTGACTGCCTGGGGGTAAGTGACCCAGTAAGGAGAGGGAACAATGACTTCTTCGCCTTCATTGATGAGGGCCTGGATGAGGTGGTAGATGGAACTCTTGGCGCCTGAGGAGACAATGATTTCATCCGGCTCATAGTCGAGGCCATAGTCTTCCTTGAGCCTGGCGATGATTGCTTTTATGAGGGCAGGGATTCCCTCATTTTCTGTGTATTTGGTGAAGTCTTGTTCAATGGCTTTTATGCCAGCCGCTTTCACATTTTCAGGAGTGGGAAAGTCAGGCTCTCCAACACTGAGATCGACAATGTCGATTCCCTCAGCCTTCATGGCCTTGGCTTTGGCAGTTATTTTAAGGGTAGGAGATATGCCGATTTGATTGACTTTTTCTGAGATCATGATTTGCCTTTTCTTCGGAAATGATTATTTTTCTTCTTTTTCCTCAGGAGTAAGTTTATCCTTGAAATACTTCTTTAGATCCACTCCGACGAGAGATTTAACAACCTCAGGCATCTGGGCCAGGACTTCTGCTACCTGAGCTGTGATCTTTGTTGTTCCCAAGTTTTTATCTCCGCCGACAATGACGATCTTGTCAATTTTGGAAAGAGGTTCTGCCACAGCTTTGGCTAGTTCGGGCAGGATCTTCAAATAAATTTCAAAGATAGCTGCCTGGTTGTATTTGTCCCAGGCCTGGGCCTTTTTCAGCATGGCTTCAGCCTCAGCCAAACCTCTGTATTTAATCTGCTCAGCTTCAGCGACACCTTCGAGCTTCATCGCCTCAGATTTTCCTTTGGCTTCAGCCTGAAGGCGGTATTCTTCAGCTTCAGCCTCTGCCCTTATCTGGTATTTGCGAGCATCAGCCGGCTTGAGGACGCTTGATTCGAGTTCCTTCTCCTTGCGGGCAATTTCCAGCTTCTCGATCTCAATGGCCTGTTCTTTTTCTATCATCTTCACCTTTGCTTCTTCTTTCTTTATTTCCTTGCTCAGACGGAAGCGTTCAAGCTCATAAGAGTAATCAGCCTGGGCTTTTCTCTGATTGACGAGAACCTGAGATTCCGCCTTTTTGGCTTCATTCTCCCACTGAGCCTTGGCGATCAGAGCTTCAGCGCCGAGACGGGCGACCTCTCCCTCTTTTCTGGCCTGGGAGGATTTGATGACAGCCTCTTTTTCTGTTTCTGCTTCGGCAATAGTAGCATCGCGTTTGGCTGCTGCGATCTGGGGCTTGCTCAGAGCATCAAGGTAGCCCTGAGTATCACTTATATCTTTGAGGGCAAAAGAGAGCATGGCCAGGCCCATCCGGGAAAAGTCGCTTTGAGTGGCCTGCGTGACTTTTGCTGAGAATTCCGGTCTTCCCCGGAAGATCTGTTCAACAGTCATCGTCCCTATAACCTCTCTCATTTTTCCCTCAAGAATGATCAGTGAGATATCGCGGATTCCCTCTTTTCCCAATCCCAGGAACTGCTCGGCCGCAAGACGGATGGAGTAATCCGCAGAATCCACTTTGACCTGGGCTGTGGCTTCAGCCATGATTGGTACTCCGCCATGGGTAAGGACTTCCGGAGTTTTTATATTCAGGGTGATCACTTCCATGGGCAGAATGCTCACCGATTCGATAAAGGGCAGGACAAATGTTCCTCCGCCCAGTCGGTAGCGGTAGCCAACTTTTCTCTTTGTTCCATCAGGCTCGACGACTGTCCTCTTTCTTCCCCCAGAAATAATGAGGGCCTCGTTGGGGCCGACCTTCCGGTATTGTTTGGCTATGGCAAAAATGATGAGAGCTATGATGACAATTATGACGCCGACTAGAATCAGCCAGGAGATAAGACTCATCGTAACCTCCTTAGAATCATTTTCCTGCGGATGAGGATTGATTCTTTATTAAGGCTCTTTATAAATGAAAATATTATAGTTATGGACAATCATTGTCAAGATGAAGCAAAAGAGCTTATTGAACGGTCGAGAACAGGAAGGGAGAGGATTAACTAATCAAAAAATTTGTAGCGGATAATGTGGAAGATGGCGGCAATTCCATCCCTCCAGCCAATTTTTTTCCCTTCGCTGTAATCTCTTCCTGAATAGGAGACAGGGACCTCATAGATTCTGCATTTCAACTTGGCCAGTTTGAGGGTGATCTCTGGCTCAAAGCCGAATCTTTTTGATCTGAGCTTTATCGAGTTGAGGACTTCTTTTTTGAAGACTTTGTAGCAGGTCTCGATATCTGTCAGGTTCAGATTGGAGAGGATGTTGCAGAAGGTGGTCAGAACTTTGTTTCCCAGATAGTGCCAGAAGAAAAGGACCCGGTGAGGCCCGCCCAGAAAGCGCGAGCCGTAAACAGCATCTGCCCGGCCATCGAGGATTGGCTCGAGAAGCCTGGCATATTCCTTGGGGTCATACTCCAGGTCAGCGTCCTGGATGAGGAGGATATCTCCTTCTGCCTGAGAGAATCCTGTCTGGAGGGCTGCGCCTTTGCCCATGTTTTTTGAATGGAAGAAAACTTTCAGATTCGCCTCAATGAGTTTTTCCAGAATCTGGCGGGTGCCATCCTGAGAGAAGTCATCGACGACAATGATTTCTTTCTCAAGTCCGACCTCGACAGCCTGAACTCGGCGGATAATCTCTTCGATTGTCTTTTTTTCGTTGTAAGCTGGAATGATGATGGAGAGCTTCATTGGTATCCTTAGCTAACCTTTTTTATTCCTAGCTTTTCCCTGAAATAGGCGATCGTTTTGAGCAGTCCCTCTTCTAGACGGATTTTTGGCTCCCAGCTAAGTTTCTCTCTGGCCAGAGATATTTCAGGGCAGCGCTTAGCAGGATCATCAGAGGGCAATGGCTTATGAACAATTTTGGAGCGGCTCTTGGTGAGCCTGATGATTTTTTCGGCAAGCTCGAGGATAGTGAATTCATCAGGATTTCCGAGATTAACCGGCCCTGTGAGATTTTCTGTATCCATGATTTTGAGCAGTGCTTCAATGAGGTCAGAGACATAGCAGAAAGAGCGGGTTTGACTTCCGTCTCCATGAATGGTTAGAGGCTCTCCTCTCAGGGCTTGAACAATGAAATTGCTGACAACCCTTCCGTCATTGATGGCCATCCGGGGACCATAGGTATTAAAAATGCGGACAATTTTAATGTCCACTCTGTTTTGACGATGATAGTCCATCATCAGTGTTTCAGCCACTCTTTTTCCTTCATCATAGCAGGAGCGGAGGCCAATGGGGTTGACGTGACCCCAGTAACTTTCAGCCTGGGGATGAACCTGGGCGTCGCCATAGACTTCAGAAGAGGAAGCGAGGAGGATTTGGGCCTTGATTCTCTTGGCCAAGCCGAGCATGTTGATCGTGCCCATGACATTTGTTTTGACTGTTTTTATAGGATTATGCTGATAGTGGATCGGAGAAGCTGGGCAGGCCAGATGGTAGATCCTGTCGACTTCGATAAAAAGAGGATGGATGATATCGTGGCGAATCAATTCGAAATAGGGATGGGAAAAGAGATGGCGAATGTTGTCTTTTGACCCGCTGAAAAAATTATCGATACAAACCACATCAGCTCCCTTCTCAAGGAGGCATTCGCAGAGATGGCTGCCAAGAAAACCCGCTCCACCTGTGACTAGAATACGGTTCATTTTTGTTTCTCCTTTCTCAGGTGATTGAGGCAAAGGGAATACTCTTTTTCTTAAGGATTTCCATCTCCACCTTGATGAGCTCCTTGATTCCTTTATCAGCCAGATGGAGGAGAGAGGTCAGTTCTTTCCTTGAGAAGGGATTTTTCTCGGCTGAAGCCTGAACTTCGACAAGCTGGCCTCTAGCTGTTTCGACAACATTCATATCAATTTCTGCGCTGGAATCCTCGCTGTAGTCAAGGTCAAGCATTACTTCTCCATTGACCATGCCCACGCTCACAGCAGCGACAAGGGAGGTGAGAGGCATTCTTTTAATTGTTTTTTCATCCAGCATTTTTTTAAAGGCCAGGGCCAGAGCAACACAGGCTGCTGTGACTGAGGCTGCTCTGGTTCCGCCGTCGGCCTGAATAACA
>CAZPAX010000091.1:0-1101 GCA_964584535.1 uncultured Eubacteriales bacterium
GGATGGGGCATAGTAACTGCTTGATAAAAGCTGATTAAAAAAAGAAATGATAAGCAGAGAGATATTAGTTTTAGCTGGAACAGCGGCAACTCTTGGTCTTGTCCATACTGTCATCGGGCCTGACCACTATCTTCCTTTTATCGTCATGAGCCGGGCGCGTCGCTGGCCTCTCTCCAAGACCCTCCTCATCTCCTTTTTCTGCGGCCTGGGTCATATTCTGAGCTCGGTTGTGCTTGGATTTCTCGGCATTGCTCTGGGGATTGCTGTGGCACGGCTTGAAGGATTGGAATCTTTCCGGGGCGGGCTTGCGGCCTGGCTTCTTATCAGTTTTGGCTTTGCCTATTTTATCTGGGGATTGCACAGGGCATTAAAAAGAAAGCCTCATACCCATCTCCATCTCCATTCCGGAGAGGAAGAGCATGAACATTCACACAGACACGAAGATGAACACTATCACCTTCACCTCAGAGACGAAAAAAAACCGGTGAATATCACACCCTGGATCCTCTTTACCATCTTTATCTTCGGTCCCTGTGAGCCTTTGATTCCTCTGGTCATGTATCCGGCTGCCAAAAATAATATGGCAGGAGTTGTCCTGGTTACTCTTGCCTTTGGCCTGACAACTATTCTGACAATGCTTATCCTTATTGCCATCTCTTCCTGGGGGTTGAGCTTTCTGCGCCTGGGGCGGCTAGAAAGATATGCCCATGCCCTGGCCGGAGCCATGATTTTTATCTCTGGTTTGAGCGTCCAATTCCTTGGCCTCTGATTTTTCATTTTCATGAGATTTATTGTTGATTGCATGCTCGGCAAATTGGCCAGGTGGCTCAAGATTCTCGGCTTTGATGTCGTTTATTTTCCCAAAATTGAGGACAGTGAACTTCTGGCCCTAGCTCAGAAACAAGGCCGGACCCTCCTCACCAGGGACAATATGCTCATTCAAAAGGCCAAGGGAATGAAAAGCCTTTTTATTGAGAGTGAGACATGGAAAAAACAGGTGGAGCAGGTTTTGAAGGAATTCAGTCTCTGGAGCAAAGCCAGGCCTTACACGCGCTGCATTGAATGCAATGTCGGGCTCAGAAATTTGCCAAAGAAAAAAGC
>CAZPAX010000091.1:1201-5990 GCA_964584535.1 uncultured Eubacteriales bacterium
CTCAAGAGGCGAGGTGTTAAGGAAGATTGCTCATTTTTTCTTGAACGAGATAAATTGGAAGAGAGAAAAAAATGGGAAAAGTATTACTTGTGGGTGCCTATGACATCCTCAATTGTGATGGAGATGTCAGAAATTTTATCCGTATCTGCGCTGAGAACGGCGCAACAGGAATAAGAATTTTTGCCTCTTATGCTTGGGGGTATAATTCATCAACACTTTTCAAAGAAATTCGAAAATGGGACGGTGGTTATCCCGATAAACCCGTATTGCCATTCTATGACTTAGAGCAGAAGAACGAGTTATGTTGGGACAGATTTAGATTAATTCTTGAATGTCTTAAGGAAAATGAGATGGGAATCTCGATAGATTTCCATTGTTTTCCTTCAATTAGCCAAAACACGCCTGCCGCCTGGGCGAAATATTATTATCCCTGGCTATCATGCATTCAGCGCAAAGACCCTGATGATCCAGGGGCACCTGCTAAAATTCCAGATGGCTTTTGGAGTTTTCATCCTAGATGGAGAGAACTTCAATTTAATTTTGTTAACGACATCTATAGTCTTGTATCTCAATATCAGGTTGAGGATACCTATCGAGTAATGAATGAATATAACATAATTGGCTGGGAAGATTATCCTGCTGATAAAAGGGCAATAGAGTGGTACGAATGGTTCACAGCAATTATGGATAGCGTTGGGATTCCGAGGGAAAAAATGATTGCATCCAATCCAAGAAATCCAATAGAAATAATGAACAGAGGGCTGGCAAAGATATTATCTTTACATGGCTACGCCCGCTTTAAACCCATAAATACGCTCGGGTTACATCCAACACGCTTGATTCTTTCAGGTGATGGGGGCTTTGATGGAACGGGCGATGCTGATGCCAAGGGAAGGAAAGGATTAGGAGTTGAAGATGCCAAGAGATTAGCTGAAGAAATGGTGAGATATGAGTATGTGGGTTATGAATATTTGAGTAGAAAGTTATATGCTCGAAAAAATGACCGAGCCTTTCTTGATGATTTTAATCCTCAGCCGCTTAGAGTAATAGCAGAGATTTTTGGAACGATAGAGCCTACACCGCCTGAAGATAAAAAACAGAGAATTTACAACCTTTTGGATGAAATAAGACAATTAGTTAAAGAATTATAAGAAAATGAAATTATCGAGAATCCGATTGTATTTATTCTGATTTTCAATGACTGAAAGACAGTTGAGCTGGGGAAGATTATTCGATAGCAATTTTCTGGTATTTTAGTAGCTTATAGATTGAAATTTCTCTGAGGAGGAAAAAGATGTTAGTCCTTACCACTCCCTCCATTGAGGGCAAGAGAATTACAAAGTATCTTGGCCTGGTCAGCGGCGAGGCAATTCTGGGAGCAAATATCTTTAAAGATATTTTTGCCGGCATCCGCAATATTGTCGGAGGAAGGTCAGCCGCTTATGAGAGAGAACTAAGCAAGGCAAAGGAAATTGCTATTGAAGAGATGAAGGACCAAGCCAAAGCCCTTGGCGGCAATGCTGTTATCGGCGTTGACCTGGATTATGAGACAATCTCCATCGGCCAGGCGGGCAATATGCTCATGGTCAGCGCCAGCGGCACTGCTGTTATCTACGGAGAATAGGATTTGGGGTCAGGCTTTGCCACTGACCCTGAAAAGGGGAGGGAAAAGAGATGTCCAGAAAAGTCCTCTTTGGCAAGCTTTTTTGTCTGGGATTATTTTCGACTCTTGTCCTTGTTTTTTTTGGATTGAAAATTTCTATGGCAAAAACTAGCAATTCCTCAAAACCTGTTTATGAGAGAGAGGACCTATTCCGCCTCGGCCCGCAGCGGACCTTCGAAGGGCCATATCTCAGAGAAATTGCCTTTCCTCTTGGCGGAATTGGCACTGGCACTATATCTCTCGGAGGAAGAGGAAACCTCCGTGACTGGGAGATTTTTAACCGACCGGGAAAAGGGGTCAACCTTCCCTTCACTTTTTTTGCCCTCTATTTTGAGCAGGAGGGAAAGCCCTCTGTTGTCCGTGTTCTTGAAGGTCCCCTCAGTCCTCCTTTTGGCGCTGGGCATGGCTTCCGCCGAGGAGAAGTGCCCGGCCTCCCCCGCTTAGAGAGAGCTCGATTCAGGGCAGAGTATCCTTTTGCCGAAGTGGAGCTTGAGGATAGCCAGCTACCTCTCCAAATAACACTCGAAGCCTTTAATCCCTTTATTCCCCTCAAGCCCGAAGAATCAGGAATTCCAGCTTTCATCTTTCGCTTCCGGATTAAGAATTTGAGTCCTCATCAAGCCAAAATCACTGTGAATGGCTCCCTGCTGAATCCTCTTGGCTTTGACGGCGAAGGGGAAATCAATTCTGTGGATAATGAGAAGTTCGGGCAGAATATAAACCAGATGCGGAAAACCTCCAATCTTTCAGGCCTATTCATGAGCTCGAAAAAAGTGAAGCCAGATTCTGCGGCTTTTGGCAGTCTGGCCCTGGCCACACCCTGGAAGGAAATCACCTATCTTTCCCACTGGGAAAGAGGAGGCTGGTGGGATGACCTTCAGATTTTCTGGGATGATTTCTCCTCGGATGGCAGGCTCAAGGATGTGGAGGAAGCAAGTCCCTCTCCGGAGGGCCGGACAGATATTGGCTCCTTAGGACTTCTGGCCACAATCGAGCCTTCTCAGGAAGTGACGCTTCCCTTTATTCTTTCCTGGAATTTTCCCAATTTCCTGAATTACTTTGATGTTGTCCGCGAAAAAAGAGGGGGCTTATTCAAGAATCATTATGCTCAGCGCTTTTCTGACGCCTGGGACGTAGCAGAGCACTTGATGGCCAACCTCGACCAGCTTGAGGCTGAAAGCCAGCTTTTTAGAAGCTCCTTCTTTTCTTCCAGCCTTCCTCCCTATGTCCTTGATGCTATCTCCAGCCAAGCTTCCATTATCCGCACTCCAACCTGTTTTTGGCTTGAAGGCGGAAAATTCTTCGGCTTTGAAGGTTGCCATGAGCGGAGCGGCTGTTGCCCGCTAAATTGTAGCCATGTCTGGAATTATGAGCAGAGTTTGGCTTTTCTTTTTCCGAGCCTGGAGAGATTCATGCGTCAGGTAGATTTTCTCCATAACCTCAAGCCCAGTGGGGAAATGGTCTTTCGGACTTCTCTGCCTCTTGAAGGCGTTTTGTGGGAGTTCAAGCCTGCGGCTGATGGCCAGCTGGGAAGAATCATCAACCTCTTTCGCGACTGGCAGGTCTCAGGCGATGAGGAGTTTTTGCGGAGGCTCTGGCCACAGGCAAAGAAAGCCCTGCAATATGCCTGGGTAACCTGGGATCCTGATAGAGATGGCATCATCGATGGCGAGCAACACAACACCTATGACATAGAATTCTTCGGCCCGACGAGCATGATCGGGACATTTTATCTTGGAGCTTTGCTGGCAGGCTCAAAGATGGCAGAGGCTGTCGATGATAAAGAATCGGCTAAAATCTTCAGAGAAATTTTCGAAAAGGGAAGGCAGAAGTTCGACAACCTCCTCTGGAATGGAGAATATTACATCCAGAAATATGATCAGGTGATGGAGAAGAAATACCAATATGGAGAAGGCTGCCTTTCTGACCAGCTTCTCGGCCAGTGGCTGGCCATGGTGGCTGGCCTGGGCCGGTTTCTTCCAGAGGAAAAGGTGAAGAAGAGTCTTCTCTCTATCTTCGGCTACAATTTCTTGACCGATTTCCGTAACTTTTCCAATGTCCAGAGGACTTACGCCCTGGGAGATGAGAAAGGTTTGCTCCTCTGTTCCTGGCCAAAGGGGGGCCGGCCTCCTCTTCCTTTTGTTTATTCCGATGAAGTCTGGACAGGAATTGAATACCAGGTTGCCTCACACCTCGTTTATGAAAATCTCATTGAGGAGGGCCTCTCTATTGTCAGAGCTGTCCGGGAGAGATATGACGGCCAGAAACGAAATCCCTGGGATGAGGTGGAATGCGGCCATCATTATGCCCGGGCCATGTCCTCCTGGGCGCTTCTTCTTGCTCTTTCTGGATTTTCTTACTCAGCCCCTCTGGCGAGGTTAGGATTTGAGCCAAAGATTTATCCTGAAGATTTTCGCACTTTCTTTACCACAGGCACAGGCTGGGGATCTTATTTTCAAAAGGTAGAAGCAAAAGATAAGGCAAAATTTGGCCTGGAGGTTGCATCTGGAAAGCTTGAACTCAAGGAGTTTTTCTTCAGCCTGCCTCCTTCGCTAGAGAGGAAAAAGATACTTTCCCTGAAAGGAAGCTGGGCTGGAAAATCTTTTAAGCACAGCTTTAGGGTCGAGGGAAAGAAAATCTCTGTGAAGTGGAGAAAGCCTTTTCTGATCAGCGAAGGCGAAGACCTCATTTTTGAACTTAAATTTTAAAGAAAGGAGGGAGAGAGATGAGAAAAATTTTTTCTTTTTCCCTGGTCATGCTTTTGGTCATGGCCGGAACTTCAATGACCTCTTTTTTGTTAGGAGGAAATTTGGGAGAGGAGGCTCAAATGAAATCCATAATTTTATTTATGAAGAGCCACAAGATTGACCACTATTTATTCACCAGCAAACAGGGAAATGAGTTCCTTGTTGTTCCTAAGTTTGGAGCGAGGATTTTCTCTGTTTCTGTAGGCGGGGAGAATCTTTTCTGGAACCATCCTGACCTTCTCAAAGGACAGGGAGGCCAGCGCTCCTGGATTTCTCCTGAGGGAGGAGCCAAAGGCTTTATCTTCAGGCCTGACTGGAATGGAAACAGGGATTTTTCCATGCTTGATCCTGGAAATTATAAAGTTTTGTCCTTCAAAGA
>CAZPAX010000091.1:6000-9128 GCA_964584535.1 uncultured Eubacteriales bacterium
TCAAAGAAAATGAGCAACTTGTTCTTTCCAATACTTTCCAGACAACTTCCAATGATGGAAAAGAAAATTATGATCTGACACTGAGCAGAGAATTTCGACATGAAGAAGATCCTTTAAAGGATGACCCTGAATTCAAGGGAACAAAATACGATTATCTGGGAATTGATTTTGTCCACAAGCTCCGCAATAACTCTAAGGTGGGACTTGACAAGATTTTGGGCTTGTGGTGCCTGATTCAGATTCAGCCCAAGGGGACGATGATTGTTCCTGTTCAGGAAGTCAAAAGGGAAGCCTGGCGGGCAACCTATTTTGAGCCCATTCCCGAGGAATTCGCCAAGGCCAATCCAGACTCCTTTTCCTTTTTTATCCATGGCAGCCAGCGCTACAAGGTTGGCGTTCGTCCTGAATCAGCTCAAGGTGTGATAGCCTATCTTCTTCGACGAGAGGGAGACTCTTATCTAGTTTTCATGACCTTCCCGGTTAAGCCCAAAGGCCGCTATCTCGACAGGCCAAAAACAGAGCAGGAGACAAATGGTGATGCCATCCAGCTCTACAGCCACCTCGAGCAAGGACCGCCTGCTTTTGGAGAGCTGGAGTGCCAATCCTGGGGATTAGAGCTTCCCCCAGGCGGGGAAGGAGCTTTTCCGATAAAGATTTATCTCTACAAAGCTTCTTTTGATATTTTGCAGAAAATCGGGAAAAAGCTTGTCTGTCCTCAGTTTGATAAGGCCTATATTTTTTAAGGAAAAAAGAAGGAATTTATGAATCTTCGCAAATCGAGTATCACGTTTATCCTCTCCCCTGGGGAGAGGTAAGGTGAGAGGTCAAGAAAGAAGAGCGAAAGAGGAAAAGATAAGATGAGGAAATCATCTCTGCTCATTTTTTCTGGCTGCCTATTTTTGTTATTTTCTCTTCAGGCATTTTCCGTTACTAAGGGTTATCTTTTTATTATTGGCGGCGGCAGCCGTCCTCCTGGTATGATGGAGAAATTCGTCCAGTTGGCACAGTGGTATGGAAATGTGAAAATAGTCGTTTTTCCCATGGCTAGCGCTGAGCCTGACAAAACAGGTGCCTCCCAGGTTGCGGAGCTTCGAAAAGCTGGAGCCAAAAAGGCTGTCTATTATAACCTGACCCGACCCCAGGCCTTAAAAGAGAAAAGCGCCGAAATTCTGGATGACGCTGGAGGAGTTTTTTTCTCCGGCGGAGTGCAGGCGCGGCTGACAAAAATTCTTCTTGACACACCTGTGCACAAAAAGCTTCTCCAAATCTATGAGAAGGGCTGCGTCATTGGAGGAACAAGCGCAGGAGCAGCAGTGCTGAGTGAAATCATGATTACTGGCGATGAAAATAAAAAAGTTGAAGAAGGGCACGAGTTCGAAACAATCGAGGCCAGAAATATTGTCACGGCGCCGGGACTGGGATTTATCAAGAATGCCATTGTCGACCAGCATTTTGCCACTCGCAAGAGGCACAACCGCCTAATCAGTTTGGTTGCCGAGCATCCTCAGCTTCTGGGCCTGGGCATTGATGAATCGACAGCCATTATCATTTCCCCTAATGAGATTTTTGAAGTCATCGGCCAGAAGAATGTCATTGTTTATGACGGCTCAGGAGCTAAAATAAAAATTTTGCCCTCCCAAGCAATTGGGTTGACGAAGATGACAATTCATGTTTTACTGCCTGGAGAGAGATTTGACCTGAAGAGAAGAAAGGTCATCGACTGATGGCTCTCAAAAAAATAAAACTTCCCCATACCCTTGTTCTCATCTATTTTATGGTGGTGGCCACAGTTATTGCCACCTGGATTGTCCCTGGAGGGGAATACCAGAGAGTAGAGAAGGATGGCCGGACTATTCCTGTTGCTGATTCTTTTGAATTCACGGAGCGTCAGCCCCAGGGCCTGGGAGCACTTTTTATTTCTCCTGTCCGCGGTTTTGTCGATGCTTCGAATATCATCGTTTTTGTTTTCATCATGGGAGGAATTTTTTCCGTCATTCAGAAGACTGGCGCCATAGGTGCTTTTATCCACAATCTTGCCCTCAAATTCGGGCAGAGCCGCACTTTACGGGCTCTCCTCATTCCTGTAACCATGATTGTTTTTTCTTTAGGAGGGGCAGTTTTTGGTATGTGTGAGGAGACAATGCCCTTTATCCTGGTTTTTGTCCCTCTGGCTCTTTCCCTGGGCTATGATACCATTGTCGGAGTCTCTATTCCTTTTGTTGGTGCTGCCTCAGGCTTTGCTGGCGCCTTTTTTAATCCCTTTACGGTCGGGATTGCCCAGGGCATTGCTGGTCTGCCTCTCTATTCTGGAGTGGGATACAGGTTGATTCTCTGGGCTGTGGGAACAGCCATTGCCATCACTATTGTCATGCGCTATGCCTCGAGAGTGTTAAAGGACCCCAAAATAAGTCCGACTTATGAGGAAGACCGGGAGCGGAGAAAAAACCTTGCCCTGGATACTTCTGACAGAGAGCAGGTTAAGCTCCTCAAGACCCATAAGCAGGTTCTTGTCCTTTTTCTTTTTGGCCTGGTCCTTCTTGTTTTTGGAATATTGAAGTACAAATGGTACATCAATGAGATTGCCGGCCTTTTTTTGGCTCTTGGAATTTTTTCCGGAATTGTCGGCAGACTGAGTTCAGAAGAGATGGCCCGTTCCTTTGTTGAGGGGACAAAGGATATGGTTAACACAGCTCTGATTATTGGCTGTGCTCGAGCCCTGCTGGTTGTGGCCATGGATGGGAAGATTCTGGATACCACTCTTTATTACATGGCCAAGGCCATCGCCAATTTCCATCCCATCCTTTCCTCGCAAATGATGTTTATCTCGCAGTGCGTCATCAATTTCTTTGTCCATTCTGGCACTGCTCAGGCAGCACTGACCATGCCAATCATGGCCCCCCTGGGAGACCTAGTGGGAATAACCCGCCAGACTTCTGTCTTTGCCTTTCAGCTTGCTGAATACATCAATCCTGTGCTTCCCACTTCAGGAGTGACCATGGGAGTTCTCGGCCTGGCTCAGCTGCGCTGGGAGAAGTGGGCAAAGTGGCTCATTCCTCTTCTTGTCGCTTGGGTTGCCCTGGCCATCTTATCTCTAATCCCAGCAGTCCTGATGCGCTGGGGCCCTCTCT
>CAZPAX010000092.1:0-9103 GCA_964584535.1 uncultured Eubacteriales bacterium
GCGCCGATAGGGCTTGACGTAGGGATTATTGTTGAGATCGGGGAGGTGGAAAGCGAAATGCCCCAGTTCGTGGGTGATGGTCCCGGAGTTCTCGCCTTGGCGCATGGAAGACAGGCCCCACTGCTGGGAGCCCGCCAGCCAGCTCGTCCACTCCACGTAGCGGGTGGGGATCCAGCGGGGCTTAGCCGGGTTGGGATTGCCCCATTCCGGTGGGATTTCGTCCTTGGTGTTGAATTTCATCTCGCCAAATTCTTGCCAGACACCCGTCTCGTCGTAGCTTGCATAAAGGCGCAGTATGGCGTCATAGTTTTTACGGACGTCCCGGCCGAGCTCAGCAATCCAAACGGCGTCGCAATCCTGCTCCATGCGGCTGTCTGCCCGGCTGCCGTCCGGGGTATGGCTATTTTGGCCATATTCGCTGAGGCCGTAGGCCCAGATGGGTTTCGGCATACGGTAAGGGCCGTAGACACCGACCTCGGTGATGCCGAACTTTCCCCGGGATTGCTCCATCCAGTAGCCATTAATTGTCTGGCCGTGATTGACCTCACTGGGCTTCATGAAGAAATCAGCATAGAACCGGGGAACGTTCTCCCTGGCTACAGGGTCTATCTGCGGGTTTCCGAACGGATCTGACCCCTTGGGGAGGCTAATGACAAAGGGTTGACCCGGAAAGTCGATGGCGACCACGGCGAGGCGGAATCCCCGTTCCGGCTTGAGCGAGGGGTCTGCCCAATTGCGGCCCGGGATGGGGCGATAATCATCCCAGGTCATGAGGTCCTGGTCTTGGACCTGTTGCGGGTCGATGGGCGCCAGGGATGTGCTTCCTTCCTTTCCTTGCTGAAACGGAGTCGAGGTCAAGAATATGAGAGAGACGCAGACAATGCTCAGAATCGCTATGAATCGATTTTTTTCTTGCTTGGCCATCTGTCCTCTTCTCTTTGGATATTTATTTATTAAGAAGTTACTATAAAAAAAGAAAAAAGGGTAACAAAATATTTTTCTTTTATGTAGTCGACCCTCTCGTCTGTCCTAAATGCCAAGGCCTCTGCCTAGTGAAGGTCGTCTATTGATTCAAGCGCAAACCCAAGACGAGAGCATCCTCGCGGGGCCTGGAATAGTAATCCTTCCTTATGCCCAGAACCTTAAAGCCGAGCTTCTTGTAGAGAGAAAAGGCAGCTGCATTGGAAGGCCTGACTTCTAAAAAGACAAATTGTGCGTTTTCTCTACGAACCAGCTCCAGAACCTTACGCATAACAGCCTCTCCGAGTCCTTTCCGCCTGAAATCAGGATGAATGGCGATATTGTTAATCTGAACTTCATCTTTGACCTGCCAGAAAATGATATAGCCGATAACTTTTTTCTCCTGGCTGTGAACAATGACATAAGGGAAAGAGATGTGTCGATTCTGGATTTCTCCTCTAAAAGTGCTTTCGTGCCAGGGATTGGGAAAGGAGAGCTTTTCAATTTCATAGACAAAGGGGATATCTCCTTCTTCCATCCTCTTCAGGAAGAAGAATTCCTCGGATGTGCTTGGTTCTTTAATTTCTCTCCTCCGCTTGAGACTTTCGAAAATAAAGTGGCTCGAGCTCGTCGGAGGTTATGCCCCGCTTATTCCTGAGCTCTTCATATCCAAGAAGTCCCACTTCATAGGCGATGAATGGCGAGCGAAAAGGGAATCTTGCCTTGTCCTTAAAATAAGCAAGAATCTTATCCTTAAAAACCTGGACACCATTGCCGATAAAAAATATTAAGCGGTGGGCGGGGAGGCGGGAAAAGAAAGAGTCTGGAGCATATGCTCCCTGGGCGATGAGCTCATCAAGTCCCATTTCTTTTGATTCAAAAAGAGCAGTATAAACCTCTCCTTTCTTGGCATCGATGACAGGACAGAGAAGCCGGCCCTCAGGATGCCTCAATTTCCAAGCCAGGCTCTTCAGGCTCGAGACAGGCGCAATGGGCGCCGAAGAGGCATAAGAGAAAGACTTAACTGTGCTCAGCCCAATTCTGATGCCAGTGAAAGAGCCAGGGCCTTGAGCTACAGCATAGCCATCGATATTTTTTATCTCCAGATTATTCATTTCCAGAAGAAAATGGATGGAGCGGAGAAGCCTTTCCGAGTGAGTGTAGGTGGAATCATAGTTGATTTCCGAAATAAGTCTTGTATTATCGAGGAGGGCCACAGAGCCGCAAAAAGTGGTTGTATCCAAAGCAAGAATCATCATCTTTGCTTTTTTCTCCTGAGTTTTACTTATTATTATTGAGATGTGAGGAAATCTTGTCAATGTTTCTTGATAGTTCTTACCGTCAAATACGAAATGCCTATCCTCTGAAAATACAAATAATCTTCGTCTTCATCACCATTACCTGTGGTCTACGGGCATCGATAATAGGAGTTTTGATTTATCAATACTTAAAAACTAAGAATGAGAAATTGCGTTTCTTGCCTAGGACTCGGAAAAGTATAAGATATATTTTTTATAATGAATGATAGCAGAACCTTTTATCTTATCCGCAAGTTCGCAAGTAATATAAGCCCTACTTCTGAGGCTCTCTGTCTACTCCAGCCAGACCTTCACTGTTTCATCATCCTCATAGACCTCGATGATGGACATGGGCCCGATTTCTTTGAGCTGCTTGAAAAGCTCTTTAAGATCAATTTCGCACTCCTCACCATGGATTTTCATAGGCTTTTCTCCAGCGCACTTCAGAAATACCTCAACCACAGAAAGAGGGAGAGTGATTTGCACTTTGACTTTATTGGTCTTGTTGTCCGTGACGAGCAGCTTGAACCACTTGACCTCTTTTCCTGCTTCATAACTGGGATTCTCTTTGACCGCTTTCTTGATAGCCTGAATATCGTCTCTACTATCGGCCAGAACAAAGGTTGCCAGAAGAAAGGAAATGGTGACTGCCACTAAGGCCAAAACTTGAATTTTTTTCATGGATACCTCCTCTATCTTTATTAATCAATCCATATCTTGATAATCCTGCCTTCGCTTTCAATCTCAATGACATTCCCTTTAAATCTGGTCAGGTTATTGATGATCTTGTCCAGGTCATAGCCCTCTTTCCTCATCATCTCTTTATCCCTGTCAGAGATGGCGCTAAGGGCCAAATCAGCCAGGGCCCAGGGGATGTTGACCGAGACCTCAGGCTCTTTTTTCCCTTTGATGTAAACCCTGAATTTCAGGATTCTTGCCTTTGTTTCGTATTTCTCTTCTTCGAGATTCCTCAGAGCCTCAGGGGAAACCCGGAGCAAAGCGATTTTTGCCCTGTCCCGGAGTTCTGCATCTTTCTCTTTTTCAACAATCTCTTTCAAAACAGGCACTCCCTTAGAAGCTATTTCTTTGTCCTTGACATAGCTCAGTTTAAAAGCTGAGTAGTATTTAATAACCCGGTTTGGACTCAGAAGTCTCTCTTCGATTTCCTTGAGGTAAGACTTTTCTCCATCTGTGTAGAGCTTCGAAGCGAGTTCGATCATCGAGATTTCTGATTCCTCTGCCAGGCTTTTGTTCTTTTCCTTGAGCTCGAGATAGCTTTTATAAGCACTAAGGGCGTCCTTCTCTTTTCCCTTCTGTTCTCCCAGGCATTTGGCTCTGTAGAAAAGGGCCTGGCCAAACCAGGGGCTTGAAGGATATTTCCCAATGAACTCTTCCAATTTCTGCTGGGCTATCTCCCATTTTTTATCAAAGATGAGAATTTTTGCTTCTTGAAAAAGCTTTTCATCAGCCTGTATCTGGCCAAGGGACTGAAGGCAGAAAAAAGTAAGGAAAATAATTCCAAAAGAAACCTTTATTTTTTTCACTTTAGACCTCACTTTCTTCCAATTCCTTCTTCAAGAGTTTTATCTTGAGGAGAAGTTGCTTTTCTTCGATTAAGTTCTGGAGCTCTCTGAGTTGGGAATCGGAAAGCTTGTCACTGATTTGAGCCAGCTCCATGAAAAGAAATTCAATCTGGTCAAGGATCTGCTTTGCCTTGGCCATTCGAAACTTATCGAGCTGGGGATTGAGATATTTCTTTTTGGAGAGGAGATCACTCACCTGCTCAGAAGCAAGCAGGACCTCCCCAGATCTTAATTTTTCTGGAGGAGACTGGACAAAATCCAGGAGCAGATATTGACTCTTATCCAGATAATCTAGAGTTTCCCGTCTGGCCATTTCCAATTCCACCCTTTCCAGAAAATCTTGCGAGGCAAAAAGCCCCTCTTCCCTGGCCTGTTTGAGAAAAGGACCTCTGAAAATAAGGAAAGTCACTAGAGAGCCAAGCAGAATACCGACTAATACGCCAGCAGCATAAGCGGGCTTCAGCTGAGGCACAAAGAGTCTCAGCCTTTCCCACCAGGGTTTATGAAGTCGAGGAGCCTCAGCTTGGAAGACAGCTTCTGAAATTTGCGCTGGTAGGGCTTCCCAATCCACGGACTCTATCGCCTGGACAATGTCTTCAGGTAAAGAGTTTGCACCTTCCATAATCTTTTTGAATTGCTCAAGCTCCCTCTGGCAGTGAGAGCAAGTGTTGAGGTGAGAGGCGAAACGTTCCTCTTCATCCTTTTTGAGCTCTCCACAGAGGAAAGCCACTAAATTCTTTTTAATTTCTTTGTGTCTCATCTTTCTTCCCCTAGATATGGACTCATCAGGCCTTTCAGGTTTTGAATCGCCTTGAAATGGAGGGATTTGACTGTTCCCAGGGAGATTTTCAGGATCTGGGCAATTTCATCATATTTCAGGCCGTTGTAATGTTTCATAAGGAAAATCATTTTCTGCTTCTCAGCGAGCTTCTCGACGGAGCGGGAGAGAATGTCTTCGAGATCTCCGGATTTAGAATCATGATCAGGATCTTGGGACAAATTCAGCTCTTCCAGACTCTTTTCACTTTCGTGCTCCCTCCTCTTGCTATAGCTTTTCCGGTAATAATCAATGCAGAGATTCTTGGCGATCTGGAGAAGCCAGTTTTGAAAATTCTTTCCCTTCTGGAATGTGTCAATTTTCTGATAGAGCCTCATGAAAGTCTCCTGAACGATGTCCATTGCATCTTCCCTGTTTCTGAAGAAAGAGAAAGCCAGCAGAAAGACTCTCTTCTGGTAGAGCCTGATGACTTCCATGAAGGCTTCTCTCTCCCCTTCCTTGCTTTTCTGAATAAGACTCCAGATGTCTTCATATTCTGCGGCTTCCTTTCTTTCTATTCTCAATTTTTCGTTTTTCCTAAAGAATTCAGTGTATAACAACTCTTCTATTTCAGCCAGATCAAAACTCTTTCATTCTGGTCATCGACCTCAGCAACAAGGCCGGGGCCGAATTGTCCCAAATCCTTAATCGCCTTCCAATCAAAATCATAGCGGTCTTCATTCTCCTGCCCACTAGAAAAACTTCATAGTCTTCTACGAAGGATTTTTAGAAAAGGTTCACTCCGAAAAAAATAAGGGAAAAAATTAGGGAGATAGGCACCTTCTTCAGAGGAAAAACGTACTTGTCCCCCTGTTTTGACTTTGGATTTAGAGAAAAGAAAATCTATTTAAATTAGAATCTACGGAATCCTTTTCTTTCGCCTTCCCCCCTTCGCTCACCTCGTCTCTCTGACCTGGGTCTAGCCTCATTGACGATAATCTTGCGGCCCTCAAAATCAGATCCATCCAGCTTATCCTTGGCTTCCTGGGCCGATTCAGGGGAATTCATCTCCACAAAACCAAAACCTCGCCCCTGGAGGATGTTCACTGAAGTCACTTCTCCAAATTGGGAAAAAAGATCTCTCAGCTTTTCCTCGGTGGTCTTGTAATTGAGGTTACCAACATACAATTTTTTTGTAACCATAAAGAAAACCTCCTTACTCTCTCTTAATCGTCTTTCCCAATTTTTTCATTGAGTCTTACGATAATAGGAGTCACGCCATTTTTCCACAAATAAAGAAAGAAATCAAGAGATTTATTGGATTTATTTATATTTTATCCACTTGACAATCTCAACAAAACTGGGACGCTTTCCATACATCAAAATTCCAATCCTGTATATTTTTGCAGTTAACCAGATCATCAAAAAAATCGTTCCAATAAGCAAAACGATGGAGCCGGCCAGCTGGATGAAGGGAGGAAGAAGAATGCAGACGCGCAGAAGCATAAGGATCGGCGCAAAAAAGGGAAAGAGGGAAAGAATGACTGAAAGGGAACTGTTCGGACTCCTCATAACAAACATCATCAGCAGAATGGGAATAACCAAGAACATGGAAATAGGAAAAAGGAGCTGTTGGGCCTCTTTCTCTGAATTGACCATAGAACCAACTGCTGCATAGAGCATTCCATAAAGGAAATATCCCAGAATAAAGAAGATCACAAAATAGATAAAAATGTAGGATGGCGTGCTGGCCATTTTGAAACCTGAGGCAGCAGGGAACAAACGGGGGATGAAGGACGAGCTGTATCGAGAAGCAGCAAGTCCAAAAAGAGCCCAGATAAGATATTGAGTAAAACCGACAGCCGCGATTCCCAGAACTTTCCCGGCCATGAGCTGGAAGGGTTTCAAAGAGGAGAGGACGACTTCTACTACCCGGTTATTTTTTTCTTCAATCACTCCCCTCATGATGATCGATCCATAAAAGAAAAGGGTCATGTAGAGGATTATGACCAAGAGATAGGAAATGGCAAATGTCCCTCCTGTGTCTTCCTCAGCTCCTTTTTTGGTCACTTTTATAGTCTTTAGCCCGACGCGCTGGACAAACTGGGAGATCTTTTGAGGATCTAATCCCTCTTTTTTTAGCCTCTTTTCGATGACGACACTGTTCAGGACTTCACTGATCCTTCTAATCTCTTCAAAATCAGAAACATGCTGAGAGCCATACTCGGCAACCCCACCGCTGAGAGTATTTTCAGGAAGAAAAATATAAGCAGAAATTTCTTTGGCCAGGATTTTCTGGTTGAGTGTGTTCCTCAATTCCTCAAGATTGGGCTTTAGGGTGAATTTTTCAAGACTATATCTCCGGCTTCCATCTTTCATCTTGTAATCGAGCTTCTTGTCCAGTTCTGTAAAAATCTCTCCAGTAGCATCCACCACGCCAATATGCTTCTTCTCCCCCACAGAAATAAAAGAAACAAGAAGGGGGATGACAATCAGAGCAGCAATGAAGACAGGTCCCAAAATGGTGCTGATGATAAATCCCTTAGTTCTTACGATTTGGAGATATTCTCTCTTAATGACTGACAGGACTTTTCTCATTTTTTTCTGCCACTTTGTCGATAAAAATCGAGTTTAAAGATGGCTCCTGGACTTCAAACTTATTGATCCGGATTTTTCCGACAAGATTCAATAGCAGTTCCTGAGGATCTATCCTTTCTTTAAGCCTGATCTCCGCGGATCTTCCATAGTCATCCATCTTCTCAATTTCAGGAAATCCCTGGAGAAATCCCACATCCCCTTCATAATCCAGAACAACTGTATTTTTCCCGTACTGTTTTTTGATCTCGTGGAGACTTCCCTCCAGAACCATCTCGGCCTTATTGATAAGACAGATGTTGTCACAGATCATCTCTACCTGCTCCATGCGGTGGGTGGAAAAAATGATTGTCCTCCCCTTCTCTTTCATCTCCAGCATGATGTCTTTGAGGAGCTTGGTGTTGACAGGGTCCAACCCGGCAAAGGGTTCATCGAGGATGATCAGCTCTGGCTGATGAATGACAGTGACAATGAACTGAATTTTCTGCTGCATTCCCCTGGAAAGCTCCTCGACCTTCTTCTGTTTCCAATCCGCAAGGTCAAACCTCTCCAGCCAGTAGTCAATCTCTTTCCGAGCTTTAAGCCCCATGAGGCCTTTTATTTCTGCCAGAAAAAGAAGGTGTTCCCCGACTTTCATCTTCGGATAGAGGCCTCTGTCTTCAGGAAGATAGCCAATCCTCTCCTTCATAGCTTCATCCATCTTCTCGTTGAGGACTTTGATCTCCCCTTCATCAGGAATGATGATATTCATTACCATGCGGATAGTCGTTGTCTTTCCTGCTCCGTTGGGGCCCAGCAGGCCATAAACAGTACCTTCTGGAATTTTGAGGGAAAGGTTTTTGACAGCATAAAAATCGCCAAACTTTTTCGAGATGTTTTCGATCTCCAGAGCGTACATGTTTTTTCTGTCTCTTTAGTTTTTAATAATATCCAATTTCTTTGAAAAATAAAAGGAATTGGGGGTCAGGCTTATCTTTTTTTTATGATTTAATGACGATCGACCTTGGGGTCAGATGGGGAAAGGCATAATTTTCGGGGTCAGACATTGCCATGGAGAAGAGAACAGTACATACCCCTGATTTATTCTCACCCCTATGATAATGTCTGACCCCGAGAAACAGAAGCCTGACCCCAAAATCATTCTTTTCAGTAAATAATAAAACTTTTAAAAGTCTGACCCCGAATACTTTATGGATGCTTTATTTTCTGTTATATTGCTAAGGTGTCTGAAAATCCGCAAAAAATAGAGGAGAAAAGATGAAAAAAGGAAAATATATTCTGATTATATTTTTGATTTTTTTCTTTTTAATCATGGCTACTATCTTCTCATTTTTCTATTATGAAATCAGAAGGCCTCCTGCCGTAAGAGCTCACTCCTATCTAGAGATCAAACTCTCTGGACAGATTCAAGACCTGGCAACCCCTGACTTCCTGACCAGTTTTTTTCTGGGAATAAAGCCGTTATCTGTCCATGAGATCTGGACGAGCATCAAGAAGGCTAAGGTCGACAGCCGCATCCGGAGCATCCTCCTCCGCATCAATTATCTCGAATGTAACTGGGGCAAAATTGCCGAACTCAGGGAAGCTGTGCTCGATTTCAGAAAATCAGGGAAGAAAGTCTATGCCTATATCGAAGAGGCTCCTGAATTGACAAAGGAATATCTTCTGGCCACTGCCTGTGACCGGATCATCCTCCATCCCCTGGGCTGGCTTGGTATCAGTGGAATTGGAGGCTATGTTCCCTTCTTTAAAGGTGCTCTGGATAACCTGGGCATAGAAGCTGAGATTGAGCATGTCGAAGAATACAAGACTGCTTACAACATGTTCACAGAAAAGGGTTTCACTGAGGCCCACAAGAGGATGATGGAATCCATCTACGGCGATATTTTCTCCAATTACATTAAAACAAT
>CAZPAX010000093.1:0-8991 GCA_964584535.1 uncultured Eubacteriales bacterium
ACAAAGGTCGAGATCAAATTCATCCGGGATGGAAAAGAAAGAACAACCACAGCCGCAATCGAAGAACTGGAGCCGCAAGAAGAGAAAGAAACGGCAGTGGCCGGAGGAAAAGATCTCGGTATTTCCCTGACACCAATGACAGCACGACTGGCCAGACGTTTGGGACGGGAAACCGCAGAAGGTCTTCTAATCACAGAAGTCCGCAGTTATAGCGAGGCCGATCGAAAAGGCCTTCAAGCCGGGGATATTATCCTTGAAGTTAACCGGAAAAAAATCAACACTGTTGAAGAATTTGAGAATCTCCTGAAAAAAACACAATCAGGAGATCCCATCATGCTTCTTATCCGAAGAGAAAGCGATGGACAAGTCCAGGACTTTATTGTTACCCTCAGAATACCCTGATGAAATTCACCAAAGTCCATTCCCTTGGCAACGATTTTTTGGTCATTGACCAAACTGAGGGAGAAGTAATTATAAACATAGGAGACTTTGCCCGCAAAATCTGCGATCGCCACACTGGAGTTGGTTCAGACGGCTTGCTCTTCATATCCATCAAGGATAAAGCCGAAGGCCTTGTTAATTTCCGCATCTTCAATGCTGACGGCACAGAGGCAGAAATCTCGGGAAATGGCTTAAGGTGCGCAGCGGCCTACCTCTATTTTCAAAAGAAAATTGATTCTCCCCAGATTTTTTTCCAGACCACTGCTGGAAGCCGAGAATGTGATCTTATTGAAAAGCTGAACAATCTCTTCCAGATCAAGATCGAGATGGGAGTCCCTCATCTCACTTCTAAGGACATCCCTTTTGACGATGGCTCCTATCACGAAAAAATCATCGACTATCCCCTTTCCATCAACCGCAAGATCTATCCGATCACAGTTGTTTCCTTAGGCAATCCCCATTGTGCAGTCTTTGTCGAGCGCTTCCCAGCCCGAATCGAATGGCATCAGATCGGAAGGGAAATCGAATCTCATCCCTTTTTTCCCAACAGGACAAACATCGAATTTATCCGAGTCCTCAGCCGGAAAGAAATTGAAGTCCTCTTTTGGGAAAGAGGAGTTGGCGAGACCCTTTCCTCAGGAAGCGGCGCCTGTGCCTCGGCCGTTGCATCGATCCTGAAGAACCTGACGGATAAAAAGGTCATTGTCAGGACCAGCATGGGTGAGCTGACTGTCGAATGGGGAAAGGAAAAAATCTACCAGTCTGGTCCGGCAGAAGTCGTCTTTGAAGGCTCCCTTCTCTAAATAAAATCAAAAGGAGAAGGTGATTCCTAAGCCCATAATAAAAACATTGAGATTGTATTTTTCGATAAGGGGAAGGCCATAGCCTTTCAGTTCTTTCTGCCTCTCTTTTCCAAGAGCATAGGCATAAGCAAAATCAATCTGCATCTTCCCTGTCCTGTAGCCAATGCCTCCCAGTAGAGTTGTTTTGTCCACATCGATGTTGGTTATGTTCAGAGTCGAGTCAGGAGTAGCGGACTGATCGAAACCGACACCCAAGCGGAGGAAGACTCCTTGAGGAAGAAAGTACTCAGCCCCGGCTCTTAGAATGAGAATATTCTCGAAATTCATTGTCTCATCTGCTTTCATATCCCCTGAAAAAGGAATGCCCTTGATTGTCTTCTCGACTTTATCCAGTGTAGACCACAAGGTGTACTGGGCGCTTGTCGAAAGAAGCAATCTTTCACTCAGTCTGTAGGAAAACCCGACCTCCATATCCCAGGGGAGCCTGAAGGTTGTGTCTGAATCCAGATTAAGCATATATAATCCATACTTGACCGAAGTTGTCCCGGTCATTTTAACTGTCCCCGGTCCTCTGAGACTGAAACCGATGCCAATCCTTTCGGTAGGCCTGTACATAAGCCCAAAGCCTGCTGATAGGGCTGATCCACTCTCCTCTTCCTTCATCGGGCCAAAAGAGCCCATTTCTGTTTCGACATTCAAGACGGCCTTATAAAAATTAAGGACAAAGCCCAAAGAAAGCTTCTCATTGACCTGATAAGCCAAGGTTGGAGTAAAGGACAAAATGCCAAGTGTGGATTTAAAAGGATATCCAAGCTCTTCTTTTTTCCAGTCGATTCCTCCGCCTGCGTAGGGAACATAAACTCCAAAGCCAAGAGTAATCCTGTCGCTTGTCTTGTAAGTCATAAAAATCTGAGGAACAGGGTTATTGTATTTGCTTTGGATTTTTGATCCGGTGGGCAAGGTGTATTCATGAGTTGGCCAGATATAGAAGCCATCGACGGAAAAGTTGAAATCTCTCTTCTGAAAAGCTATGCCCGCAGGATTAAAAAAGATTGCGCTCGGGTCATCGGCAACACCAGAAAAAGCTCCGCCCATGGAGATAGCCCGGCAGCCCATGAGAGAATTATTCCATCCGCCAGCCCAGAGCGAAGCTAAAGCAAAAAGGAAAGAAAGAAAGAAGGCGAAAAGTTTTTTCATCATAAACCCTCCTTTAAAGAATTCGGATTTTTTTGCGCCTCGGCGCAGTTCGCCTTTTATCTCTAAAATGCTCATAGCCTTTTATCTCTAAAGGCTTTCTCTTTCCCCGCTGGTCAATGACCAGAATATCATGCCTTCCCGTCATTTTTCCAATCAAGGTCAACATGTATTTTTTCTGCAGTCTTGAAAGCGCACCTTTATTCTCAGGAGGGACAGTAAAAAGGAGCTGATAATCCTCTCCCCCATGCAGAGCAAAGCTTCGAGGATTTTTCTGGAAGTAGCGAAGCTCTGGAGAGATGGGCAATTTCTCCAAATCGATTTCAGCTCCGAGCCGGCTTTCCTGGCAGAGATGAAATAAATCCACAGAAAGTCCATCACTGACATCAATCATCGAGGAGACAAGCTTCTGGCGAGAAAGTGTCTGGCCAAGAGAAACCTGAGGAAGAGGGTCCAAAAAAGCTCTGAGAAGAGGGTCTGCCTTTCGATTTTTGCCGGGCTTTATTCCCTGCTTGAGAAGGAGCAAACCCTGCTTTGAATCGCCAAGATATCCGGAAACATAGAGAAGGTGGCCGGCCCGGGCACCTTTTCTCTGAATGATATTCTTTCCTTCGCCGATGACCGTGACCGAGATGAAAACTTTTTTTGACTCTGAGAGATCGCCTCCGACGAGAATGACTTTTCCTTCTTTTGTTGCGGATTTGAAGCCAGAGAAATACTCCCTGAGCCAAGCTGTGTCCAGATCAGCGGGTAGTCCCAGGCCAAGCAGAGCAAATTTCGGGACGCAGCCCATGGCAGCAATGTCGCTGAGATTGACATTCAAGCTTTTCCGTCCCAGAAAATAAGGAGGGTGAAGGCTGCGGATAAAATGGAATCCCTCTAAAAGCAAATCTTTAGTGAGAAGAAGAGCTCCTTTTCCAGGCCTCACGACAGCCGTATCATCGCCGATGCCAAGGATGACATCTTTTCTGGATTCAGAGAACTCCTTCCTTAGCGCCGAAATGAGCTCTCTTTCTCCCAGGCTCTCCAGCCTCATCCCTTTCTCTTTTTGCCTGCCTGGTTTAGCAGAGCATGGCTAAAGACTTCTTTTATCTCCTCAACAAAGATAAATTCCATTTCCTTCTTGATTTTTTTGGGGATGTCAATCAGATCTTTTTTATTGGCGGCAGGCAAAATCATTCTCTTGACTCCAGCCCGCTGGGCTGCCAGAACTTTCTCCTTGACACCTCCGATGGGAAGAATATTCCCCCTCAAAGTGATCTCGCCGGTCATGGCCACATCCCATTTGACTTTGCGGTTGGTGCAGACAGAAATGAAGGCAGTGGCTATCGTCACTCCAGCAGACGGCCCGTCCTTGGGAATAGCACCCTCAGGGATATGAATATGAAAATCATGCTGAGGAAAGATGCGGCTGTCAATGCCAAATTCCTGGGAGTGGGCCCGGGCATAGCTTAAGGCAGCCTGAGCAGATTCCTTCATCACCTCACCCAGAGAACCAGTCAAGAGAAGATTCCCCTTACCCTTCATCTTCGAGGCTTCGACAAAAAGAATCTCACCGCCTGTGGCTGTCCAGGCTACTCCTGTGGCCACTCCCACTTGATTTTTTTTGAGTAGCTGATCTTTGAAAATCTTGGGAGGACCCAGATAGCTCTCGACGTTCTGAGAAGTTATGCGATTTATCTTCCTTTTTCCTCCAGCCACTTTACGGGCCACTTTCCGGCAGACAGAAGCAATTTCCCGCTCCAGATTTCTTACTCCTGCCTCACGGGTGTAGAGGGAGATGATTTTTTTAATGGCGCCGCTAGTGAAGGAAATAAGCCTCTTATTGAGAGCATTTTCCTCTATCTGCTTGGGAACCAGGTGGCGAAGGGCAATCTGCAGCTTTTCTTCCTCAGTGTAGCCAGGAAGATGGAGTATCTCCATTCTGTCCCGAAAAGCAGGCTGGATGGGATCGAGGAGATTACCTGTGGTGATGAACATAACCTTGGAAAGGTCAAAAGGAACGCCAAGATAGTGGTCGCGGAAAGAAAAATTCTGCTCAGGGTCAAGGACTTCGAGGAGGGCAGATGAGGGGTCGCCCCTGAAATCTGCGCCGATCTTATCCACTTCATCCATCATGAAGACAGGATTGTCAGAGCCGGTCCGCCTCAGCCCCTGAATGATTCTCCCTGGAAGGGCGCCGACATAAGTTCGTCTGTGGCCTCTGATTTCTGCCTCATCCCTGACTCCACCAAGGGAGATGCGGATGAATTTCCTTCCCAGGGCTCTAGCGATCGAGCGGCCGAGAGAAGTTTTTCCGACACCTGGAGGACCAATAAAACAGAGAATCGGGCCCTTAATCTTTTTGGAAAGAGTTCTTACAGCCAGGTATTCCAAAATTCTTTCTTTAACTTTTTCCAGGCCGTAGTGGTCTTCATCCAGAATTTGCCCTGCCTTGGTAAGGTCGAGGTTATCGACGGTGCTTTTGTTCCAGGGAAGGGCAAACATCCAGTCTAAATAATTGCGGACAACAGCTGTTTCGGCAGATTCAGGATGCATCTGGGCCAGGCGACTGATTTGTTTTTCCAATTCCTCCTTAACCTCTTCTGAGACTTTTAATTTCTTCAGCTTATCCTGATAACCCTTGATCTCCTCCTGAATCTCCGTCCCTTCGCCCAGCTCCTTCTGGATGGCCTTGAGTTGCTGACGGAGAAAATACTGCTTCTGGAGCTTGTCCATCTCCCCTTTGGCCTCGGTGCTAATCTTGGACTGGACATCCAGAAGTTCGAGCTCCCGTGTTAAGAGCTCATAAACTTTGCGCAGCTTCTGGACAGGATCGATAATCTCTAAAATCTCCTGGGCTTCGCTCACTTTGAGCTCGAGGTTAGCCGCAGTCAAATCAGCTAGCCTCCCTGCATCCTCGACATTGGTGGCAATGATCAAAACTTCAGGAGGAAGATTTTTCCCCAGTGAAGTCGCCTTCTCCAGTCCAGAGCGGACATTGCGGATCAAAGCTTCGCTCTCCAGAGATTTCTCTTTGGCTTCAGGTTCATGGAAGACTGAGACCTGGGCTGAAAGGTAGGGCTGATCCTCCTCAAAGCTCTCTATTTTCGCCCGCACCAAGCCTTGGGCAAGAATTCTCACTCTTCCATCAGGAAGTTTGAGCATCCTCATGATCAGGGCAACTGTTCCCACATCATAGACATCTTCTCTCTTCGGATCCTCGATCTCCATATCCTTCTGGGTCAGGAGCAAGATCATACGATGAGTGGAAAGCGAATGATCAATAGCGTTCTTTGATTTTTCCCTTCCCACAAACAAAGGGACGATCATATAGGGAAAGACGACAATGTCTCTGAGTAGAAGAATGGGAAGCTTGGGGGGGATATGGAGCTTCTTGTCTCGCTCCTCCATGATATCTTCAAATTGATCTTCGTCTTTGTTTTCTTTCTCAGCCATGATTTTCCTCCTCAGCTATTCCTCATGTCTTTCGATCTTCACCAGGACTTCTTTCTCTTTTTTCTTGAATTTTTTCAGGATGATGGTCAGAATTCCATTTTCCAGGCGGGCCTTTGTTTTTTCTGGAATAATGGATGTCGGCAGAGAAACAACTCGCCGAAAATTTCCATATTCCCTCTCCAGACGAAGGTATTTTGTCTTCTCTGAAATCGGATTTTCTCTTTTCATGCCTTTGACTTCGATCCGGTTGCTATGAAGGGAGATAGTGATATCCTTCTGGGAGACGCCAGGGAGCTCAGTCTCGACGATGATCTCATTTTCCTTTTCGTAGATATCCAGATAGGGAACCCATCCCTCATTCAATTCGAGGATCTCCTTCTTCTGGAGAAAAGCCTCGCTTATGATTCTTTGGATTTCCTCCTCAATTTTGATGATGCTTGACACAGGCTTAATCTTTTTTATCATCAGCTTAGCGACTCATTTCTCGATAAGAAGGCTCTCCAACTCTTTCTTAAATTCAAGGACATCCTTGAATTCCCGGTAAACCGAGGCAAAACGTACATAAGCTACCTTGTCCAGATCCTTGAGTTTGTTCATCACATAATGGCCGATTTCTGAGGCGCTCATTTCCTTCTCCGGACGTTCCTGCAGCCTTGTTTCGATTTCCTCAACAATCTCTTCAAGCTTTCCCACAGGAATCGGCCTTTTCTCACAAGCCTTGAGAAGTCCCCGCATAAGCTTTTGGCTGTCGAAGGCCTGCCTTCGACCATCTTTTTTTACGACCATATAGGGAATTTCTTCTATTTTTTCGTAGGTTGTGAATCTCCTTTTGCAGGAAAGACATTCCCTCCGCCTCCGGACAGAAAGGCCTTTTTTGCTTTCCCTCGAATCAATGACTTTGCTGTCAAGGTGACCGCAAAAAGGACACCTCATTTCCCTGCGTTCTCTCCTAATTTTCTAAGCTGGAAAAGCGATAACCCTTCTTTCCATAATATAGCATATCCTATCAGACAAGTCACGACTACCTGAATGGCATGGATGACGATGGTCATACCCACAGCCAGGTTGACATCTATATTATAAAATGAAATCAGACAAAGTTTGCTAAAATAATGAAATCCTCCCACCATTCCAGGAGTGGGAACAGAGGCCCCGACCATGAGCAAGAAAACATAGGGAAAGAGCAGAAAATAAGGGAGGGAAATATTATAGGCGAAAAAACAGATCCAGTAATAAAAAATGATCCCCAGCCAGACTACAAAGGAGAGGCCAACATAGGTCAAAAGATTTCCTATAGAATGAAAAAACTTCAGTCCCTGGATAAATTCTTGAGCAAGTTCAAGGATTTTTTGGGAGACCTTCGGAGGCAAAGGTTTGAGCAAAAAAGAGATAACGGAGAGTGTTTTCTCCCTGAAAAAATAGAGGGCGAGGGAGATAAGGAGCAGACTGGAGGCAAAGCCAACGCCGACAAAGCCCCAGAGGCGCAAATTGGAATAAGCCTCCTCTTTTGCCTGAACAAAGGAAGAATAGAGGGGTTTTGCCAGCAGAAAAATCCCCAGCAAAAGACACAT
The DNA here is from genome assembly GCA_964584535.1 of uncultured Eubacteriales bacterium. GTDB lineage: Bacteria > Acidobacteriota > Aminicenantia > Aminicenantales > CAZPAX01 > CAZPAX01. Next base: position 7,448 of record CAZPAX010000093.1, read on the forward strand.
GGTGAACATGTCAAATATCCTCTCCACAACAACCGTGCCCAGGACAAAGCCTTTTTTCATCCCTTCTCTCTGGGCTAAATACAGAGGCTTGACCAGCTCTCCCAGTCTTCCCGGAAATATAAGTGTCACAGTAAAGCCGACTGCGTTACCGGCAAAGAGGTTGAAAAATTCTACGTTTTTTTTCTCATGAATGAGAAGATATCTCCATCTAAAACCCCGCGTTGCTAGATGCAAGGGGACAATGAGTATCATCAGAATAAAAAAGTAAAGATTGACGTCAGTGAGGTAGCCAAGGACTTCCCTCCATTCCACACTCCGGAAGAAAAAGAAGAGGAAGGCGAAAGTAAGAAAAAAAATCAGGGCCAATCGAACCCAGGTTTTTTTCATAATAAGTCGCCAATCTTATCATCATTTTTCTTTGCCTGTCAATCGCAGTAAAAGTTAGAAATCTGGGATCAAGATACAGACATCCAGCTCTGCTTGAAAATTTGAAAAGCAAGAGTATATCTATTATCATATTCTGGGTTGGGAAGTCGTCCAATGGCAGGACACATGACTCTGGATCATGGAATCTAGGTTCGAATCCTGGCTTCCCAGCCAGCTAATATATATGCCCTATCATTCAAGTCAAAAGAAAGGAAAATTCCGCCTGAAAGGTGTATAATTCATCCTCGTGATTGTTTGCTAATAGCAACTTGTTCGATGACCGGGCCCTCATGACAGGCAGATATATTCTAAGTTGAATGCAAGAAGTTTTATTTAAATAGTAAATTCCAAAAAGGAATAATGAATGAAAAAATATGAGAGAAAGGAAAGAAAAAGGAGAGAAAGGAAGAGAGAAAAAAGGAAGAGAGAAAGAAGAAAAAGAAGAAATTTAACCTAAATTTGAAGATTTTCATTAGAGCGTTAACAATTCTGTTCTTTTCATAGTGGAGTATTGAACATGGAAGCGGATGACCGCAGAATAAAAATTCTCGATAAACAAAAGAAAGTTCACTCTAAAAGAAGAGAGCCCTCCATTGTTTCGTTAGAGGATCCGGAGCAAACATCGGATCCGGTCAGAATCTATATGAGAGAGGTGGGCAATATTCCGCTGCTAACAAGAGAAGGAGAGATATTCGCAGCAAAAGAAATTGAAAGGGGAGAAGAGATAGTTATTAAAGCCTTATCAAAAACACAATTTGCTCGCACTGAAATTCTTTCATTAGAAGAGAAACTAAATGAAGACGATGAAATCATCTGGGCTATGTTCGATTCTAGCGAAGATGAATTCATAAAAGGAAAGATCGAGAAAGAAAAGAAGATTCTAGCCAGAATCAATGAAATAAGAAAGTTAAGCACCCAATTAGAAAAAATCCCTGTATCAAAGAAATATGCTGTTGCACGTGGACGTCTCATCGTCAAAATGAGCCGCCTCATCAGGGAGCTAAATATCCGCTCTCCTTATAGAGAACAGATAATTCAGGGTCTCCTCGAAAAGCTAAAGGTCATCGACGAATTAGAAACAAGTAAGCAAGAGTTAAATGCCTCTTTCACTAAAGCTA
>CAZPAX010000094.1:0-8977 GCA_964584535.1 uncultured Eubacteriales bacterium
GAGCCTATATTATTGAGTGCATAAACTTCTGTTCTCATATCTTTGATTTCTTTCGACAGGTTCAGGCATTTTTTGAAATGATCAAGAGCTTCATAAAAATCTTCTTCTTTATTAGAAATGATCCCTTTTTTCCTGCTTATTTCTCCAAGGATATTCAAATCCGAAGAAGTATAACTTTTGTTTCCCAATTGTTCATCTATGTCTTTTGCTTTCTTTATATATTCCTCTGCTTGGTCATAATTTCCAATATCCATGTATATAATGCCTATGTTGGTCAGACATATTGCTTCTTCTTCTTTATCATTTTCTTTTTCTGCAATTTCATATGAATCTTCATAATAATTAAGAGCCTTCGAATAATTGTATAATTTCCAATAATAATTGCCGATATTGTTTAAACATCTTCCCTGTTCTTTTCTGTGGTTTAATTCTTCGGCTATATCCAAGGCTTTTGTATTGAGCTTATAAAATTCGGAAAAGTTATCTAGTTCCCAATAAGTAGAAGCGAGTTGACGAAGGCATTTCAATTTGTGTTCTCTGCTGTTTATTTTTTCAGCCAAGGCGATGGCATTTTGAAAACTTTCTATAGATTTACTGTACCGAGCTTGATCGCGAAAATTTTTTCCATTTTCATAAAGATTATAAATTTGAAGAGCGCTGTCGATTTTGTCTTGCCATATTTTTGGGTTTAATTCTTTACTGAGCAGAGATGCCTGTTCATAATAGGAAGCAGATTCTTTAAGTTTACCAATATTCCAATAGAGAATTCCCAGTTTGTAAAGAGATTCACATTCTGCTTTATTATCATTAGTTTTTTTGGCTAAATCTAGAGCAGTTTTGAAAAATTCAATGGATCTTTCGAATGAGCCTTCTCCCCTTAATTTTTCTGCTTGAGTGAGGAGTTGGATATAATCTTGCCCTGAAGATATTTGAGCGGAAGATAAAAGTCCGAGCTTAAAAAAAAACAAGAAGAGTAAAGGCCAAAACAAGGTGGCAAACAACGGTTTTTTCTGACTTTCTACCATATTTACGAAACAATCAATGAGAATTATGAATGATTTTTTGAAAGAATTATATCAGAATTGAGAAGAAAGAATCAATCGCCTATAGGGGTGAATATTTCTATCTCAAAGGGGTTATAGGAAATAAGGTTTAATTTATGATTTTATATAAGAATTTGCTTTCAACGAGACAAGAAACTCGTAGACCCTTGATGATTTTCTTTTTTTGTGCCTTAAGCGAAATCCTACGTACTTAACTAAGAATCCAAATACAAATCAATCGCCATTGCTATTTTTGGGGCGGTATAATCCTCCCGTAATCTTGATCTTGCTGGAGGTGCTGGAATTCTGATCTGGAGCAATGATACTTTTTCCACTGCCAAGGCTAGGGCTCAAAAAGGGAAGCAAATTGGACAAGAATTCGATTGGTTTCATAAGAAAGTACCTGAAATTTACTCGCGTTTCTTCCTTTGCAACTTTTTCAACAGAGAGAAGTCCAGGAACATAGAGGGAGAGAATGGCGAGAAAGGCCATTACGGCTGCCACCCTGAGGATTTTTTTACGCATAGTGAAACCTCCTTTCATATTTTTGGAACGGCTTTTGAAGGGATGGAGAGAAAAAAGGGATAATACGCGGTGAATTTGTTCTCCCCATTTTCATTTTCCACTTCGAAAAGGCGTCCATTTTTATGAGGAAAAAGAATTATTTTAGTTAATTTTCAGCAAAATTTCCTTTATTTAGAAGGCGCTTCTGACTATTTAGTCGTATTTCTTGTTCATTTATTGAAAAAAATTTTCAAAAAAAAGCAATTTTTTTTTACTAACCCTGGTACCCGTTCTTTTCTGGCTCCTTGGGAGCACCCTATCTTGTCTCGGCTGGGGGCCAGATCAGACCTTTTTTCCTCTAAAATAAAAGACTGAGCAATTATCAGTCTCACTTGAGCTTTAAATTTATCTGAATTTTCCTTATCCTGTAGAAAAATTCGAGTCCCTGAATTAATATATATCCTATGTTTCAGCTCATCTTAATACTGAGCTGAGAAATATACTGCTTCATTTTTAAAAGTTAAAGGAAAGGAGAAAAAAATGAAAGGGAGAGGGTTTTTTATTTTGATGGCATTGCTCTTTCTGGCGGTAGCTGCTTTGGAGAATCCTGGCCAAGAGATTCAGGCAAAGCAATTGGGTGCTCTCCGGACAAGGATTCGAGGTGAATTCGGGGCTGAGCTTCCTCCATTGCCTGTCCCCGAGAATAATCCCCAGAGTGTTGAGAAAACGATGCTCGGGGAGGCCCTCTTTTTCGACCCCAATCTATCAAGATGCGGGACAATTGCCTGTGCTTCTTGCCATATTCCGGAGAAAGGCTTTAGTGATGAGCAGCAGATTTCTGATGGGTGTGGAGGTGCAACTGGTAGAAGAAATTCCAATTCGGTCTATAATACGGCCTACTTGAGCCATTTCTTCTGGGATGGCCGCGTCCAGACACTTGAACAGCAGGCACTTGGTCCGGTCGTCGACAATGCGGAGATGGCTAATACCTGGGACAATGTCATCAGCTATCTCGAAAGCGGTATTCATCCTCTGACAAAAAAGCATTTTCCTGAGGCCGGAAAATTTTATAAAAAATATTTCGCTACTGTCTTTGGCGGCGAGATAAGCTCTACTACGATCACCAAAGCTATTGCTTCTTATGAACGGACTGCCGTAAGTACTGATTCAGCTTATGACAGATGGCTCAAAGGGAATGATTCGGCTTTAACTCCAGCCCAGAAAAAAGGGCTTCTTGTCTTTTTTGGAAGGGGGAAATGTTCTACCTGTCATAGGCCTCCCAACTTTACTGATTCAGATTTTCATAACCTCGGAGTTCCAAATGCTGGCTTTGAAATCCATGAGAAATTCCCCTACAACTCTGAGATCTGTGGCGGGATTCCCAAGGACGTTGACCCGGGAAGAGGAGAGGTCCAGTTTTTAAGATCTTCCTGCTCTGATCTTGGCAAATTCAAGACTCCAACTCTGCGCAATATCGAATTATCGGCCCCTTATATGCATAATGGAAAATTCGCTACCCTGGGGAAAGCTATCGCCCATTTTGAATCGATTGCCAGGAAAACTGTCAAACCCCCAGTTGGAGAGCTTGACCAGCAATTTCTGAAGGGCTCTTTTCTTTTCGGTGGCGGAGGCGGAGAAGCTCAAGATATTGAGAATATGGTTGAATTTTTGAAAGCCCTGACAGGCACCCAGCTCAGCAGTCCTGCCCAAGGCGTAGCTCCTCCAATTCTGAAGTAAAAGGCTTCAAAAAGATACAATTTAATATTTCATTTTATTTCGAAGAGATTGAGATGAGAAAAATCTTAAGATCGGGCCTGGAGGGCCTCTGCCTGTTCGAAGACCTAGAGGGGCGGAAGGGCCTTAGTCGAGAACGGGCACGGACTTGCTAGACAACTCACTGAGTGCTACTTGTGCGTTTCCATCTTGTAGACATGAATGAAGTTAGGGGAATTCAAGCGCTCTATCAATAATCTTGGGAACTCTAAGAATGGTTGACAAGCTTTGTTTCTATGAAATATAATTTGTTTTGAGAGAAATGGGGGCGAAAGGATTCGACGGAGGTAGTGAAACAGAGGTTGCATGTCGAGGCTCCACCAACCTCGTAAAAAGGTGGACAAAAATTATTTGCAGAACCACTGCATGCCGCTGCCTAAGGAATAGGCAAGCCGTTTCTCTGGTTCTTTCCTGCGGGGCCTGAGGAGCGTCGTCAAGCAGGATGAGCGAGTCAGGTCAGTCCTGAGCCTGATGAGCAAAACTAATTCGGGACTGGTTCTGAGGCGTCCTTCCTCTTCGGACACCTCAGAGCGAGATTAAAGAAGAGGATAAGCATGTAGAGGCTCTCTGTGGAATGCTTTCGGACGCGGGTTCGATTCCCGCCGCCTCCATGATGAAACTTTATGGAAAATTGGTAGGCTTAAGAAAAAACCACATATTCTCATCCCTGTTTTTCTCTCTTTTTCTCCTCGTTATTTTTACTTTTCCTCAGAATCTGCCTTTATTGAGGCTTTCGGCTAAAGATTACGCTGGTTATAGCCGCGTCATTATTTCCTCATCCCTGCCCCTGGCTTTCACTGTCGAGAAAAGCTCCTCCTTTCTTCTTGTTCACCTGGAAACAAAGGCTCGTCTCAGGATTCAAAGAGATACCTTAGAAAGCAAGTTTATAAAATCCTTTGGCTGGATAAAAAAAGATGATGCCTTCACAATCACAATTGAGACGCGACACAGCAATTTTAGGTTTGACAGCTCGATTATAAAAGAACCGTATCAGTTGGTCATCGATTTTTGGGATCTCGAAGAAAAGATACCTCTAAGCAAGCCTGCTTTGGAAGAAGAGAGGATCGCTGAGCCAAAGAAAAAAGAAGAACCTTCTTCTCCTCGAGGAGTGAGAACCATTGTCATCGACCCAGGTCACGGTGGCCTGGAGACAGGGGCCAAAGGCAAATTTGGAGCTGAGGAGAAGGATATCACTCTGGCCATCAGTCTCGGGCTGAAATCTGTCATTGAGCGAAATTTAGCTTTTCGCGTCGTCCTGACCAGGGACACGAATATGGATGTCTCCCTGGAGAATAGAGCTTCTATAGCTAACAATAACAAGGCAGATTTGTTTATCAGCATCCACACCAATAGCTCTTATCGGAAAAATGCCCAAGGCTCAGAGACTTTTTTCCTCAGTCTGAATGCGACAGACGAGGAAGCAAGGAGACTTGCTTACCTAGAAAATAGCTCTGCGGAATTTGAATCGCTCATTGAAAAGGGAAACGAGGATGAGATAAAGATGATTCTCTGGGATATGGCTCAGTCTGCCTACATCAAACAGAGCAGCCAGTTGGCCGAACTCATCCAGAAAGAGCTAAATCTGCTGCTGGGAACGACAAACAGAGGGATCAAGCAGGCCCCCTTTAAGGTGCTGACCGGTGTGGCCTGCCCTGCCGTTTTGGCTGAAGTGGCCTTTCTCTCTAATCCTGAGGAAGAAAAAAAGCTTCTCGATAAAACCTTTCAGAACAATGTGGCTGAGGCGATCTATCGAGGGCTTTTAAGCTATATCAAGGTTTATTTTCAGAAATAGAGGGGAGAATGGACTTAAAAAGAGTTCTCATACTTTCTTTCCTCCTCATTCTATTGATTATCCTGGTTATTGTTTTTTTTACAACAGGGGGCAAAGAAAAGATAAAGCAACTCCCTGAAACTCCTCTTCAGGAGCTTCAAAGCCAGCCCCAGGAGCCAAGAGAAAAGAAAGAAATTGTCCTTTTTTTCCTCTCCGAAGAAGATGAGCTTCTTCATCCTGAGGAAAGAGAGATCATGGCCGATTCCTCAGTTGCCCACGAAGCAAACCAGGCTATAGAAGAACTCATCAAAGGATCCCAGGCTGGTTATATTTCTCCTCTCCCCCCCGAGACAAAGCTGAGGCAACTCTTTATTACCAAAGACGGGCTGGCCTATGTTGATTTTTCCAAAGAACTCATGGAAAAACATCCCTCTGGATCATCAGCGGAAATATTGACAGTTTACTCCATAGTGAACTCCCTGGCCCGCAACTTCAGTTCTATCAAAAAAGTTTTTATTCTTATTGATGGAGGAGAAAAAGAGACTTTAGGGGGCCACATTAGCCTGAGCAGGCCTTTTCTGCCCCAGTATTCTATAATTGCTGATTAGCCTATTATCTTGCTCCGGATTCCTATTATCCATTAATATGAATATGACTTTGCGGCATCTGCCCTGTACTCCTAATCTCAGAGCTCGCCGAAAATGAAAGATTTAACCAGAGTGGTCATTGTTGGTTTCCCTAATGTCGGGAAATCAAGTCTTTTCAATCGTCTTCTAAAAGAGAAGAAAGCCCTTGTTCATTCTCTGCCGGGGATGACCAGAGACTGTATCGCGGCTCCCTGTCGGCTTGAAGGAAGGAAGCTTGTGCTGGTGGATACAGGTGGGTTTTTTGATTACAAGGAAGAGCCGCTCTCCTTCAAGATCAAAGAGAAAGCCTGGGAAGCTTCCAGGACTGCTGATATCCTCCTCTTTGTTCTGGATGGGAAAAGAGAGATACTCCCGGCAGAAGAGGAGCTTTTTTTATCTCTGAGGAAGCTCAACAAGCCAATTCTTGCGGTTTTAAATAAGATCGACTCCGAAAGAGAAGAGATGAAGATAGCAGATTACTACAGGCTGGGGGCCGAGAAAATTTTTGCCATTTCCGCAGAGCACAAAAGGGGTCTGGAAAATCTGAAGGCAGCTATCGCCTCTCTTCTCCCATCTTCTTATGCCCGAGAAGAGGAGAGAAAGCCCCTCAGGATAGCTATTGTTGGCCGGATAAATGTTGGGAAATCTTCGCTCATCAACTGCCTCTTGGGCGAGGAGAGATTGATTGTCAGCGAAATACCGGGAACAACCAGAGACAGCATGGATACTCTGATCGTCAGGAACAGAAAGGTATTCTGTCTTGTGGATACAGCCGGAATTCGCAAATTGAGCCGTGCCAGAGACAAGAGGGAAAAGGCGAGCATCATCAAAGCAAAGAAAAATATTGCTCAAGCTGATGTCATTTGCCTGATCATGGATGCCCAGGAATTCCCGACCCATCAGGATGTAGCTATCGCCTCTCTGGCCTGTGAGTCAGGAATGCCTCTCCTCCTGGCCCTTAACAAGTGGGACCTTGTCCCTGAAAGAAGCAAGTCTTCCCAGGAATTCAGGGGAAGGGCTTATCGAAAATTGAGTTTTGTGAGTTATGCCCCCCTTGTCCTTGTCTCCGCTCTGACGGGAAAGGGAGTTTTGAAAATTTTGGACTTGGCCGAGAGAATCTACGAGAACGGCTGCAAAAGAATTGAGACCTCTCGCCTGAATGATTTTTTGACCTGGATAATGGAGACCCATCCTCCTCTCACAAAAGAAAAAAGAAGAGTTAAGATAAAATATATGATCCAAAAAGGAATTCTCCCGCCAACTTTTTTCCTCTTCAGCCATTCCCCGGCTTCCCTCAGTCCTTCTTATGAGAAATTTTTCCTGCAAAAACTTCGGGAAAGGTTTGATTTCTGGGGAACCCCGCTAAGGATCATCTTGCGCAAAGGCTGATTGTCAGGGAGTGTGGGAAGCTTCCAATTTCCTTGACTTTAGTCAGCTATTCTATTATAAATTTATTTCTCACAAAAGAAAGAACTTAAAGATTAAGGAGGTAACAATGTTGAGGAGAAAAATAAATAGCCTTCTTGTCCTATTCTTGACAGCGTCCCTCATTTTTATTCTTAGCGGCTGTGGGAAGTTCAAATTTAGCAGATTGAAATCCAATTATCACCTTTCCAAGGCCAATCAATTTTTCAGCGACGGCAAATACCGCAATGCTATTGCAGAATATGAAGCTGCCCTGAAGCAGGATCCGAATCTCGTTGGTGCCCATCGCTTTTTAGGAGAAAGTTACAAGAATCTCTTCAAGCCTGGCTTGGAGAGTAAAGACAACATGGAAAAAGCAGAAAAAGCCCTTAAGGCTTTGACCAAAGCTTATGAGAGTGAGTCAACAAATAAAGATATCATTTACTCTCTCGGAGATATGTATGACAAGTTGGGAAATTTCGAAGAGGCGGAAAAACTGTATTTAAAGATCATCGAGCTTGAGCCAGGAAATATGAACAACTACTATGTCATTGCCGAATTCTATAAAAGATATGCTTCTCAGAGAGAGGAGCTGAAAGCCAAGGCAGAGTCCATGTACTTGAGAAGGATTGAGACAGATCCTGAGAATCCTCAGGGTTATGCCTACGCTGCCAATTATTATGACAATCTCCTTCCTGTCCCGGATTTTGATAAGGCTGTCGAATTCCAGAAAAAGCGCCTTCTCTTGAACCCTGACAATGCTGAGATTTATTACACAATTGGGGTGAATCGATTCTCCAAAGCTTACAGGCTGCAAAACATGCTCTCTGAGGAAGAGAGAATGAAACTGGGCGATGAGAGTGAGGCCGCTCTCAAGAAAGCTATCGAACTCGATCCTTCTTATCCCGAACCTTATTCCTACATGAAAATCCTCTATATCAATGTCCAGGCCAGAGTCTATCCGGAAAGAGAAGAAAGATACAAGGCTGAAGCAGAAAGGTGGGGTGAAAAATTCGAAGAGGCAAGAAAAAAGAGGCTGGACAGAATGAAACTTGAGAAGGAGTTGAAGAAAATAAGTTAGGAAAAAGATTATCCTCCTTTTCCTGCACTTTTTTCGTTCCTGTCTTTTCTAAGAAGAGCGGATGTTTTTACCTCTTAAAGACCAGAATCCCTTTTCACGCTTTCCCTTCATCACAGTCTTCTTCATTTCCCTGAATATCGGCCTCTTCCTCTATCAATTTTTCTCTCCCCAGGGAATCCAGTATTTTGTGATGAAAATGGGAACTATCCCCTATGAACTGACGCATTTCAGGAGCATTCCTTCTCTGCCTCGAATATCTCCTCCCTTGACCCTTTTAACCTCCATGTTCCTTCACGGTAGCTTTTTCCATCTCCTGGGTAACATGCTCTATCTCTGGATATTCGGAAACAATGTCGAAGATTTTCTCGGACCGCTGCGTTTTATCCTTTTCTATTTACTTTCCGGCCTGGGGGCAAGCCTGACTCAGATTATTTTCAGTCCCAATTCTCAGGTTCCGATGATAGGAGCAAGCGGGGCAATTGCTGGAGTGCTCGGCGCTTATTTTATCCTCTATCCTTCGGCAAGGGTTTTGACTCTTGTTTTTCTAATCATCTATATTCAGGTTGTGCCCATACCGGCAGCAGTGATCCTGGGGTTCTGGTTTCTGGCTCAGGTACTGAATATTGGTCTTGGAGGCGGGGTGGCCTGGTTTGCCCACATTGGAGGTTTCTTGATTGGAATTGGCCTCATCAGGATCTATTGGAGGAGGAGAAGCTTTCGTGGGGTCAGACTTTTCTAAATTTTATTATTTGCTGGGATACAATCGAGCTTGGGG
>CAZPAX010000095.1:0-8933 GCA_964584535.1 uncultured Eubacteriales bacterium
GACCAGATCATAGACTTCTCTCTGAGGGGAGAGGATCAACTTGTATCTTGAGTTTTGAATGCTTCGAACCTCACTCCAGCCATAGTGGAAGCGGGCATAATAAGTTTCTGAATAGGCAAAGGAATCTCTGCGAGAACCGGCAAAGTAAGGAATCAGGCTATTTCCCTGAACTTGACTTGGAATGGGAATGTTGGCCATTTCCAGGAGAGTGGGCATGATATCGACCAGGGAGACAGTCTCCTTCGAGCTCAGATTCTGGAATTGGGCAAAGGGAAGGACAAAAATCAGAGGTACATGTATTCCCTCCTGATAAACGAAAAAGCCGTGCGTGGCTTCTCCGTGCTCTCCCAGGCTCTCTCCGTGGTCAGAACAAAAAACGACGATAGTTTTCTCTAGTAACTCTTTATTTTTCAGATACTTCCATAATCGCCCCAACTGGGAGTCTGTGTAGGCGACTTCGCCTAGATAGAGGTCATGGGCATATTTCTTATCAAAAGGAGGAGGCGGCTCATAGGGTGAGTGGGGATCATAGAGATGGACAAAAAGGAAAAAGTTTTTCCCTTTTTCCCCCTCCAGCCAATTGAGGGCTAGATCGATCACATCTTCGGCTTTGCGCTGAACATCAGCTAGGGAAAATCCTTCTTTTCTACTGATATCGAAGCGATCATAGTAAAAATTAAATCCCTTGGCGAGCCCCCATTTGGAATCGAGGACATAAGCGCCGACAATAGCTCCGGTCGCATACCCTTTCTCTTTGAAGAATTCGGCAAGATTTTTCAATTCCTGAGGGACAACAAATCCGCCGTTGTCTTTAACCCCATGAAAGAAAGGATATGTTCCGGTGAGCAGAGTCGTGTGGGAGGGAAGAGTGAGGGGTGTCTGGGAGATGCATTTTTCAAACTTTATTCCTTTCTCGGCCATTTCATCAGTGACCGGTGTTTCTATATCCGAAAAGCCATAACAATGGAGCCTGTCCGGCCGCAGGGTATCAACACTGATCAGGACATAGTTGTATTTTTCCTGGTGAATAAGTTGAGTAAAACGAGACTTCCTCCCGCAACCCCAAAAAAGACAAAATGAAAAAGCAAGAAAAACTGCCAGCAGGATTGACTTTCTCCGAGGACTTTTCTCAATCATGACTTTTCAGGTAATTGACTAACTGAAGAATTTTTTCCCTATCCGGAGAATCCGGAGAGACGATCTCAAGATATCTTTCAAGATAGATGAGAGCTTCTTTTGGCCTGTTAACCTTCAAGAGAGCCAATCCCAGGTTGTAGAGCTCAGCAAGAGTCAGCGCATCCCCGGATAAGCGGAAGCCAAGATTTTCGTGAACGCCATGAATGAGGGGGGTGACCCCAGCCAGGATATTGATATGAGAGGGGAGAGTCAGAGGATTGTGGGCCAGGCTTCGCCTGAAAAGAATTCCTGGATTGGTCAAGGAATCGATAGCCTTGGTTTGGACCTTCTCTCCCCCATAGCAGCTCAGGTAATCAGGCCGGAGCGTATCTATCGAAATGAGGAGAAGATTGAGTTTTTCTTTTTTAAACCGAGCTCCGCCAGAAAGAAGCCCTGAGAAAAGAAAGAAGATGCTCATAGAAGCAGAAAGGAGAGAGAGGACCCTTTTATTCATTCAAGGAGGTTGATTTTCTCTGAGTTTCAGACAGAAAGATCAAAACTCGAATCTCACCCCAAGCCTGAAAACTCTTGGACTTAAAATAGACAGGGTTTGACCGAAGTTTCCACCTGAGCGATTTCTGTACCTGGCCAGGCGGACATTGGAATTGAGAAGATTGAAGCAGTCTGAGCTTAAACAGATATTGCCAAATTCGGCGATCTTGAATTCTTTCTCCAGCCTGAGATTGACTAAAAAAAGATTTGGATCCCGCTTTGAGCCAAATTTATCCAGCCAGACCCAGGGAAACTCAAGATCATATTTGTAATATCCATAATCCTCGGCATATTCAGGGCTGAGGAAGCCTTCACGGGCCAGGAATGTTCCGCTGAGACGAAATCCAAAGGGCAGGACAAAGTAGGCGGCCAACTTGCCCAGCCATCTTGCGTTCAGGTAGACATTGGAGTTGCCGCTTCCACTCATCACATAGGCCATTGGTTGACCATCGAGCTTTTCGACGGGAAGGTGATTTGTGGGATCCTGGTAGCTTGCCCGGCTTTTGAAATGGGCTCTATGATCCTGATAGGTGAAAGATCCATCCAGCATCCAACCCTTGGTAAGTTTCTTCTTGAAGTTTAACTCAACTGCCCAATAAGTCTGGTAGTAATCCGGCCTTTTGGTCAGATAATCTGTAAAAGTGTATCCGACCTTGGTAAAATCGAGATCCCAATAGATTTCGCCGTTGATTGAGCCTGCCTGCACCCAGTCCTCATCCCACACTTGGCGAACCACACTTCCATTTAGATAATCATAGACTAGCAATTTTGACCAGTTGTAATCGTAGAGCTTCCGATACTGGAAATTTACTTCCACACCAAAATCCACAGAAATCTCTTGCTCAACTCCAACCAGAAACTCTCTTGTTTTTTCAGGAGTAAGTTTTGGGTCATAAAACTCCTTGAGCAAGTCTTTAGTCTTTGCGGCCAGAGGAATTAGGTCTGTGGTTGAGCGGTAGGTCAGCTCATTTGCTTGAACTTGCTTGTCAGCGCTTGAGTCAGACCAGGTAAAGCGGTGATAGCCGTAGAGAAAGAACATGGTATAGGCTGTAGTCGCGTCGAACTGAGAGCCATACACTGAAAAGTTTGCTTTAAACAGAGTTTTTCCGTCATTAAAGAGGTCGAGGACAAGCCCTATTCGCGGGGAATAGATTTCCCAAGTAAAGGGAAAGTCTCCCCGGGCCTGGGTGGCTTGTTTCCAGTTATAATCGACGCCCTGGATATTTTTCATGAAGTCAACATTGGTCGGCGAACTCTTTCCTTCAAGGATTCCTCCCCTTTGGCGGTCATAGCGCAGGCCGACGCTAAAACTCAATATCCCGAAGTCAATGATATCCTGAACATAGGCAGAGAGACGGTTGGCATAGAATTTTTCATAAAAATTGTTATAGAAGCGCACTTCATAGGGAATGCCATTCCAGAGGCGTGCTTGAACACCGTTGCCAAAACCAGAGGAGGAATCGACCACCGCATCTTTGTATTCGACGCCGAATTTGAATTCGTGGTTGGCTCCCAGGAATCTCTCCAGAAATAAGTCTCCTCCAAGCTCGCCAGACCAAATCTTGCGCCTAGTTTTGTAATAATCAGCTGTATTCCACCATTTATCGATCGCCCTGTCCCAGTAAAGGATTTTGTCTCTTCCTCCTTTTGGCTCTAGACTGTATTCAATGGGAATGTAAGCCACTTTAGCAGAGAGGTAGAAATTCTGGCTGAAAAAGACTTCATCCTGGAGCTTGAACAAAGCCGAAGGCCCTTTCTGGATGTAGGTCGACTCTGGCTCATCGAGATACCCTCCTACTCTTCGCCTTCCGTCTTTTTTCTTGATGTTGTAGAAAGTGTAAGCTCCGATTCTGCTTTTTCCCCACTCAGCGTTGATTTTGAAATTGTAAGTTGTCAAATCGGAGTTATCTGGCTGGCCCGTGACGTCGATCAGCTTGATGTTCTGGACTCCAAAGGAACCCCAGAACCAGAGCTTATTCTTGATCATGGGGCCGCCCAAGTTAAAGCCATAGTCATAGATGCTATTGATTTTATTGCCTGTGAGCTCATTTTCCTGGACATCAGATGGAAGATTCTTGGACTGGAATTTCTTGTCTGTGATATAAAATCGTGCTCCTCCGGAGAATCTATTTCCTCCCCGGGGAGCGACAAGATTGATGTGGATACCCCCTGTGAAGTCTGCGATGTCATTGGCAGCTGTTTGGATATTCATCTCCTCAAACATGTCAAAATCATAATACATGGGAGAGCTGCCTTCTCCTGCCGGGTCAGAAATATTTACTCCCTCAATATTCCACTGGACATTAAGACCACTGTCACCTCGACCAACAAAACCCGCCTGCTGTCCTAATTCATTCCCGCCGACATTCTCCCGGTCAACCATGACTCCAGGTGCAAGTTGGAGGAGTGCCCATGGGTCGCGGGCAGTAGGCAGCTTCTGCATCGCTTCTCTCGTGATATTGGCCTGAATTGCCGACTTCCTGGTGTCGAAAACTGGTGCTTTGGCGAAGACAACGATTTTTTCCTCAATCTTTCCTTTCTCCATGACGATATTCAAATCCAGATTCATTCCCACCCGGACAGAGATGCTTTTGTGGATGACAGTTTTGAATCCTTTCCGTTCAAAGGTCAATTGATAGTCATCTGCAGGCGCAAGAGAGAGAAAACGGAAATGACCTCCTTTGCTGGTCATGGCCTCCATTTCTTTGACCATACTCCAGGTCAAAGTCACTCTGGTCTCAGGAAGCGGGTTTCCATTGCGGTCGGTGACTTTTCCGTAGATATTCCCTGAGCTTGACTGGCCAATAGCTAAAGAACAAAGAATGAGGAGGGTCAGGGTGAAGGAAAAGATTTTTTCTCTCAATTTCTTGTCTCCTTCAAAAATTTCCATCTTTTTTATTGGAAAGCTCGTTTTTCCATGATGTAAAAAAACTCATCCAGGAGATTGAAAGGCAGCGGCGCGGAGCACGAGGTTTCCTATTTCACTTCAAAATCGACATTCTTGGTCACAGAATTTCCTGTAACCTTATCCAATATTTTTATATGAAGGGTATAATTTCCTGCGGCTAGGTCTCGGCTTTCCTTCCTTTCTCCTTCCTTTTCTGATTTGATGATAACTGTCTGCTTCATGGGCAGTGGCTGACTGACAAGAGGACTGGTGTAGGTTGTGGGTTCGTAGCGAATAACCGTCTCTTCCCCTTTCTTAACTTCATAGTTAGTCTCGATTTGGTATTGCTGCTCCGCGTTAGGCTGAGTGCCAAAAATGTAGTAGAGGATATCGAGGCTCTCTCCGACAGAAAATGTGCTGTCAATGTTCGGCACTACCTGAAGAATAGAATAGGTGAAAAAGCCTTTATGGATTTCTGCTCTTGTTTCAGCCAGGGACATCTGTTTCATCTCTTTAACAAAAAAGACAGGAGTGGTGTCCAGTTCTTTGCTGAAAGACGTGAGATCAGGAAGGAAAAATTCATAGAAAAAAGTACCGATTTTCTTCAAATCAAGAGATGTTATGGCCATCGCCAGAAGATATTTTCCTGAATAGGTGGGGTATCCGATAGAGTAGATCTCTTCTTTGGCAGGGTCATAAGTAGAACTCTCTGCCTCCATAAAACCGGGGACATAGACCTCTCTGACAACCTGGGGAGGTGCATTTTCTCTAATAAGATTGAATTGGAGGAAAACATTAAACCTCGCCTGAAGTCTGGATGGCGGCACAGCTTCTGCAGGAGGGGGAACCTCCTCTTTTTCTTTCTTTGCTTTTTCTGCTTTTTGCGGAGCTACGACAGGAGGAGCATAGCCCAGGTCAGAGTTTTTTATTTTTAAAAGAAAAATATTATGGAAGCCGTCTCTTGTCGGCAGATAGAGGTGTTTGATGATTGAGAAGAGAATGGCCTGAGGTCCTTGCCTTGAGGCAAGACCTTGTTGAAGGACTAATTTGATCCCTTTGGGAATAAAAATTTTTTCTTCAGCTTGGGCTTCTTTTTTGCCTTTTTCTTTTTGTTCTGCCGAAGAGGAAAGAGCTGGCGCAACGATAAGATATAGAACAAACCCTAGCAGGAGTGAAGTTCCTACCAAATATTTTGCTTTCATATTTCCTCCTTTAAGTGTGCCTTTAGCTTGGGTTTCATTTCTCCTCGAGTTTCATCAGCAAGCTTTATACCAATTGTTCATTAGTCTATTTTTTTATATCTTGATGATAAAGAAGCTCTTTCTGTAAAGAAAATTTACGAGGGGATTTTTTAGGTGGCGCTTGCATCTTTCGATTTGTCTAACCTTATCGGATAACTATATCAGATTTGATTTTTTTTTCAACTTTCGTCACTTTTGACAAACATCCTAAATTTCATGGGGAAAACGAGAATAGGTTGTTGACGCCTTTCGCCGAAGCGGCCCGAGCAGGGGACGCCTCTTCACTTTTGATATTTTCTAACTGCAATTTGATGGTCGGAAAAGGTAGAGCTGAAATGGTGGCTTCCATCATTCTTGGAGACAAAGTAGAGATATTTTTCCTTAACTGGGTAAAGTGCGGCCTCGAGCGACTCTTTTCCTGGATTGCAAATGGGGCTCGGAGGCAGGCCAGGATAGAAGTAGGTGTTGTAAGGAGAATCAAGCTTGAGATCTTTGTTTCTTAGCCTGCCCTCAAAAAGGCCTTTCTCCTTGAGAGCGTAGATGATGGTTGGATCACAATCAAGCTTCATGCCCAGCTTGAGGCGGTTGTGGAAAACAGCGGAAACGAGCCTTTTTTCTTCGGAAAGGGATGTTTCCTTTTCAATCAGAGAAGCAGTGGTGACAACTTCTCTGATTGTCATCTTTAAATCAGCCGCCCGTCTTCGCCATCCCTCATGAAAAACAGCCTTGAATTGGACGACCATTCTCTCGAAGATTTCCAACATAGAAGTGCCTTTGGCAAAGTGATAAGTCTCAGGATAGAGATATCCCTCCAGATTCCAGGCTTTCCTGTCCCAAGAGGAGATAGATTCGGTCTCGCTGAAGGCTTCCTGGATATCACCTTCTGGCAGAAATCCTAAGGAGGGGAGAAGCTCGCTGATCTCTTTTGCCGTCAGCCCCTCAGGAATGGTTACTGGATGAAAGTAGACTTTTCCTCTGACAAAGGCATCAAGAATATCTTTAGCCCAAAGGGGAGAAGAGAAGACATATTCTCCAGCCTTAACAGTCTGGGGATAGAAGAAGAGCTGATAGCCGAGGAGAAAAGGCCACTTCTTTCTGATCAACCCTTTCTTTATGAGATCCTGAGCAATTGCATCTATTCCTTTTCCTTTTTCAACTTCGAAAAAAACTTTTTCGGAGGAAATTTTCAGGGGGCTTGAAAACTCGAGGACAAACAAGACGCAGAAAGCAAAAAGAGCCACTGTGGCCAGGAGAAGAACTCTTTTAATAATCCTGAGGGGCATGGGGATTTGTTCGTTTGCTTTCCAGGTAGCTGGAGAGAATAATAACGGCTGAAATCTTGTCTTTTAGTTTTTTTTTGGCTCTCCCTTTGAGATTCTGTTGGTGCATAAGGTTATAGGCCTGTCGGGTTGTCAGCCTCTCATCCCAGAAGATGACGGGGAGATTTAGGGTCATTTCCAGCCAGCCGGCAAACACTTTTGTCTTTTCAGCCCTTGTTCCCGAGCTTCCATCCATGCGCAGGGGAAAGCCCAGGACAATTTCACCGATATCGTATTTTGAGACCAGGTCTTTGAAGTATTTTCTGTTTTCTTCTTCTTCTTTGAGCTTGTAACATCCAAGAGGTTGAGCAGTGAGCTGAAGTTTATCCGTCACAGCCAGACCGATGTTTCGGTCACCATAATCTATGCCAAGGATTCTCTTCAGAGGCCTGGTTTCACACATCTCTTTTTTGACCGATGCCTTTCGAATCCGAGTTCAATGAGTCGCTCAACGAGGCGGGGGAAGGAAAGTCCGCTGACTTCCCAGAGCCGTGGATACATGCTGATTTCAGTGAAGCCAGGAATTGTATTCAGTTCGCTCAAATAAACTTTCTCAGTTCCCTCTTCCAGGAAAAAATCGACACGGGCCATGCCGGAACAATCTATGGCTTTATAGGCTTCTAGGGAGATGCGCTGGATTTCTTCGACAATCGCCGAAGGGAGCTTGGCCGGAATGGCAAAGCGCGTTTTTCCTTCCAGGTATTTATCCTTGTAATCATAGAATTCACGATAGGGAATGAGTTCGCCAGGGAGGGAAGCTACCGGATTATCATTTCCCAGCACACTGCATTCCAGCTCTCGTCCTTTGATTCCCTCTTCGACCAGAATTTTTCGGTCATAGGAAAAAGCTATGGTCAGAGCAGCAGAAGTTTCCTTATAGTCTTTAATTTTTACAATGCCCACGCTCGAGCCCAGATTGGCTGGCTTGACAAAGAAAGGAAGAGGGAATTCCTTTCTGATCTTCTCCAGAATACCTTCTCTCGCTTTTATCCACTCCGACTCGAGAAGCACACTGTGTTTGACCACAGGCAGATTCTTAGCTTTGAAGATTGTTTTCATCGTAGCTTTATCCATGCCCAAGGCCGAAGCCATGACTCCCGCTCCCACATAGGGAACACCAGCCATTTCAAGAAGGCCCTGGATTGTTCCATCTTCTCCATAGGGGCCATGAAGGACAGGGAAATAGATATCCGCTTTAATTGCCCCAGAAAAGGCTTTGGTGGACCAGGGAAGGAAGGGGAAAGCAGGGCCTTGGTCAAGAGTCAGACGAGGGACAAGAGGTGAGGGAACGATTTTCCACTTTCCTTCTTTAGTGATATAGATGGAAATTATTTTGTATTTTTTCTTATCCAGGTTTCTATAGATCGAAGTGGCAGAGATGAGGGAAATATCATGTTCAGCAGAGCGGCCGCCAAAAAGAAGAGCAACTTTCTGCCTTCTTTGATTCAAATTCACCTCTCAGCTGCATATTTTATAGAATTGTGCTTCTTTTGAAAAGAGCGGATCTAGCTGGGGTCAATTGTCTGACCCCAGATTTCTAAATTTTGAAATTTTTGCTTGGAATAAATTTTATTCTCCTTTTGCTGGGGATGTGGATAGGCTCTCCCGTTTTTGGATTTCTCCCTTTCCTCTCATTCCTCATCTTGACTTCGAAACTTCCAAAGCCAGAGAAAGTCACTCTTTTCCCTTTTTTCAGAGAACTCTTGATTCCCTGGATGAGAGAGTTAAAAGCTTTTCTAGCCTGCAGGACAGTAATGCCTGCATCCCTTGACATTTTGCCTATTATTTCTTTTTTGTTCAAAAGGCGCCTCCTTTTCC
>CAZPAX010000096.1:0-8844 GCA_964584535.1 uncultured Eubacteriales bacterium
TAAGCTCTCGTAGGTCCAACTTGAGATTCTCAGAACAAGCAAAGACAAGATGCCCTCCTCTCTCGGTCCTAAGAGCATAGAGGACTACATAGTCACCCTGCCTGATAATATTTAAAGCCAAAAGCCTTGCCTCCTCCACAGATCTGTCAACCAAAATTCCCTTGATAATCTTTCCCTCGGCTCTGGCAATCGTTTCCTGAGCTTCATAAAAGGCAATTCTCTCCTGGATTTTCTTCATTTTTTTCTTTAGAGATTTTAGCTCCAGAAAGAGCTTTTGAAGGGAGGAAAAAACCTCCTTTTCCGATGAGGTCATTTGATTGGCAAGCAGCCTGAGGTCTCTTGTCTTCCAGCCATAATCCCGGAGAGCCCTTCCTCCACAGAGAAATTCAAACCTAATATTATTCCTTATCCTTTCCCATTTAGTGATCTTGATCAACCCGATTTCGCCTGTCCTCCGGCAGTGTGTCCCTCCACATGCTGAAAAGTCAAAGCCGGAAACTTCAACAACCCGGATCAGGCCCTCTTTTTTCGGCGGCCTCCTCAGGGGAATCTCTTTGATCCTATCCTCAGGAACAAAATAAGTTTTTATTTCTCTGTCCTGGAAAATAATCTCGTTGGAAAGCTTCTCAACCTTCTCGATTTCTTCCTCGCTAATTTTGGTCAGCCCGATCTCTAGCGTTGACACTTCTTCACCCAAATGAAAAGAGTGAGTCTCTCCGTCAAGAAGCTCGCAAAAACTCTGGGAGAGAATGTGCTGTCCAGAGTGCTGCTGCATGTGGTCAAAGCGAAGGGGCCAGTCAATTTTTCCCTTTACCTTTTCAGAGAAAATCTCCTTCTCAAGAAGGTGAAGGATCTGTGAATTTTCCTCTAAAACCTTTTCAACTTTAACTCCATCGATTGTTCCTTTATCTGAAGGCTGGCCTCCTGATTCAGGATAGAAGCAAGTTTGGTCAAGGATTAAGGCTGTCTTGTCCTCGTGAACAACTGTCTTCAGGACCTTAGCTTCAAATTCCACCTGATAGGAATTTTCAAAATAGAGCCTCCGGGTTTCTTCCATATTTTTCATTTCCAAGGATTTTTCATGCTTAAATTATTCTGAAAAGAATCAGGGCCAGAAAAGCTCCCAAAAAGACCACTGCAGTGGGCCAGAGGAGTATCTTATAGACATCGCGAAGCTCAGCCTTGAAATAATCAGCTGTAAAGGCCAGGCAGAGATGAGCAGGAGAGAGGAGAATCCCGACAAAGCCGCTAACATAGGCAAAGACCATCAAGACCATATCAGGATGGACTCGGCCAATAATCGGATGGAGAAGAGGAAAAGTGATAGCCACAAAGGCCTGATTAACTCCTGTCAAAAGCCCCACAAAAAAAGGAGCTGCAAAAAGAAGAAAATAGGCTGATACTCCCTCAGGCCGGAAGACTCGGACGACCGAATCCAAAGCTCCAGAGACTTCAAGAATTCTTTTGAAAACCATGAGAGAGGCGATAAGGAGAATAATCTTCAGAGAAATGCTCTTCAGGATGACAGTGAATCTCTCCCTGATTTTCATCCTGGAAAAAACCTGAGTTAAGAGGCTGGCCGCAGCTAAGGAGAGGAGCATGCTGAACCTGAAGGCAAAAATCAAGATAATGGTTAAGAAGATAGGCCAGATGCTGAAAAAGACCCTAAAAAGATTTTTAAATCGCTGCTCGCCTTTTTTCTCTCTGGGCAGATAAGGCACATGCCTGAAGAGGATGACAAGTCCAGCTGAGGCAGCCAAAATTGTGAAAGGAAACTGATAGAGGCAAATTTTTTTGATGGGAACCTTAAGAATGGCAGAAGCGAAAATTAAATTGAGATAGAGTGGCCAGCTATATTCCCAGATGTGGCGAAACCAGTAATTGAGAAAAGTTTTCCAGGCCGGCGTTAGCTTCCAGCGGCTTCCTGCCTCCTCGACAATCGGCGCGCCCATCATTGCTCCAGCCATCATCGGCAACAGCCCTATGAAAGCAGAAGGTATGGCCAGGATGAGTCTCGGATCACGGACAAGATTTTTAAGGGCATCGACCATCATCTTGAAATTCCCTCTCTGCTGGAGAAAATTTCCAAGATAGAGAACAAGGATGATGATTCCCGTCAGGTTGAGAGTTTCTTTTGAAATAAGAGTCAGAAAGATGTTTTTGGCGAAAATCTTTAAATGGAGCTCAAAAAAAATGGCGACCAGAATGGACTCAAGAAAGAGGATAAGCCCCAAATCCCACTTCTTCTTGATCAAGAAGAGGAGAACAAGAATGATGAGGATAACCTTCAGCAAGACAGCCATTTTCTCTCTCTTTCCCTCATCTCATTTCTTATGAGCTGCGATAATCCGGCCAGTGAGTTTGAAATGCTTTTTGGCGACTTTATCCAGAATCTCGATTCCCTGGAGATGGACAAGCTTCAAGGCTGCTTCCTCTGCCAAGGGGGAAGATCCTTTGGGTAGCTCAACCCCAAGTTCCTGACCAAGAAAATAGAGTCGCTTCAAGAATTCTGCCCGGGCCAAAATTGAGGCTGCAGCAACAGCCAGGTCTTGCTCCGCTTTTGGCTTCTGGATGAGCTCAATTCTCTTACCTTTTTTCATTAAAGCATTTAAAACATATGTCTTATCCCCAAATTGATCAGTGACTGCTTGCAAACAACGGACTTCTTCCAGGATATTCTCAATCGCTCGCGAATGGCCCCAGGCAAGGATTCGATTGAGATTGCGGAGCTTGCCATAGAGCTCGTTATATTTTTCAGGGCCTATAACCACCACAGAGTGTTTATAACCTTTTTTTATAACTTCAGCCAGTTCGCGGACGCGGCCGTCTGAGATTGTCTTGCTATCCTTGACACCGAGTTCCACAAGGACTGCTTCCTGCCCATCGGGAATAAAAACGCCGGCGATAACAAGAGGGCCAAAATAATCCCCTTTTCCTGATTCATCTGTGCCTATATGCCCCTTTTCAGGAGGGAATAATTCTGATTGCTGCATCAAATTTTGCCCTCTCTAGCGAAGAAGGTTTCGCTCCTTGGCCTCTCTAATCAGATCGGCCCGGAATTTGGGATGGGCGATGTTGATTAAATCCCTCGTCCGTTCCTGCAAATTTTTGCCATGGAGATTGGCGACTCCAAATTCTGTGACCACATATTTAACATCGGCTCTGGTTGTGACTACTCCTGCGCCCTTCTTCAGAAAGGGGACAATCCTGGACATTTCCCCCTCTTTGGCTGTCGAAGGCATGGCAATGATGGGTTTCCCTCCAAGAGAATGGGCAGCGCCTCGGATGAAATCAACCTGTCCGCCAAAACCACTGTAGATAAAAGTTCCGATAGAATCAGAACAAACCTGTCCTGTGATATCGATTTCGATAGCCGAGTTGACGGCAATCATATTATCATTGCGCGAAACATTGAAAGGATGGTTGGTGTAATCAGTTGGATGAGCTTCAAAGACGGGATTGTTATCGACAAAATCATAGAGCTTTGAAGAACCAAGGATAAAAGTCATGACGACTTTATAAGGGTGAAAGGTCTTTCTGGCTCCAGTGATGATTCCCGCCTCAATAGCTTCCATGACACCATCCGAGACCATCTCAGTATGGATACCCAGGTCTCTCCTCTCTTTTAGACCGGCAATAACAGCATCCGGGATGCCTCCTATGCCCAACTGCAAGGTGCAGCCATCCTCAATCAAATCGGCAATGTATTTTCCAATCTTCCTTTCCACTTCGCTGGCCGGACTCCTCTCCAGCTCAGGCAGATTTTCAGAAATCTCGACAATTTTATGGACCCGAGAGACATGGATAAAGGAATCACCCAGAACCCGGGGCATCTTCTCATTGACCTGGGCAATAACGATTTTTGCTTTTTCCGCAGCAGCCTTGGAAGCCAGAACTTCAACGCCATAACTCATGAATCCGTGTTCATCTGGAGGGGAGAGATGGAGAATGGTCACATCCAGAGGCATCTGCCCTGAATAGAAAAGATCAGGGATTTGATGGAGAAAGATGGGGATATAGTCTGCCCGACCCTCATTGATGGCTTTGCGGTCCGCCGGACCAACAAAAAGGGAATTGTGTCGGAAATGTCCCTCCATCTCAGGCTTGGAAAGGGGATCCTCTCCTAGGAGGAGAACATGAACAAGCTCAACATCTTCCAGTTCATCTTTCCTTGCCGCCAAGGCTTTCATCAGAACATAGGGAGTGGCAGCATTGCCACTGATATAGACGCGGTCACCACTCTTGATTACAGAAACTGCTTCCTCAGAAGTCACCAGCTTTTTTTTATAATCATCGACCCAACTCATTTCAATCCTCCCTGTTTAATCTTCTGACCGTCAATAATGATTTTCATCTCTTCACCCTCGCAAATCCTTTTTCGCTGAGAATTTTCTCTCTTTTTTTGCCTGTGTATTTAGAAACAGCTCTCACTTTTGGGGGGCAAATATCAAAGCAAACGCCACACTTCACGCACTTTTCCTGGGAGATGAGATGTAATTTTTTCTTCTCTCCGCTTATCGCTTCAGCAGGGCAATTTTTCAAACAGAGAAGGCAACCAACGCATTTCCCTGGCTCGATAAAATAGGAAATCAAGTCTTTGCAGACAAGAGCTGGACAGTTCTTTTCCTGAATGTGGGCTTCATACTCATCTCGAAAATAGCGAATGGTGGTGAGCACAGGATTCGGAGCTGTCTGTCCCAGTCCACAGAGAGAACCGGCTTTGACAGTGATGGCCAGATCTTCAAGGCGCTCAAGATCCCCTTCTTCTCCTTTGCCGGAAGTGATGCGAGTTAATATCTCCACCAATTGCCTTGTTCCCACCCGGCAGGGAACACATTTTCCGCAAGATTCTTCTTGGGTAAAATTAAGGAAATAGCGGGCGACATCGACCATGCATGTTGCTTCATCCATAACAATCATTCCTCCTGAACCCATCATCGAACCTACCTGGGTTAAAGTCTCATAGTCGATAGGAAGATTAAGCATCTTAGCCGGAATACATCCTCCAGAAGGGCCTCCAGTCTGGACAGCTTTAAATTTTTTTTTATCTCTTATTCCCCCTCCAATATCATAGATAATCTCTTTCAGTCTTATCCCCATCGGTACTTCTACCAGTCCAGTATTGTTGATCTTTCCAACCAGAGAGAAGATTTTTGTTCCTTTGCTCGTCTTTGTCCCTATCTCGGAATACCAATCTGCGCCCTTATTGATGATCAGAGGCACGTTGGCCCAAGTCTCGACATTGTTGATATTGGTAGGCTTCCCCCATAAGCCTTCCTGAGCGGGGAAAGGGGGCCTTTGCCTTGGAAAAGCGCGTCTGCCTTCAATAGAAGCCATCATGGCCGTTTCTTCTCCTGAAACAAAAGCACTGGCTCCTTTGAAAATATGAATGTCAAACGAAAATTCAGACCTGAGAATGGATTTCCCGAGAAGGCCAAATTGTCTGGCCTGCTCTAAAGCAATGGCCACATTCTTCACGGCAAGGGGATATTCCATTCGGACATAAATAAAACCTTCCGTGGCACCAATAGCATAAGCTCCGATGATCATTCCCTCAATCACGCCATGAGGATTTCCTTCCAGGAGACTCCTATCCATATAAGCACCTGGGTCGCCCTCATCTGCATTGCAGATAATATACTTCACTTCTGAGTTGGATGAACGGCAGATTTCCCATTTTAACCCAGTGGGAAAGCCTGCCCCTCCCCTCCCCCTTAAACCAGAATTTTTTATCTCAGCTATGACCTCCTCAGAAGTCATATCAAAAAAAACTTTGGCCAGAGCCTTATAACCATCTAAAGCGATATAATCTTTGATATCAGTGGGATCGATGAAGCCATTGTTCCCAAAAATGAGACGTCTTTGCTTTTTATAGAATGGGACATCCTTCTCATAAACAATTCTTTCTTGGGTTTTAGGATCAACATAAAGGAGCCTTTTTAGAATCCTATGATTCCTTATTGTTTGGGAAATGATCTCTTGAATATCATCGACTCTGACCCTTTGATAGAAGATTCCCTCAGGTTGGATGACAACAATCGGACCTCTTTCGCAAAAACCATGGCAGCCTGTTGATCTGACGCTCACAGCTTCCCCGAGACCTTGTTTTTTGATTTCTTCACTGAAAGCTTGAGCCACAGTGAGACAACCATAGGCATGACAACCTGTTCCACCACAAATAGTAATACAAGTACCCCCTTTCTCTCTGGACTCCAAAATCTGAGCTCTGATCTTCTCTAATCTTGCGATATCTATCTTAGCCATTATTGAAAGTCATTCCTCATTTTCTTGCTGAACTTTCTCAATGAGCTTCTCAACTTCTCTTGTTTTCATCTGACCATGGTATTTGCCATCAATGATGACGATCCTCGCGCCTCTCACATGGCAGGCAATCTGAGAAATGGCCTGAAGCGGGATATAGCCATGTTTTGCTTGGACTCTGCGAAGAATATGAATGAGATTTTTCTGATTTGGGCTGAATTCGCTGAGAATATCTTCCATTTTCTGTACGCCATCTGTCAGGAAAAGATTAATTCTTGATATCGGAGGCCGAATCTCTCGGCGATATTCTTCTTGGCAATTCCTCCCCGCCAGATGTAAACACCTTGAATCAAGGCAGGATTGTCCTTCAAAGCCCGCTCAATTCCCAGGTCGCCAATCAGGTGCAAATAGCGAACAACCAGATTGGATAAGACCTTAGTCGAAGTTCTGCTCACCGCAGAGGTAATGTTCGGAACGCAATAATGGATAACTCCCTCCTCAACAAAAGTCGGATGTTCAAGGGTGGTTAAGCGGCTTGTCTCAATGCAGCCGCCCTGATCGATAGCCAAATCAATAATCACCGAGCCTTTTTTCATGGATTTGACCATTTCCCTGGTGATCATGATGGGAGCCCTCTCGCCTGGGCGAAGCACAGCTCCTATCAATATGTCAGCAACTTTCGTCATCCTGGCCAGGTTATATTTTGTGCCAATAAGGGTTATCACTTTGCCCGAGGTCATCTCTTCCAGCTTTCTCAGTCGATCCATGTTGTGACCTAAGACAATGGTCTGGGCGCCTGCTCCAAGCATCGCCCTCATCGCGCTTTTGGCCAGGACTCCGCTCCCAACAATGACTGCAGTGGCGGGAGGAACGCTGACAACTCCGCCGATTATCATGCCTCGACCGCCCTGGTTGGTTTGAAGAAAATGCCCTGATATGACAAGGCACATCTGGCCTGCTACTTCACCCAGACTTTCAAGAAAGGGAAGAACCTCATCCTCCTCCTGAACAATTTCATAGCCGATCATGATCACCTTTTTCTGAAGCAGCTCTTCAACCAGTGTTTTTCGGGAAACAGCCAGATGATGAAACCCGAAGAGAACCTGGTTGTCTTTGACCAGTTTGCATTCTTCCTGAATGAGAGGTGAGATGTTGAGAACAATGTCCGAACGGCCAAAGACTTCTTCTTCAGTAAAAACGATCTTTGCCCCTTGAGCTGCATAGTCTTCGTTGGTGTAGCCAGCTTTTAAACCTGCCCCAGCCTGAACATAAATCGTGTGTCCTTTTTCAGCTAAAAAAGAAACTCCACTCGGCGTCAAGCCTGCCCGATTTTCTATCTTGCAACTTTCATTGATGACACCAACATTCATAATTTCCTCCTTTAAATAAGAAAAATTATGATATCAAATAAACTTTTTGGGGACAATACAACGGATCAAATCATATAAAATGTAACCGTACGATATATCATCTTATCATACAAAAAATGTAACCGAAATAGACAAGAAGCGTAACCATTCGTTCACTCCCATGGTAAACCTACTTTTCTCCAAGAGATCTCTTTCCCTATCTAATCCCCCCAACATCTACTCTTAGTCCAATTTTGATTATTACATAAAGGAGCACCCAATTTAATTAGAAAGCTTCTCTGCCAAGAAGTGCGGTTGGGAGGAGATAACAGTTAGGAGTACTTTTTAGAATTTTTCGAGGAGCTTGGATATCTGCTCCATGGAAAAGACAGGTCCGTCTCGGCAGATATATTTCTCACCTATATTGCACCGGGCGCACTTGCCTAGGCCGCACTTCATCTTACTCTCCAGGGTGGTGACGATCTGGCTATCAGCGAAACCGAGCTTTTTCAATTCAATAAGCGTAAAATGGATCATGATCGGTGGCCCACAAATAATAGCAATGGCATTATCAGGTGAAAGATTCAGCTCTTTGACTACTGTTGGGATAAGGGCTACACGACCGGTCCAGGTTTTATCACCAGCATCAACTGTAAGTTCTAGCTTAGTTCTGGGTGATGCTGCCCAAGTATCAAACTCAGGTGCGAAGACAAGGTCCTGAGGAGTGCGCGCTCCGTTGAGGATAAGGAGGTCAGCGTAATCTTTTCTATGGTCGAGGATGGTAGTAATTAGGGGACGGAGTGGGGCAAAGCCGATGCCGCCTCCAATAATGAAGATGTTTTTCCTCCTGTATTTGTCAAGAGGGAAGTGATTTCCAAACGGTCCTCGCACACCTACAGTTTCTCCCGGCTCAAGCTCGTGGAGAGACCTAGTAACGGTGCCTATGCGTCTTACGGCAACCTCTAGAGGACCATGACGGTAGGAGACTGAAGTCAAGCCGAAAGGTGCTTCGCCTGTGCCGAAGGCGGAAACAAAGACAAACTGCCCTAACTTATACTCGAAGCTTTTCCTGATATCAGGGTCATTCAGCTCAATCTTTAAGAGCTTGACATCAGGGGTTAAGTCAACTACATCTTGCAACGTAGCCAAATAGGGCAGCAGAGGATTTTCAAGCATTGCTTTCTCGTTCCAGCTTCTGAATGTCCTGAATTATCTCACGGATATCTATGTTTAC
>CAZPAX010000097.1:0-4546 GCA_964584535.1 uncultured Eubacteriales bacterium
GGCAAGCCTGTAGCTAAGCCAAGTCCTATTCCCTTAACAAGAATAGAAGAAGCGACAAAGCGCCTTGCCCTCTATACTTTGAAGATCGAATGCTTTCCTCCAGGCCTCAAATTTGAAGGCGTGGTGGATGAGCAGAAGGAATCCCTTTATTTCCAGCTTGGTCTAATCGAGGAAAAGAAACTGCGGCCTGCGGATTTTTACTGGGTGGGAGGCAAGGGCTATGGCCGTCCAGTCGGAATCCCGAGCTGGGTAAGGATAAAGGTTGGAAAACGATTTCCCAAATATCTAAAGGCTATGACTGAATTATTGAAGCAAGGAAGAATAGTCTCAGTGACAAAAGAAGGCGAGCTTTTAAAATATGAAATTCAGTTTGACTTTATTCTGCCCCGAGATAATCCCCAGAAATTCTTTAGGCCTCTCCTTACCGAGTACAAAGTTTTTAAAGAAGAGCAACTGAGGCGGGCAATTGAGATGGCCCGGGCTCTCAAAATCTCTGCCTTTATCTGGGTAGGACAAAAAGACCGCCAAATCAGGGAACTTCTTGTGGAAAGCGAGATCCCTCAGGCTAAGCTGACGATGAAAGCGACAATCAATCCTCCTCAAATCAAGGTTCCCCCTCTGCCTGCAGAAGCTCTGAAAGCTACGGGCGCAGAATTATCTCTCTCCATGCTTCTCTTCCACATCCCTGATCTGTGGGGAATTGGAGGATGGTCAGGCCAGACCCATTGCCGCCTGGCCCTGGGAGCGATTCAGTTCCTCAAGAACAATGACTCAGGTCGAAGGTACAGAGAGATTTATGAGTTTAAGGAAAAATATTCCTGTTTTGATGCTTCAGGTCATTTCATCGGGCCGAATTCAAACCAGCATCCCATCCTCAGCGGTGCGGGTATTGAAGATGCAGAGGACAGGCCAGAGTTCTATAACGCCTGGCTCGGTCCCAATCCAGATCTTTTTTTTAAGAATGACTACAAGAGGTCCTATCACCACTTTGGAGGCAGCGATAGAGGATTAACAGACAGATGGTATTTTGTCTTTTGGCCGCCTGTTCCAAGCAGGTTTTACAGTGCTAGAGACTGGGGATACGGAAGAGTGGATGATGATGACAACTATAATGGGATGACTTTCATTCAGGCGATCAAAGAGTATAACGAATACAGTGCTGGCGGCAAACAAAATGCCTATCTCTTGCTTGGCCATGAACTCCATCTCCTTCAGGATCAGGCTGAACCCGACCATTCTAAACTGGTCCCTCATCCTGGAAGCGGATATACAGAGGAAGAAGCCTATGACATGATGTATGTCTGTGAAATATTGGGAGCTGAGGCGGCTGTCATAGCTTTTGCCGCGGCAGCTGCAGCTTGCGGTCCTTTTTGGTGGATCTGTGGTCCAGTTGCTGCTGGTGTGGCCTTTGCAGCAGCCTATGGCATTTGCGAGGACTCCATCAGTGCCAGTGTTAAGGGCTATGAAAGAGTTGTCGAAGACTCCTGGCGGCCTTCGCGCATTGATTCGAGACTCAGAGGGGCGACAATCTTAACTGAGCCTGATTATTATTCTTATTTCAGGAACATAGCAGAATTCAGTTCTCGCCAAGTCGAGGAATTTGGATTGTCTTCAGACTATGATGATGGAAACTCACTTGGCTGTGGCCTGCTTCCCATTATTCCACCAGTGCCTGGCTGCGACCCTGATATAGAACCTCATCAACAGGATCCCTATTTGAGGCTGACAGACGAAGTGGCAACGCAGGCCATCCGCCTGGGTGCAGGATTTCTGGGCTATTTTTATGAAATCGTCAATCATCCTCCTTATGTCAAAAGAGTTACTGTTGCTTATGGAGGCAGCGGCCTTCTGCCTATAAGCTATGAGAGAGGAAGTACTTCTCCGGATGATATTCGCTATGATGCCTACTGGATTGATAGGCGAGAGAGCGGTGGAATGAAAAGAGAATTTCAGGTGGTGAGAGACCTGCCTTTAGACCCTGCGCGTCAAGCTCAAATTTATATAGAGCTTGGCCCGCAGATTCCTCCTGCTAATGGTAAGACGGCAAGGACGATCGAGCTGACCCTGGGCGGTAATCCTATCAGCCTCAGGGAGGGAGAAACAAGTGACGGCAAGCCTTATTACTTTGGAATAATCCCTCAGACTATTTGCACTGACACAGAGAGAACCTATGATATTGTCATCCGAGCCTGGGATAACTCTGCCCACCTTGCTTCTCGCACACCCTC
Organism: uncultured Eubacteriales bacterium; assembly: GCA_964584535.1. GTDB lineage: Bacteria > Acidobacteriota > Aminicenantia > Aminicenantales > CAZPAX01 > CAZPAX01. The sequence continues at coordinate 2,229 of CAZPAX010000097.1, forward strand.
TGGAGAAGAGATTGACGCAAATCCAGCGACTGTGGCCCTTGTCGACACAGATTCAGACTCTTTCCCGCTTATCAACTATGAGCCAGGCCCGGATACTCGCCACCATCTCCGGATTACTCCTGCCCTTTACTCGATTGCTGTTTCCCTCGACTCCCGGCCCATTCCTCCTGCAACAACACCTCCCTGGCCCATGCCAGATATCCGTATTACAAAACCCGCTTCTGGCATCAAGAAGGATTTTGTTTTTCTAAAAGCTTTCTCTCCGTCCTTAACAGAAGGACCGCCGAGGCTGGTCACAGTCTATGTTCCGACTGCATGTCCTGTCCACTGGGAAGCTGATCTCATGGTCGATGGCCCAGAAGGAAGAGGTTCCTCTTTAGATTTTTACAATTTCCAATTGAATCTCGCTAATCCTGATATTTGGATGACAACCCTTGAGATCATCACCAATCCCAGCAGCCGAAGCGGAAGATTCTTGGTCAGAATTAACTATAGAGTGGGAGAAAGATCAGGCTCAATAGCTTTCCCGATTGTTATAACTGAATAAAATTTAGAGATTCGAAAAGTTGTTCCAGGTCTCGAAAACTAAATAGACATTCTCAGGCTTAGCACCTATGCCGAATTCGCACTGGGCAATCACTCCTCCATCCTGATAGAGAGAGTCTTTGACTTTTCTGACTGAAGCTATAATCTCTTCTGAACTTCCATAAGGGAGAAGATACTGGCGGTCAATCTCTCCCCAGAAAGTGATTTTTCCCCCAAATCTTTTCCCAAGCTCTTCAATATCCATGCAGAAAAGCTGCGAATTTAGGGCATCAAGCCCCAGCTCAATGAGATCTGGAAGGATATCCATGATCTGGCCATCAGAATGCATGAAGATATATTTCCCATGAAGGTGAGCAAGGTCAATGTAATCTTTATAAAGAGGCTTGAAGATCTTCCTCCACAGGGAGGGAGAGACAAGCAGAGAGTTCTGGCTTCCCCAATCATCATTGAAGAAAAGGGCATCGACTTCTGTTCTTGCCCAGAGCTCAAGTTCCTGTTTATAGAATTGATGAATACGGTCGAGGAGGATAAAGAATTCAGCGGGCTGTTCAATCAGGTCGACAAAAAGATTTTCAGGCTTGCGGATGAATTGAAGCTGCTCAAAGGGCCTGACGCAGGAGCGGGCAATGACAAATTTATCTGTCCTGCGGCAGAAATCATTGACTTTGTCTATATCCACACTGAGCCGCTCAGCTGGAACTCTCACCTTGTCCACATCCTTCCATTGCCGAAGGAGGGGTTCCGTGACTTCGCCCATGATCCCTCTTTGCCGGTTTTCAAAAACGCATCCCCATTCATCAATAAAGATCCCAGGAGAATTTTCATCACCAAAAGTCCTGGGCGCAACTTTATAAAAGGAAGGAGAGGTGACAATATCATCCGGAAATTTCCTCTGGATTTCTGAAACTTTTTCTGGATAGTGTTCAGTGGCCCAGGCCAGAAGCCACATCTGGCGGGGAATTCTCTGTGGACGGGAAAATTCTAAAGTCCTCTTGACCAGTTCCCTTGAAGTCATAAGCAATCTCAAACTTTAACGAGTCTTCTAACCTCCTCAACCGCACTGGCTGCATCCGGAGCATAACCCTCAGCTTTTATCTCCTCAGCATATTCTTGAGTCACTGGCGCGCCGCCGATGATGACAGGAGTGCTAAGTCCGGAGTCGCGAAGGGCTTCAACGACATTTCCCATCTGGATCATGGTCGTAGTCAGGAGCGCCGAGAGACCAACCACACTAGCATTATGAGCTCGAGCAGACTCGACAAATTTTTCTGCTGAGACATCATTTCCCAGATCCAAAACCTTAAATCCTGCTCCTCGGAGCATCATGGCTACAAGATTTTTGCCGATATCATGGAGGTCGCCTTTGACTGTGCCGATAACAACAAGCCCTTTAGGCTCTACTTTGTCTTTGACCAGGAAAGGCTCAAGCTTGGCCAGACCAGCATTCATCGCCCGAGCAGCAACCAGAACTTCGGGAATAAAGAACTTATTTTTCTTGAACAGAGTGCCAACTTTTTCCATGCCAACGATGAGCCCTTGATTAAGAATCTCGGAGGTAGGTATTCCAGAAGCGAGGGATCTCTCGATCAGATATTCAACCTCGTCCTTTTTTCCATCGAGGAGTGCTTCCTGCAATTCCTTTAAGATGGCGCCAGTCCTCATGCTCATTTTTCCCCTCTAAACAAGAGAGTTAAATATATCACAATAAACTTGCTCTGTTGTCAAGGCAGGAGCTCGGCCTAAGAATTGACAATAGAAAATAAATAGGGGGC
>CAZPAX010000097.1:4646-8833 GCA_964584535.1 uncultured Eubacteriales bacterium
GGCTTTCGCCAGGTCTTTTTTGACATCCCATTTTTCCTGTGTTATAAGCTTTTGAGGAAATTGGAAAGAAACTACCCTCAGGTATGAATCAGAAAGATGGAATTGCCCAGTCGACGACAGTCGTCAGCCTGGCCACATTTGTTTCCCGTCTTTTTGGCCTTATTCGAGAACAGGTCTTTGCCTTTCTCTTTGGGGCTGGATTCGCAGTAGACGCTTTTGTTGCCGCCTTCCGCATCCCCAATCTTCTCCGTGATTTATTCGCCGAAGGAGCTCTCTCGGTTTCCTTTGTCCCGGTCTTTACAGACTATGCAACAAACAAAGGAAAGGAAGAGGCTTTCCGCTTGGCAAATCTGGTGATCAATGCCCTGGCAGTCGTCGTCAGTGCAATTGTCCTCATCGGAATTGTCCTCACTCCCTATATCGTTGATCTGATTGCGCCAGGATTTGGAAGCATTCCAGGAAAATCGGAATTGACAACTCTTATGGCCCGGATCATGTTTCCTTTTCTCCTTCTTGTCTCCCTTGCTGCATTGGCTATGGGCATACTGAACTCCCTGCGCCACTTCGCAGTGCCGGCCTTTTCTCCAGTCCTTCTCAATCTGGGGATGATCTTGGCCGGATTTCTTCTTTGCCCCCTTTTCGAGCCGAGGATTATCGGCATGGCTCTGGGTGTGATTCTGGGAGGATTAGGCCAGTGGGCTGTTCAGATTCCTTCCTTAAAAAAGGAAGGCTACAGATACCAGCCTATTCTCTCTTTCAAAGATCCAGGCGTGAGGAGAATCATCTTTCTCATGACTCCTGCAATATTGGGCCTGGCTTCAACTCAAATCAACATCTTTGTCAATACTCTGATTGCCTCTCTTCTTCCCCAGGGAAGTGTTTCTTATTTGAATTTTAGCTTCCGCCTGATGCATTTTCCCCTGGGAATCTTTGGCGTGGCTGTGGCCACTGTCACTCTTCCTGTTGTGGCCACTTATGCTGCCAGAAAAGATATTTCCAATGTCCTTGCCACCTCTTCTTCCTCATTGAAGCTTGTCTTCTTTTTGACTCTGCCTTCTATCTTTTTCCTCTCCTTTGCAGCTAAGCCGATTATTTCTGTCCTCTATCAGCATGGAAGATTTCATTATCTCGATACGGTTAACACTTCGCAGGCACTTATTTTTTATTCTCTTGGACTCTTTGCTTATTCCTCTGTCCGGGTTATCGCGCCTGTCTTCTATTCTTTAGGAGATTCAAAGACTCCAGTCAAAATCAGTGTCCTGGCAGTAGCAGTCAATATTGCCCTCAACCTCGTTTTCATGGGACCGCTGGGTTTTAAGGGTCTGGCTCTGGCTACTTCCCTCTCGGCAATGACCAACATGTCCATCCTCATCTACTTTTTACAGAAGCGGGTCGGGCCTCTTCATCTTCCAGATCTTTCTTTAAGCTTTCTCAAAATTCTTTTCTCTTCTGCTATTTCAGGATTTGTGCTTTTTGTCTTCCAAAAAATCTTTCCTCTGAACTTAGAAATCGCTGGACTTGGTCCAAAAGCTTTGAATCTTCTCATCCTCTTCCTTTTAGCTGTGGGAAGCTATTTTCTCCTATCATTCTTGTTGAAGATCAAGGAGCTTTCCCTTGTCTTTGGACTTTTCAAAAGAAAAAAGTCGGGGTCAGACTTTTAAAAGTTTTATTATTTGAACCTGAATAAAGAAATAAAAAATCCAGCTAAAATTTTTTGCCCTTGAAAAAGTTCTCGATTAAGAGTTAAATAATAAAACTTTTAAAAGTCTGACCCCAACCATGAAATCCTTCAGAGTCGGAGTTGATAGCTATAGCTTGAAGCCTCTTGGCCTTTCCCCTTTTGAAGTCCTTGATTGGGTTAAAAAGAATGGCGGAGACGGCGTCCAGTTTTCAGAAGTAAACTTGAGGCCGGATGAGATAAACGACAAGAAATTTCTCAAAGATCTCTCTCTTTATGCCTCAGAAAAAGGGCTTTATCTCGAATGGGGAGGCATGGAGCATATCCCTTTCAATCTCGAGACAGGAAAAGAAAAGGTCATATCAATCATCAATAGGAGAGCAGCCGAGCAGGCAAAGGAAATGGAAGTCAGGGTTGTCCGCTCCTGCTCTGCTGGCTTGATGCGCTGGAAAGAGGATTCATTAGCCACAGAAATTCTTCTCAAAGAGATGGCCAGAAGCCTCAAGGCTCAGAGGCAAATGCTTCTCGATCTCGATATTATCATGGCCATTGAGACCCATTTTGAGTTCACAACTTTTGAGCTACTGCGTCTATTTGAAATGTGCGGGGCGCAACCTGGAGAATACCTTGGAATCTGTCTGGATACCATGAACCTCCTGACCATGCTTGAAGACCCGGTGAAAGCAACCCGGAGAATTTGTCCCTGGATTGTCTCCACTCACATCAAGGATGGGACAATTATCTTGACTGAGCGAGGCCTTATTTCTTTTCCTGTTGAAGGAGGAAAAGGAGTCATCGACTTTGAGGAGATATTGGAAATACTCTCCTCCTCAGAAACAAATATCAATCTCTCCATTGAAGACCATGGAGGAGAATTTCTCATACCGATTTTTGATCCCCTCTTCCTCTCCAGATTTCCGGATCTTGAAGACTCAGAATTCTCGAGCCTCTTGACCCTTGCTGCCAAGAGCCAAAAGCTCATGGATGAAGGGAAAATTTCGATTCTGGAAAGGGAGCGCTGGCCCGAACATTGCCAGGAAAGGGTGAAAAAGGGGATAGAAAATATCAAGAGAATTGTCAAGAAAAAGGCAAATAGATAAATCAATGTCCAGGCATGAAAAATTCAAATTCAAGAATAAAGAAAAGTTCCTGAAAAAAATTCATGACCTGGGCCTTGATATCCCTTTCTCTGAGGGTATCTCCATCCTTTTTGAAAAAATCTCTATCGCTGGAAAAACTCTGCCCAATAGATTCGCTGTCCATCCCATCGAAGGTGCTGATGCAGAGGCAGGAGGCTCCCCAGGAGAGCTCACTTTCCGGCGCTACCAGAGGTATGCTGCAGGCGGAAGTGGCCTCATCTGGTTTGAAGCCACAGCAGTTTCAGAGCAAGGCCGGTCAAACCCTAGGCAGCTGATGCTGACCAAAAAAAATAAGGATGCTTTTAAAGAGCTTGTGGAAAGAACGCGGGAGGCTTCGCAGAGAGCCTGGGGAAAGGACCACACTCCTCTTCTCGTTTTGCAGCTAACCCATTCTGGACGCTATTCAAAGCCAGAAGGAAAGTCAGCACCTGTCATTGCCCAGCGCAACCCGATTCTTGATCCCTTGCTTGATTTACCCGCGGATTATCCCCTTATCAAAGATAGCGAACTGGAAAGACTTGAGGATATTTTTGTTTCTGCAGCAAAAATTGCCAGAGCTGCTGGCTTTGATGCTGTGGACATAAAAGCCTGCCACGGCTATCTTGTCTCTGAGCTCCTGGCCTCTTTCACGAGGAAAGATAGCAATTATGGTGGCTCTTTTGAGAACAGGACGCGATTTCTCCTTGAGATAGCAAAAAAAATTAAGGATTGTGTTCCAGGAATTTTGGTCACAAGCCGGCTCAGTGCCTATGATGCTATTCCCTATCCTTTTGGATTTGGCGTTGATAAGGAGAATTGCGAGAAAGAAGATCTTAGCGAAACAAAGAGGCTGATAAAAGAGCTGCTAAAAATTAGCTTGCTTCTCCTCAATATTTCCATCGGCAACCCTCATTACAGACCCCACTATGGCCGGCCTTATGACAAGCCTTGCCGAGGAGCAAAGCTCCCTGATGAACATCCGCTCTTCGGAGTCGCAAGGCTCCTCCGCATCACAGCTGAGCTGCAGCAGGAATTCCCAGGTCTTGCGATTGTCGGAACAGGATATTCCTGGCTTCGCCATTTTTTCCCGAACGTGGCTTCAGCCCTAATCAAGCAAGGAAAAGTGACACTTGTCGGCCAGGGAAGAGGCGCTCTTGCTTATCCTGATTCAGTGAAGGATCTCGTTCATAAAGGTGCGATGGATGAGGATAAAACCTGCACCACCTGCTCGCGCTGCTCGCAGCTGCTCAGAGATGGAGGTCAGGTTGGCTGCGTAACTCGGGGTCAGACTTTTAAAAGTTTTATTATTTGAACCTAAATAAAAAATCAATATAAGGAAGCATCTCTTTTTATGTGATTCAATTGGGTGCAGGAAGCTGCCCTTGGCCCCC
>CAZPAX010000098.1:0-8642 GCA_964584535.1 uncultured Eubacteriales bacterium
ACACCCGATGATGAGCTCTACGGAAAATGGTCGGTGAATTTCCAGACAAATCCCCAGGGTGACATCGACAAAGCAGTCATGTCTCTGGACGAAGCAGAGGCTCTCTTCACCCGCAAGCCCGAAGCTCTTAAACCCGAGTTGCTCAAGCAACTTGCTGGGACCTACGAGACCCCGACCGGTTTTAAGTTTCAGGTTGCTTTGAAGGAGGACAACGTCCTTTATTTGGTGTATCCGGGTCAGCCTGCGGAAAAGCTGATTCACTACAAGGGGCTCAAGTTCCGGCTCAAGGAGTTTTCCGACTTGGTCTTTGAGTTCGTCATCGAAAACGGAAAGGTCAAAGCCCTAAAGCAGAGGGATCCCTCGGGAGAATACGTCTTCATACGAAAATAACTAAAGAGAATTAATTTGGGGAACTTCCTCGAGACGAGGGATCTTGAATACTCGATGGATCTTGAGGCCGGAAATCTTGGCCTCTGTGCTGCGGACAAAGGAAAGTGCCGCATCTGGATCGTCTGAAAAAGCCCACAAGCCCCCTGTGTCTGGCGGCTTGAGCTCCAAAGTGCCCTGACCGCGGATGTCCAGAACCAAGCGGCCATTCTGCTGGCGGACAGTTATCTCCATTCCTGCTGCTACGAGTGCGTATTTACCGAGATAGGGAGCGAGCTCAGCAGGTGCATTTGGATCTCTCTCGAGCTCCGGAGATGGAGTTCTAGGGAATAGGGTGGCCTGATAGAGTTTCAGGCCGCTGACCTTATTGTCAGCAGTGGTGTCGAAAGAAATGGCCATATCGTTGGTCAGGACGAAAATCCACTTTCCCTGTTCATCTGGCTCCCTGAGCTCGGCGACCATCCTTCCCGGGATGTCCAGAGCGAGATGCTCGTTTCGGACGAGAACCTTAAATTCCCTGCCTCGCAGGGGGCCTGAATCAGCGGCATAGGTTCCCACATACGGCTTATATTTCTCGGGAACCAAAGCGGAGGCAGGAGCCACGAACTTAGACCGTAAATCCTGGAGTTTCTCGAGAACTTTGGCCACACAACTCTCTGAATAGGCATCCAGGATCTTCGAAGCCTCTTCATGCTGACCTGCCTTTCTCAGGCCGACAGCTTTGCTCACAACATCAGGAATCCCAGCTGCGAACTCTTTCTCCAGGGCATCAAACTCAGCCCGGGCTGCCGCCTTTCGGGAAACAGATTCAGCATTGATCTTGTCGCAGAGGTCGCGGAAGAGCCACCAGTAAGAATTTTCGGAAAAAGCATCCCTTTCCGCTTTTTCAGGTGCAATGATCCTGCGGCCGAACGTACCGGCAGCGGAAAGGATATTTGGAATCCGGTTTCCATGGACGAAAAAGGGAATGTAGCAACTGCTGCTCGGAGTAGTGGCGCACCACCAGAAGACAGGGAGATCGTTGCTAAGGCTTGGAAGGACAGCAATACAGGAGCTAGCCGTCTGGTCGAGGTCAATGCTCGGAGTCGAGGAGCGGTCGCGGGCAATGCGCATCATTCCCTCAACAGTAATCCTGCCCTCCATCTCGCGGAGGAGACGAGCCGAGCAGGTCTGCCTGGCTAGAGAATTCGCAATTCTTTCTTTATTGAGAGGCGAGTCGTCAATGTAAGCAGCAGTAAAGTCAAACTCCCTGGCCTTCTCCTTCGGCCACCAGCCTTTGGCCAAAGCCAGATCGACGAGTCTAGAGGAGGCGAGGTCCCAACTGGTCGTCAGGCTTAGCTTGTTGGAAATGGATGTTGTTCCCTGGGTGAATTTCCTGGCTATCCAATTCCGGCCTGCTGTCTCGAGGACCCAGGCTTCCTGGGGATCGGCGATAATAAACGAATTGTCATAGGCGCCGTCAATAGAAAGGGTTGGCATTGCTGACCCGAATTGGCCATACTTTTCGATAAGGGTCGTTATGACCTCCAGGGCTTGGCGGGCAGTTTTGCCTCTTTCCAATCCCAGCCTGACCAGATCCATGCCGCTCGGTGCAGAGGCGGCAGGACGACCTGAGCGAGCCGCTTCCATATTTTCCGCCAGGGGCTTGGTGAACACGCCCTCATTGCCAATGGCGACGCCAAACTCGTTTATTCCCTCCTCATATCCCCAGCACCAGTAGGGACTTGAGCCGAGGGTGGCAAAGGTTTCCAGGACTTGGGGGATGGTCATCCGGCCGAGGTCAACCAAGGCGCCTGCCGGCCATTTCGCCCGCAGGTGAAGCAGCAGGGGCTGGCTGTCAAAGAGCAGCCGGTCACTGTTCTTGGCAAAGAGTGTGATCCGCCCGGCCGTGGAGCTAGCAAGGGCAACCCAGGTGTCACAAGGGAAGACATCCTTCCCCAGGTTGAAGAGTAGGAGAATAAGGAGACAAAAGACGATGAGGAACTTGACATAAGGCTTCATGGTTTCGATACCTCCTTTTTAGCCATCATCGGCGGGCAAAAGAGCTTGCCACTTATAAAGATGAATCAAAAAATGCGGTGAAATGAAAAGAAATTTTCACCGAGTCGATCTGAAAAATGAGGATAAATTATTTTATTTCCGCCAGGGCTTTTGCTGCTTCTGGGTAATCAGCCCGAAGTGTCAGGGCCTTTTTGTAAGCTTCTTTCGCTTTATCCAACAAGCCCTTTTGCTGATAAGCTTGACCGAGATAATAATAGGCTTCAGGCAAAGGCTGTTTCGAACAGGCATATTCCAGATCTTCGATGGCGCCCTCTAAGTTTTTTCCAAATCCCTGAGGAGCCATTAGGCGTCCTATGCCACGGCCGAAACGGGCTCTGACATTTGTGGAGTCAAGCTCGACTGCTTTGTTGAATTCCTGCATGGCGCCCATTCCATACTTCATCATATCCAGCGGATTTCCCTGGGCCAGGCGCCCCATGATCTGGCCTTTCCAGGCGTGAAGCTCCGAATCATTAGGGTTCCCGGCCAGAAGGGAGTCAATACCCGCCAGGGCTTCTGAATAATTCTTTTCCTCAAACAGCTTCTTGACCTCGTCTACAGATTTTGCACCCTCAGGCTTTCCTGTCTTTTCTGGAGCTTTGGGCTTGGGTGAAGAAGGAGATTTGCCTTGCATCTGGGGAAGCAACTTTAACAGAGTAGGAAGCATTTCCTGGAGGAAGGACGGCTTTTTTTCTTCAACAGGGAGAAGTTCGACTTTGATGCTTTCTCCCTCGATGATCAAAAAGCCTGCGGGTATGACTTTTCCGCCCATTCCTGCGCCAAAGCCCATCATCGCTCCTCCCCCACCAAGACCAAAACTGATCCTGGCAAAAGGCAGGATCACAGTCTCTCCTGATTGGATGGGCTCACCGATCACCGAGCTGACCTTGATGAGGGCCATCATTTTGTCGAAGCCTGCCAAAGACTCTTCAACTGGAGATTTTGGCTGAGCTAAAGCCAAGCTGGAAACGCCGAAAATCAAAACAGTTAGAATTATCACAAAATTTTTCATTCTCATCTTTTCCTCCTCATTACCTGGGGGCTTTCCCCACACTCACGAATCTTGTTCCCTCTTTGCTGATGATGATGAATCCTAGGGGCTGCACTTCTCCTTTCATGTAGAAACCGCTGCCGACAGGTTGGCTGACACTTATTTGGCCGCCTCCACCTCCACCATAACCGAAATCAACCATAATGATGGGGATAACCGTTACCTTTCCCAGTTTGAGAGGATCGCCGACAATATGTTTCACCTGAAGGTTTGTTGTCAGCCGTTCACCCATAGCCTTGGTCATAGCAGTTACAAAATTTTCCCCGGCTGGTTGAACCTTGACAGCCTTTTCTTTTGCCTTCTCTTGAGAAATGGCTGTGCCCGCAAGAAAAAGTAACATCAGACTCATGGCAAGAACAACGAATGCTTTTTTACTCAATTTTTTCCCTCCTATTGATAGATTAAATAAAGCATTTTCTTTAAATGTGATTACGAAATTTCCTTAAAAAAAGTTTACCCAGAGTGAACATAAATATTAATCTAAATAGGAATGGCTGTAAATAGAGCTTCTCCTTAAGTAAGCAGCAAAACGTTGGAGGGTGAAGGCAATAATTCGTGTGACAACCATATTGGGCGGCTTCATCCCGCACAGAAAATATAGCTTCATTTATTGTTTTGAAATAAGTAACTGCTTAGTACTCCCCTCAAGATTTGCTGCTTCCTATCCTTAAGCAGCGACCTCTCAATCCTTGATAACGGGCCTTTTCCTTCCCCATCTCAGTTTCATGGTCAGGATTCTATCAGTAGAGAAGATCCGTGCGGCAATGGCCACCAGGATGACGAAAACTGCAAGCATGTAGAGCATTCCATAGAAAATAGCGCTGTAATTTTGGAGAAAGATGTTCTGAGTGGTCAAAAAGGGATGAGAGAAGGGAATGGCCAGAACAAGAATTTTTGCTGGCAAAGAGAGGGAGTTGATGTCGAAAAGGATGGAAATGAAGTAAGGAATCATGACTAAAAAAATCATAGGCATGACTAAGCCTTGGGCACTCCGGAAATCTTCAGCCAAAACGCCAAGGATAGTCGCCATGGCTAATGCGCAAAGTATTGCAAAGAAAAGAGATATGCCCAAAATTAAGTAGCTGTTTGTGGTGAATGACAATCCCAATTTTTGGATGACATTGATCACCTGGGATGAAGCCCTCATGTCCGGATCGAGTCCACCTATAAAACGTCTAAAGCCAATCATGTAAATGGCGGCTGAAATCAATCCCACCAGGCCTGCAGAAAGCATTTTCGCGGTGATAATCGAGGCTCTGCTTATGGGAACAGTTAAAAGAGTCTCAAGAGTTTTGTTCTGTTTCTCCATAGCTATGGCTGAAATGACCATTTGAGATGAGTAGATAATGATCATCATCAGAATAACTGGAACAAAAAGTAATTGGGCAGATAAAAATCCTGCAATCGCAGAGACAGAGCCTTCTGCCATCTTATTCTTGACAATAACGAAATCTTTGCTTTTGATGGGATTTTTTAAGTCATTTGGATCTGAGCCGGGAATTTTCTTCTGGAGAAAGTTATTAGAAAGATGATTGTTTAGAGCAGAAATAATAGGTCTAAGAATATTAGCATTTCTCGCGCCGAGAGAAAAACTTCTCAAAAATGTATAAGTCTCGATTTCTTTGACTTTAAATTCTGAGATAGATTCCCCGAAACCTTCGGGGATAATAAAAAGGAGATTCGAATCGCTCGTTTTTGCAGAATCAATCGCTTGCTCTTTAGTTTTTCCTTTCATTGTTTCGACTTTGATCCTGGCAGATTGAAGGCCAGCGATAAGCTCCTGGGAAAATTGAGAATTGTCAAGATCGAGAGCAGATATTTTTTGGGCCGATACTGCCCTGCTCACTTCCCTTTTGCTCATTTGTCCCATGAAATAGAATAAAACAAGGGTAAAAAGGAGCGAGATGACCAATTGAAGAGTTATGAGCTCTCTTATTTCTTTTAAAAGAAGATTCGTAAACTTTTTCATTGAAGTGAACTCCTAAAAACTTCTTCCAAATTTTTAGCCTGATATTTTTCCTTTAATTCTTGAGAGGTTCCTGAATCAAGGATTTTTCCCTTATCAATTAAAGCGACCCTATCGGAAAGAAATTCTATCTCCAGCATATTGTGTGAGGAGAGAAGAACAGAAGTTCCCTCTTTCACGTATTCTCTGATAATTGCCCTGACTTCCAAGGCATTAATCACATCGAGCCCTGAAGTCGGCTCATCAAGAATAGCTAAGACTGGCTTGCTCATCAAGGCTCTGGCCAGGAGAAGCTTTCTTGTCATTCCTTTGCTATAAGTGCCAACTTTATCACTGATGCGGTCCCCTAAATCAGCAATGGCTTTCGCTCTCTCAATGAATTCCTCTTTTTCTTGATGAGAGTATGTATAGAAGTTTGCCATAAACTTGAGATAATCTGTTCCTTTGAGGTTTCTGTAGGCACCTGCTTCTTCAGGAAGATAACTGATTTTTTCTCTGACCTTTTCAGGATTTTTTCTTAAATCATAATTTAGAAATCTGATCTTCCCCTCTGAAGGAGAAAGAAGAGTGGCAACGATTCTCAAGGCAGTTGTTTTTCCGGCGCCATTGGGCCCGATGAGGGCGAAGATTTCTCCCTCTTGAACTTGAAAGTCAACGCCTTTTAATGCCTCTAAATTCCCGAAAAATTTTCTCAATCCTTCGACCTGAAGAACATTTTTCATTCTAAACTCCCTTCTAATCTCTCTTTTATGAAGTTGTATATTTTATTTAAGATTAAAGGAATTGTAAAATAATATCATTCGACCCCGAATTGCTGATAGATATTTGTCTTTGCGAGCGAAGCGAAGCAATCTCAGTTTATTTTGATGAGATCGCCACGCACCCAATGGGTGCTCGCGATGACAGCGATAGCGTCTTTCTAATGGCGATTTTGGGATTCGAGGAGGAGAAGATGAAAAATTTTGTGGCCATAGTCTTGCTCATATTGAGTGTGGGGCCTACGCTTGGACAGCCCAAAATCATTTTTGACGACTATTTCATAGATAAAGCGATGCGTATCGACCTCTACCAGATTGGAGATGCCAAAGAAGAAATCATAACCATCGACCATATTTACCAGGAAGAGATTTGGCCTGGGAGTAAAAAAAATCTCTTTGATCCTTTCAATAATGGGCGCTATGCAGTCAAGGTCTATGATCTGGCCTCTAACGAAATGATCTATTCCTGGGGTTTTGACTGTATGTTAGGAGAATACAAGACAACAGCTCCTGCTCTCGGCGGAATCAAAAGGACTTTTAACCGTTCGCTACGCATTCCTTTTCCAAAGCTTCCTGTGCTCTTGGTGATTGAAGGGAGAGACAAAAAGAACATTCTTCATCCGCTATTCACTGGGCAGATCGATCCCTCTGATTACCATATCATCAAAGAGCTAACAAAAAGCAGTGACTACATCCATGAGGCGCTAAAAAGCGGGGATCCCCATAAGAAAGTGGATTTGATTTTCCTGGCCGAAGGATACACCACAGAAGATAGAGAAAAATTCATTTCCGACGTTGATCGATTCTCAGGCTATCTGTTCGAAATTGAGCCTTATAAGAGTAAAAAAGAAAAATTCAATGTCTATGGGATTTTCCGGCCATCCCCAGAGAGGGCTATGGATGAGCCGAGACAGGGTATCTTCAAGAAGACTATTCTCAATGCTTCCTTTAATGCTTTTGATTTAGACAGGTACATGCTGACCGAAGAAGGGAAAAAGTTAAGGGAAATGGCCGGCCAGGTTCCCTACGACGCCATCGTCATTCTGGTGAATAGCAAACGGTATGGAGGTGGAGGAATTTACAACGACTACTGCATTACAACTGTTGACAGCGCCTCTAGCAAAAGAGTCTTCCTCCACGAATTCGGGCATTCTTTTGCTGGCCTGGCTGATGAATACTATTCATCAGAAGTCGCTTACAATGAGTTCTATCCCAAAGGAATCGAGCCTCTTGAGCCCAATATCACTGCTCTGCTCAATCCCGAAAAAGTCAAATGGAAAGACCTCCTCTCACCTGGAATTCCGATACCGACCGATTGGGGCAAGGAAATGCGTGAAAATCTCCAGGCTGAGAGGCAGAAAAATTCGAGGGCAATGAAGACGGAGATCGAGGCTGCCAAGCAAAAAGGGCTTTCAGAAAAGGAGATTAAGAAAATCGAGGAGCGGTATAAAAAGATGGATAAAGACATTGCCAGGAGAATCGAAGAAGTAAAGAAGAAATACAGTCATCTTGAAGATAAGGTCGGTGTCTTTGAAGGAGCCGGTTATGCAGCAAAAGGCCTCTTTCGTCCAATGATTAATTGTTTGATGATTTCCAGTCCAAAAGAGGAGTTCTGCCTTGTCTGCCAAAAAGCTATAGCCCGGATGATTGACTATTACAGCCAGGATTAATAAAAATAATTTTCCTTCTCCGTGGCAGCCTTAATTTTGCTTGCGAAATTTATTTAGAGAGGAAGCCCTGAAAAGTTGGCACACTCAGAGAATATTTCTCAGAAGACCTAAAAGGAGATACTGAAACCAAACCGGTAATTTGGCTCCTTGTTGTTCTGGAGCGGATGAATGACTTCTGTATAAAGGATCCAGAAATTTGTCCCGACCATAAAGTAGGGATACATGTAGCCATGGTTGCGAGAGACTTCCATCCCGCTTCCTCCATAAAAACGGAAAAATAGGATTTTCGCCGGAATCATGTAAGCAGCACCAGCCTGGACCAAGAGGTCTGTATCCGAGCTCACATAGTCTAAGTTCCCTGTAAGATAGACATTATGGCCGATGAGATGTTTATAGCCAACGCTTAGAGGATGGAAGACGAAGAAAGAAAGGTTGAGATAATGATCAGGAGCTTGAAATTTCTTTGCCTGAGCCATTGTATTCGGTGCCCAAAAAGCCAAGATAAATAATCCCAGAATGCTGATAATTAAATATTTCTTCATATTCAGCTCCTTTTATGTCTAGGCTATCTATTTAGCAAGAGATGTGCCAAATAGCTCAGCCCAAGAGTCCGAATTTTTTGTACTGAAAAAAGGACAGATGTCAAAAACGATGATCTGAATACAATATTTTGGATGGCCAAATAAAGAGCTTCAGGTCGCCTTAATCTTAAGAGAAGAGCTGGATCAAAAAAGTCTAAGGAGAAGGCGATATTTTATCTTCAAAAACAC